>NZ_JBFTOU010000016.1:0-161969 GCF_056398125.1 Pseudomonas sp. 05L36 | reverse complement strand
TTTTGCAGAGGCCGTCCGGATGGTGAACGAGTCGGTGCAGATCTATAACAACGAGCGGCCTCATCTGTCGCTGAAATACAAAACGCCCGATGCGGTGCATCGGGCGTTTTGAGGCTGAAACAGGTGTAAACCTATTTCAGGACTAGACACAATCCAAAATCACTTGCTCAGCCAGGACTCAACAGTCGCGGAGCCCTGTTCTGCTTTCCACTCTTTCAGCGTTTTGTGATTGCCGCCTTTGGTTTCTACCACTTCGCCGGTGTTAGGTTTTTATAGACCCTCACTTGCAGCAGATTACGAGTGCCGACGCTATAGGGTTAGGGCCGAGTGAAACGCTCCATGCTCCCCAGTGAATGCTGAGCATTCAAGGTAACTGATAAAGCCGAGTGCGCACCGTGACTCTATCTCCCACCCTCAGTTAGCCCTCCTGCTACGCTGACTTCTTTCACGGAGGAATCACGATGTCGAACGCAGACCTACTCCCTTCCCTACTCTTCAAGATCAATCAAAAACAGTTGGCTCTCGAAGCCGCCATCATGGAGCTGACGATGTGGGTCGAGCAGCGCGGCTCGGGTGAGATTGGAGGCAATGTGCGCAGCGCGCTGGCAACGATCAGCAAGAACGAGGAATTCATCAACATGACGTTAGCAGTGCTGATGACGCCGGAATGACTTCTTCCTTATAGACACAAATCGGGTAAACGTTCATTTCCCTGGAAATACGTTCTCGGCAGAAGGCCCACGGTGTCTGTGGCGGCTTCTAATCTCAACAGTTGCTGCTGCCATGACTCGCCATCTATACGACCGTCAGAGATAGGCCAATCTCGGTCATCTCTGACGTGCAGACGAGGCATCAATACCTTGGCGCCGATTGTTCCAGTCAGACAGACCACTACACGAGTCACTCTGTTTCGCCGACTCGCCCAAAGGGCGGATACCATAGCTTTTCAGGGCGGGCTAGAGGACACCGCCGGACGGATACAGATTACCGAGTTGCTGCCGCATAGATGGGCGCCCGTTTAACCACGCAAGGTCTGTTGGGCGGACGTTTGCTGTCCAGGGCCTGGCCAGAAGGCTTTAGAAAATGCATAAGGGGGCTTGAAACTTGAAGCAGGCTGCAGCTTCCGCTCTCTAGATGCTGACCGTTCAGTTGGAAGAGTTGTTCAACTGCTGAAGCTCAAGTTGTTTGGCAGCACTGGCTTCGAGGTTTGCACGCTCTTCATCCAGATACCGATAAATACTTTGGAGGTTGGCGATTTTCTGTTTGACTTCTGCCATCTTCTTTTCAATTAGCTTGGCGCCGTCAGCACAATCGATCAGCTTGTTCCGCTGCGCATCCAGAATCTCGCCTATTTCCCCCAGGGAAAACCCCATGCTTTGCGCGCGCTGGATAAAGTCCAGATCCTGCAGAGTTTGCGCTGTGTAATCGCGATAGTTGTTAGTTCGCCGCTGCGGTGAGATCAGGCCGATTTGCTCGTAGTAACGTAGCGTATGGCGGCTGGCACCGCTGCGGGCCTCGAGTTCGCCGATTTTCATGAAAACACCGCTTGACCATAGAGTTGGGTCGATAGTTTACGCTTGGTTCCTCACCTTAAACAAGGAACAGGGAAATGAGCGTGGAGTGCTTTGTCACGGGGGGTACCGGTTTCATCGGTCAACATTTGGTGGCGTACCTGAGTGCAAAAGGTCACACCATTCGGGTGTTGATGCGTCGCCCGGAGCGACTAGCTGAACTGCGGGAGCAAATCGACAATTTGGGCGGGTGCGCAACCCGGGTATTTGCCGTAGCTGGCGATCTGGAACGGGACAACCTGGGGCTGAGTCTTGCTGATCGAGAAGTGCTAAGGCACGCCAGCGTCGTATTCCACCTGGGCGCCCACTTCGCCTGGGGACTTTCAGTGGAGCAATCTCGTGCGGTGAACGTAGAAGGGGCAAAGCGCGTGGCGCTGTTGGCGGCTGAGCAAAAAAGCCGGTTAGTGATGATCGGCGGCTACATGCTGAAAAATCATGAACATCTGCAACGCATCGGGATTGATCCTCGTAATCCGGAGCTGACGAATTGGCCTGCCGTCTACCGGCATGTCGGTGGTTACGAGGCGAGCAAGCTGGAGGCGCATTTTGCGACCCTGGAGGTCATGTCCGCCAAGGGTGGGGAGATTACCGTTGTCCACCCCGCGACGGTCTGTGGCCACAGCCGCACGGGGCATATCGTTGACGGTCAGCCGCTAGTGGAGCTGATACGCAACCTTGTGCAGGGAAAGCTGACTGCAGTGCCTGGTACCGCCAAGCACTGGCTGCCACTGGTCACCGTGGATTACCTGGTTGAACTGGTGGCGGTTTGTGCTTTTGATCCTGCCATGGTGGGTCAGGAACTGCTGGCGCTTGATGACCAAACTCCCAATTTGCGAGAACTCCTGGTACAGGTGGCACAACCTTTGGGCTTAAAGTCTCCCAAGCATTACATTTCACTCCGATTGCTGAAGTTGCTACTGAGTATTCCTCCCGTCGCGCGGATTTTGAATACAAAACCCGAAGCCTTGGACTTTATCCAGACCACTCGTTTTGATACAGCGGCGGTCGAGCAATTTGCCAACAGGTATGGAATAGCCAAACCGGATATACGTCAGTCTTTGCAGCACACTGCAACGTTCGTCAACTCATATTGCATAACCAAGGGCTAAGCCCTCTGACTTCTCCCTTGGGGGCGACAAAGTCGTTAGCCCCGATTAAATGGACTCAGGCGGCTATCTGCGCGTTCCTTGGCATCTTTGTGCTGTTCCACTTCGAAACGTCCGCCTATCGACATTACGCTGCAGCAGGTGTGGTGGTGGTGCTGATGGCCAGTGCCTCGATTTCCTCGATCATTCTGGGGCGCATTTTTCTCAAGGATGCCATCACCGCGAACGCGACCGTGGGCGCCGCACTGGCTATCGCCGGGATCGCGGTGATCTTCGGCGCCGACCTGCAGCAGGGCTTTACCCTGCAAGGTGCTGCGCTAGCCTCCATGGCTGGCTGCGGCTATGGGGCGTTTTCGGTTGCCATGAAGCGGATGGGCGTGTCGGGGGGACTGCACTTCACCCGGCAATTGCTGTTCTTTGGCAGCCTGTACCTGCTGATGCCGGCCGCGGCCGATGATTTCGTGATCGGCGAGCTGTCGCCGCTGGCGATCGCCGCACTGCTGGCGCTGGCCGCGCTGCCGACCATCCTCGGCTTCTTCTGCACCACCAAGGCCATCGAGTATCTCAAGCCATCCCAAGTGCAGGCGCTGGAACTGACCGAGCCGCTGTTCGCCGCCCTGCTGGCGTTTGTGGCGCTCAATGAAGTACCGCGCGAAAGCCTGTACGCGGGAACGGCACTGATCATCGTCGGCCTGTGTTTCTCCAATGAACTAATCCGCTTGGGCAGCAAAGCATCCGTACCTTCGACCGAGTGAGCTATTTTCGGATCCTGATTACTTTAGCAACCAGTGGTTTTTAAGTGTTTTGAGCTACTGACCGCTTCTGGCCGATTCTGTTGAAAAAGTCGGTCTGACCAAACTGCCTGATCATTGACTGGTGAAGACGCCTTTTTTGCAGGCTGCTACGTGAAATCCGAGTCCGGAAGCCTCTGCCAAAAGTGAAGATTTCAATCTCGGACGCGTACTTTTCCGATGCGCAAACCATGGCCGACTTTTTCAACAGAATCGGCCAGGAGCAGTCATTCGACACTCCTCGTGCCAACGTTTAAATTGACCCGTTTAGTTACCTGGCCACCTCAAAAAATGACCGGCACTTTCCAAGGCAGCTGCCTCTGCGGCGCCGTCAGTTACGAAATCAAATCACGCCCCAAAGCGCTTTCACATTGCCATTGCAACCAATGCCGTAAAAGTCATGGGGCAGCGTTTGCCAGCTATGGCAGCGTGCTGCGAACTGACCTGCATATCATCCAGGGCGCGGAGTGCATCACGACTTACCGCTCTTGCGAATCAGCGCTTCGTCAGTTCTGCGGCCAGTGCGGGTCGTCGCTGTTCTGGTCGCAAAGCCGGGGTGAATACGCAGACTGGATATCTATAGCGCTGGGTTCGCTAGACACGACCTTTACTACCGACAAGCAGCAACATGTCGAAGTGACGTCCAAGGTGCCCTGGTATGAAATCCAGGATCAGTGGCCACAGTCTCGATGACAGCTTCGGGTCAACCGCTACCAGTCCTCGACAAAGCGCACGCGCTCAACGGTCAACCCAAACCTGCGACAATGCTGCCTCTTCGGGCTTCGTAACTTGCGTGGCAATCGTTCAGGTATTTGAATAACAAATTCGCGGGGAGCAGCCACATTGGAATTGAGACAACTGCGCTATTTCGTAAAAATCATCGAGCTTGGCAGCCTGGGGCGTGCGGCACTTGAACTGGACGTTGGTGTGTCAGCCCTCAGTCAGCAAATCTCCAAGCTGGAAAGCGAACTGTGCACCCGCCTCCTGAATCGAACCTCTACCGGCGTGACGCCCACTAGCGCCGGATTTGCGTTTTTACACCATGCCCAATTGACGCTACGCCAGGCGGAAAACGCAATCATGGCCGCCCATCGCGGGCGAATGAGCGGTTATGTCAGCGTCGGCTTACCACCGACTACCGCGACGGTGCTCGCGTTGCCGTTGATCAACGCAATGCGTGCGCGTTATCCGGACATACAACTGCATTTGGTGGAAATGCTTTCCGGCCACTTGGCGGCGCAGCTCAACGCACGGCAAATCGACTTGGCCATCCTGTTCCAGCTCGAAGGGGGTAAACGCTGGAGCGTGACTCCGCTGCTGGATGAAAAGCTGTTTGTCATTGCCTCGCCCAGTCTGCCACAAGCGCCCTCTGGTGACAGCGTGCAGTTAGCCGACCTTGGCGGCCTGCCGCTGGTGATGCCCAGCGCGCAACATGGATTGCGCTCGGCATTGATGAGCGCGTTCGAGCGGGTCGGGCTAACACCCAATGTCATTATGGAAGTCGACGGTCTCGCTGTTTTGATGAACGCCGTTCGGGCCGGTCATGCGGCGACGATACAACCGGGGGCGGCCGCTGCATTGAAAGACGGGTCCGGACTTTCACTGATCAGGATTGCCGATCCCCATGTGGGCCGACGCAATCTTCTGGCGACGCTGGCTGACGACGAACTCTCTCCGGCGGCGCTGGCAACGCGGTTGGTCATCGTCGACGTGGCGCGACAGTTGGTCGTCGACAAACAGTGGCCTGGAGCTACGTGGATAGAAGGGGTAGACGCGTAATCCTCCTTCAACCCCGGACACATAAGTCTCTCCTGACGACAAAGCCTTTAGAAAAACTAAACACCCCGCGTCAAAAGCAGCCTTTCGGCCACTCCTTCCCCACCCTATCGTTCTCCCCACTCGCAAGGAGCACTTCGTTCCCGCTTCCTTGCCAATCGAGGAGCGATAATGATCGATGTCTTAATCATAGGGGGTGGCAACGCAGCCTTGTGCGCCGCTCTGATGGCGCGAGAAGCGGGCGCCAGCGTGATGCTGCTGGAAGCCTCTCCGAAAATCTGGCGCGGTGGCAACTCCCAACACACCCGTAATCTGCGGTGCATGCACGACGAACCGCAGGACGTGCTGATCGATGCCTATCCGGAAGAAGAATACTGGCAAGACCTGTTGAAGGTCACCGGTGGCCTCACGGATGAAAAGCTTGCACGCATTGCAATTCGGGCATCGTCTTCTTGCCGCGATTGGATGCGTTCACACGGCGTGCATTTTCAGCCACCGCTGTCCGGCGCGCTGCACGTGGCGCGGACCAATGCATTTTTTATGGGCGGCGGCAAAGCGCTGGTCAATGCGTATTTCCGCAGCGCCGAGCGCCTGGGTGTAAAAGTTCGCTACAACACGCAAGTGACCGACATCGAGTTGGATGAGGGGAAATTCGTCGCCGCCCATGTGGGCGAACATGAGGTCGATGGCCAGCGTTTCGCCGCAGAACGCATTGAAGCCCGGGCCTGCGTGTTGGCGGCCGGCGGCTTCGAATCCAACCGTGAATGGCTGCGCGAAGCCTGGGGTCAGAACGAGCGCGGTGAATGGCCATCGGACAATTTCCTGATCCGGGGCACCCGATTCAACACCGGCATTTTGCTACGGCGCATGCTCGACCTTGGCGCAGATGTGATCGGCGATCCGACGCAAGCACACATGGTCGCGATTGATGCCCGCGCGCCGCTCTACGACGGCGGCATCTGCACCCGAATCGACTGCGTATCGCTGGGAGTGGTGGTCAATCGTGATGGCGAACGCTTCTACGACGAAGGTGAGGATTTCTGGCCAAAACGTTATGCGATCTGGGGACGTCTGGTGGCCGGACAACCCGGTCAGCAGGCGTATTCGATCATCGATCAACAAGCCATCGGCCGCTTCATGCCGCCGGTCTTTCCCGGCACCACCGCCAATACTCTGCAAGACCTTGCCCGCCAGTTGAAGCTTCCTCAAGAAAAATTCGTCAAGACTGTCGAGGACTACAACCGCGCCTGCCGCGTTGGCACGTTCGATCACACGGCGTTGGACGACTGCCACACCCAAGGACTGATGCCCGCCAAAACTCATTGGGCGCGGCCATTGGTGAAACCACCTTTCTACGCCTACCCGCTTAAACCGGGTGTCACGTTCACCTACCTCGGCCTCGCCACCGACGAAACTGCTGCCGTGCATTTCAACGGCAACGCGAGCCCCAACCTGTTCGTCGCGGGAGAAATGATGGCCGGCAATGTTCTGGGCAAGGGCTACACCGCCGGCATCGGCATGGCCATCGGTACCGCGTTTGGCCGCATCGCCGGTGTGCAGGCGGCCGCTTCGGTGGGCTTTGGCGTTTCATCTGCAAACACGGAGTCTCGACATGCAACTGTTTGATCCCCAAGCGTCGGGCGGGTTGATCCCGGTGTTGAATCTTGACGAAAGTGAAGTCCAGCGGCAGATGACCATCTGCAATGCCTGCCGTTATTGCGAAGGCTTTTGCGCGGTATTTCCGGCGATGACCCGGCGCCTGGAATTCACTCAGGCCGACATCCATTACCTGGCGAACTTGTGCCATAACTGCGGCGCGTGCCTGCACGCCTGTCAGTACGCCGCCCCACACGAATTCGACGTCAACATACCCAAAGCCATGGCCAAAGTGCGCCTGGATACTTACGCCGAATACGCCTGGCCGCAAGTGATGGGCAAGTTGTATCAGCGCAACGGCCTGACCCTGGCGCTGGCTTCCGGTGGGGGGCTGACCTTGTTTTTATGCCTGACCCTGATGCTCATGGGCAACCTGTTCACGGCCATTCCCGGGGGCGACTTCTACAAGATTTTCCCGCATAACACCCTGGCGCTGATGTTCGGCTCAGTGTTCGGCTTTGCGGTACTTGCCCTGACCCTGGGGGTACGGCGCTTCTGGCGCAACGTTTCACCGGTCGCAGCGCCACTGCCATTGAAAACGTCCGCTGCATTGGAGGCTACGGCCAACGTCGCGAAGCTCAAATACCTGGACGGCGGCCATGGCGAAGGCTGCAACAACGCCAACGATCAATTCACCTTGTGGCGACGCCGATTCCACCACCTCACCTTCTACGGTTTCATGCTGTGCTTCGCCGCCACCGGCGTCGCCACGCTCTTTCACTATCTGCTGAAGTGGTCGGCACCTTATCCGATCTTCAGCTTGCCGGTGATGTTGGGTATTGCCGGTGGCATCGGCCTGCTGATCGGCCCGGCGGGTCTTCTTTGGCTGAACCTGCGTCGCAACCCTGCGCACGGCGATGAGAACCAAAAACCCATGGATCGCGGCTTCATCGCGCTGCTGTTTCTGGTCAGCGCAAGCGGCCTGGCGCTACTGGCTTTGCGTGAAACCAGCGCTCTGGGCTTGACGCTGGCTATCCATCTCGGTCTGGTCATGGCGTTTTTCTTGACCATGCCCTACAGCAAATTCGCCCATGGAATATTCCGCAGCGCAGCGCTGCTCAAACACGCCATCGAGAAGCGTCAACCCAACCCGATCAACGCCGGCAGCGACTGACGGTTAAAGCACTCATTCCAAAAACAATAGTGAGCATAACGGTAGCCATGATGAAAACGACAACGGCAACAACCCGAGCAAAGGGGTCCAAATTAGGCGCCATTTTGCGGGTCACCAGCGGTAACTTTCTCGAGCAGTTCGACTTCTTTCTGTTCGGGTTCTACGCGACCTACATCTCCCAGACTTTCTTTCCAGCCACCAGCGAGTTTGCCTCGCTGATGATGACCTTCGCGGTATTCGGCTCCGGATTCCTGATGCGTCCGTTAGGCGCCATTGTGCTGGGGGCGTACATCGACAAGGTGGGCCGTCGCAAGGGACTGATCGTAACGCTGTCGATCATGGCCGCCGGTACCGTATTGATCGCCCTGGTGCCGGGCTATGCCGCCATCGGCGTGGCGGCACCGATTCTGGTGTTGTTGGGCAGGCTGCTACAGGGCTTCTCCGCCGGCGCGGAAATGGGCGGTGTTTCCGTGTACCTGGCGGAAATTTCCACCCCTGGTCACACCGGTTTCTACACCAGTTGGCAATCGGCCAGCCAACAGGTGGCGATCGTCGTCGCGGCGGCGTTGGGCTACACGATCAATGCCACGATGCAAGCCGCTGAAATCGCCGATTGGGGCTGGCGTATTCCGTTCTTCATTGGCTGCGTGATCATCCCGTTCATTTTCATTATTCGCCGCTCACTGGAAGAAACCGCTGCCTTCACTGCTCGCAGCCATCGTCCAACAACTCGCGAAGTTTTTCGCTCGATGCGTGACAACTGGCGCACCGTACTGGCGGGCGGCTTGCTGGCGTCCATGACCACCACCACGTTCTACCTGATTACGGTCTACACACCGACGTTTGGCAGGACAGTTCTGAACCTGAGCACCACCGACAGCCTGGTGGTCACACTGCTGGTCGGCATCAGCAACTTTATCTGGCTGCCTATCGGCGGCGCCCTCTCCGACCGCATTGGCCGTCGGCCACTCTTGCTGGCGATATCGTTGCTGTGCATCTTCACCGCCTATCCCGCCATGCACTGGCTGGCAGAGGCGGCGAGTTTCGAACGACTGCTCGCTGTTCTGCTGTACTTCTCATTCTTCTTTGGCATTTACAACGGCGCCATGGTCGCGGCACTGACCGAAGTCATGCCACAGAACGTGCGGGTGGTCGGGTTTTCACTGGCCTTCAGTTTGGCCACCGCGGTGTTTGGCGGTTTTACCCCGGCAATCTCGACGCTGCTTGTCCAGGCCACGGGCGACAAGGCATCACCTGCCTACTGGCTGATGTTCGCGGCGGTGTGCGGGTTCACGGCGACGACGATTCTGTATCGTCGGCAAAAAGCTTTGGCAGTCAGAACCGTTTAGTTCCTCGATCGCCGACGCTTACCACGCGTCGATCCACGGCGGGAACCGAATTAATTTCGGCCGGTAACGTAAGGCAGAAACCGGCCAATAGCACCGTTAACATGCGACAGGGATTATCCCAAAAACAGTCGTCAATTCACTCATAAAGCAGGGACCATAGCCCTCCCCCAGGACACATTCCGGCCTTGATATCTGCTGAAGATTCCACCCAGAGCCAGTCGTTTTGCAGGGGTAAAAACCAAAAAAATAAAAGGGGTCGCGAGATAAAATCTCGCAACCCCTTGAATTATATGGTCGGGACGGAGTGATTCGAACACTCGACCCCTAGCACCCCATCTCCTTTTTCATATTTCTTGAAAGATCCAAAAATTTTACTCTGGATTTTTCCAAGCCAGTATTTGCTTGAGCTCCAGCGGTGTTCTGCTCCACGAGAGTCCAGTAACGTCCATCAAGAGCCGACGTTTTTGTGGGGGGGAAAAGTAGGGGGAGTCCATTTCATGGCCAAAATTACCATCAAAGAACTCGAGTCGCTGACCTCCAATGATGCCGGCCGAATCCTCCGGGAGGATGGCAATCTCGCCGGTCGAATCTCCGTGCGTAAGGACGGTGTGTCGGTCAGCTTTTTCTATCGGTATCGCTGGGGCGAGCAGAACAAAGAGTACGCCTGCGGAACCTGGCCGCGCAAATCCCCGACGGACATCCGTAAGGCGCGTAACCAGGCCAGGGCGCTCATTGATGAGCAGATCAATCCCAACGAACACAAGAAAACCGCCAAGGCACAGGCATACGCCGCGGCTAACGTAGAGGCCGAACAAGTAAAAACGACGAAGGTGCAAACACTGACGGTCCAGGATCTGGCCAAGGCCTGGTTGCTGGATGGCGTGACGCGCAAAGACAGCAATGCCGAGTTGCAGCGCCGTTTTAACAAGGACCTATACCCGGCCCTCGGCAAAACGGCGGTGAGCAGTGTGTCGGAACACGATGTTCGGGCGCTGATCCGCACCGTGGTCAACCGCGGCGCTCACCGGCAAGCCATCAGTTTCTTCGCCGACCTCACCCAGATGTTCAGCTGGGCCAGAAAGCGCCAACCTTGGCGGGCCTTATTGGTCGAGGGCGACCAGGCCGATGCCGACCAGGCCGATGCCGACCAGGCCGAGTTGATCGATCGCCCGGTCGATTTCGGCAATGGAGCCATCGACGCCTTGCAGCGTCGGGTCAATGCCGGCGATGCCCAGCAACTCCTGATGGGGATGGGTGATTGCGTGGATAAGATCATTCGGCAGGTGCTGGCCGGGGGTGTGTCGCCCCACCACCACCGCCTGGCTCAAACCGGCTTCACGCACTTCGGCAATAAAGCCTTCTGGCGTCAGTGAGCGGCGAAATGCTCGTCGCTGCCGCGAGTGCCAACGCGGCGGTTGAGCCAGCGCGCGGTAGCGTATCCCGCCGAGCCGGGATTGGCGCCAAAGAAGTCGTGCAGGTAGGCCGGCCGGCAGCGCATGTCGATCACTTTCATACTGCGGTTTCCTCTTGTTTGGCCTTGGCCCGTACATCAAAGGCTCCGCCCGTGAGTACTTCATTGACGGTCACTGCCTGCTTGCCGGGCAGCAACGGGAACACCAGTTCGGCGAAGCGGTAGGCCTCTTCCAGGTGCGGATAACCCGAGAGCACGAAGCTATCGACACCCAGGTCGACGTATTCCTGCAGCCGGGCGGCGACGGTCTGCGGGTCACCGACCAAGGCAGTGCCGGCACCGCCGCGCACCAGGCCGACACCGGCCCACAGATTGGGGCTGACTTCCAGCTGGTCGCGACGGCCCCCGTGCAGCGCCGCCATGCGACGCTGGCCTTCGGAGTCCATGGTTGCGTAGTTGGCCTGGGCCTGGGCGATGATCTCGTCGTCCAGGTACTGGATCAGTTCGTTGGCAGCAGCCCAGGCCTGCTCGTTGGTTTCACGCACGATCACATGCAAACGCACGCCAAAACGTACCGTGCGGCCATGCTTGGCGGCGCAGGCACGTACATCGGCGATCTTCTCGCCCACCGCCGCTGGTGGCTCGCCCCAGGTCAGGTAGGTGTCCACGTGTTTGGCGGCCAGTTCGTGGGCGGCCGGCGAGGACCCGCCAAAGTACAGCGGCGGATAGGGCTTCTGCACCGATGGGAAGAAGTTCTGCGCCCGCTTCACCTTGATGTGCTTGCCCTCGAAGTCGACCGTTTCCCCCTGCAACACTCGGCGCCAGACAGTGAGAAACTCATCGGCGGCCTCGTAGCGCTCATCGTGCTTGAGGTACACGCCCTCGGCGGCCAGTTCGGACGCATCACCACCGGGCACCACGTTGAGCAGCAGACGCCCACCCAGGGCTTCGTCCAGGCTGGCGGCTTGGCGGGCCGTCACGGTCGGGCTGCTGACTGACGTGCGCAAGGCCACCAGCAATTTGATCCGGCTAGTCACCGGCACCAGGCTGGCGGCGGTGACCCAGGGGTCAAGGCAGCTGCTGCCGGTGGGAATCAACAGGCCATCGTAGCCGAGGCTTTCCGCAGCCACGGCGATCTGCCGCATGTACTGGTTGGTGGCCGGGCGGCCGGACTCGGACTTACCCAGGTAGCGGGTGTCACCGGAGGTGGGGAGAAACCAGAAAATATCCAAACTCATGGTACAGGCCTCAGGAAGTAATACAGGGCTGGATCACCAGGCGCACGACACATCGGCCGGCAGATGTAGAAAACGAGCACTATGTGGCGCTCTGATCAGCACTGTTGCTGGAGAGTCAGGTGCCTGAGCAAGAGGCATACCAGAAGCTCTGAAGCCCTGCGTCGCGGGCCTGCAGGCACCGTACCCAACTATCTGAGCGGCGACGGTGGAAGGTGAATGCCGTACGCTTGGGTCGACCGCACTGTTGCCCGCCCAACAGTGATGCTGAGCCGCTATTGGCTGAGCAACACTTGGCCGCTGCTAGGGGCGCTCCCCGCTGATATCGGCCTGCCAAGGCCAGCCAAAGGCGACTCACCCGGCACTGGCGGCCAGACAAAGCCTTAAGCTAATAACCAAAAAGTATTTATTTTATTATTTTTAGATCATTTACATTCAATTCATGGATGCCGCAGTGTTTCCCGGTAAACAGCAGCGTCATTGTTGCTCAGGCAACAGTCGCTTAACAGTTAGCTGCCCGGGCAACAGCAGCCGAGATAACAAGTTAATCCATCTTATTGTTTTTAATAATTATTTTAACCTTGGAACAACTCTTGCTCTGATGCCTGCACATCCCGCAACTCGAACAGGAACAGACCCCATGAGCACCCCACTTAAAGTCGTCGCCGTTTCCGGTGGAACCTATCGTCCGTCGCGCACCCTGGTGCTGGTCCAGGCCATCGTTGCCGAGCTGAGCCAATACCTGCCAATCGAAAGCCGCATCATCGAACTGGGCGACATTGTCCGCCCGCTGGGCAGCGCCATGTCCCGTCAGGAGCTGCCGGAAACCGTTGAGTACGAGTTGAGTGCGATTGAGTCGGCGGACCTGCTGGTGGTGGCCGCCCCCGTCTACCGTGGCGCCTACCCGGGCCAGTTCAAGCACCTGTTCGACCTGATTGGCCAGGACGCATTGATCGACACCCCGGTGTTGCTGGCCGCCACCGGTGGCAGCGACCGGCATGCGCTGGTAATCGATCATCAGTTGCGCCCGCTGTTCAGCTTCTTCCAGTCGGTGACCCTACCCCTTGGCGTGTATGCCTCGGAGGCCGATTTCACGAATTACCAGATCAGCAGCGAAGCGCTGAAAACACGCATCCGCCTGGCAGTCGAACGAGCCGCACCGCTGTTCACCGCCAATGCCGCCGACTTGCGGAAAACAGCCTGAGGAACAGCCTGTGACTGCTATCCATACATCCAGACTTGAAACCCCGCTGCAGATCGCCCGGACGCTCGCCGCCGAGTTTTCCCGAACCGCCGCCGAACGCGACCATCTGGGCGGCACGCCGAAAGCCGAGCGCGACGAGTTGCGCCGCTGCGGTCTGCTGGCGATGAAAATTGACCAGCAATACGGTGGCCTTGGCGCCAGCTGGAGCGACACCCTGGAAGTGGTGCGCGAGTTCGCCAGGGTCGACAGCTCGATCGCCCATGTGTTCGGCTTCCAGCACTTGATGCTGGCCACGGTACGGCTGTTTTCCCGGCCCGAACAGTGGCAGCCCTGGTTCGAACAGACCGCGCGCAACAACTGGTTCTGGGGTAATGCTCTTAACCCGCTGGACACCCGCACCCTGTCGAAAAAATTTGCCGGCTATCGCGAATTTTCCGGGCGCAAGAGTTTCTGCTCCGGCTCCGCCGATTCGGAAATGCTGATTGCCTCGGCGCTGGATGAATCCACCAGCGGCAAGCTGTTGATCGCCGCCATTCCCAGCCATCGCACCGGCATCACCTTGCACGGCGACTGGGACAACATCGGCCAACGGCAGACCGACAGCGGCAGCGCCACCTTCGAACGGGTGCGCGTGGAAGAGAATGAACTGCTGCTGGATCCCGGCCCGCTGAGCACGCCCTTTGCCTGCCTGCGCCCGCTGATCGCCCAACTGACCTTCGTCAATATCTTCCTCGGCATTGCCGAGGGCGCGTTCGAAGAGGCCCGCAATTACACCCTCAAGGAAACGCGCCCCTGGTTCAAGGCCAACGTCAGCCAGGCCAATCAGGACCCCTATGTCCTGCGCCACTATGGCGAATTCTGGGTCGGGCTGGAAAGCGTGCGCCTGCTCACTGAACGCGCCAACGCCCTGCTCGACCAAGCCTGGAGCAAGGAGCACCGGCTCGGCGCCGAGGAGCGTGGCCAACTGGCCTTGGCCATTGCCACCGCCAAGGTCGCCGCCACCCGCACCGGCCTGGACCTGACCAGCAGCCTGTTTGAAGTGACCGGCGCCCGCGCCACCCATGCCGCGCTGCGCCTTGATCGTCACTGGCGCAACCTGCGTACCCAGACCCTGCACGACCCCGTGGACTACAAGCTCCATGAACTGGGTGACTGGGCGCTCAACACGACGCTGCCCACTCCGTCCTTTTACTCATAGGCCCGACCATGCAACTACTCACGCTGCCGCCCTCACCAGCCCTGGCCACCTCGATACGCGCCACTGCGCAAGTCTTCGAAGACCCGAAATCACAGGCGCTGCTGGCGCACCTGCAACAGGTCGCGCCCAGTGACGCCAGCGTGTTGATCATCGGCGAAACCGGGACCGGCAAGGAACTGGTGGCCCGTCATCTGCACAACCTCAGCGCCCGTCGCAACAAGCCGTTTATCGCGGTCAACTGCGGCGCGTTTTCCGAAAGTCTGGTGGAGGCCGAACTGTTCGGCCACGAAAAAGGCGCCTTCACCGGCGCCCTGAGCGCCAAGGCCGGCTGGTTCGAGGAAGCCAACGGCGGCACGTTGTTCCTCGACGAGATCGGCGACTTGCCGATGCCGATCCAGGTCAAGTTGCTGCGGGTGCTGCAGGAGCGTGAAGTGGTTCGCCTGGGTTCACGCAAAAGCATCCCCATCGATGTACGGGTGCTGGCTGCGACCAACGTGCAGCTGGAAAAAGCCATCAACGCCGGGCACTTTCGCGAAGACCTCTATTACCGGCTGAACGTGGTCAGCCTGGAGCTCAGCCCGCTGCGCGAGCGACCGGGCGACATCCTGCCGCTGATCCGCCACTTCATCGCCGAGTACAGTCGTCGGCTGGGTTATGGCGAAGTGGTGCTGGATACCGAAGCCGAACAGAAGCTGGTGAATTACTCATGGCCGGGCAATATTCGCGAGCTGGAAAACGTCATTCACCACACCCTGTTGATCTGCCGTAACAATCTGATCCGTGTTCAGGACCTGCACCTGTCCAACCTGCGTATCGAACGCCAGGACGCCAGCAATACCGTCCAGGACGACAGTGCCGACGCCCTGTTGCAGCAAGCCTTCCAGAAGCTGTTCGAGGAAGAAAGCGGCGCCCTCCACGAGCGGGTCGAGGAAGCGCTGCTGCGCGCGGCCTATCGCTTCAGCCACTACAACCAGGTACACACCGCCAGCCTGCTGGGGCTGAGTCGCAACATCACCCGCGCGATGCTGATCAAGGTCGGTGAACTGGTGGTGAACAAACGCCGCCCGGCACAAGACGCCCGGACGGTCAAAGTGGTCAACCTGTCGATCTGACTGGTGCTTGCGGTCAAGCAGCAGCTCCTTTACCTGCTGTCCCGCCCCCCAGATAGAAGTCCTGAATATCACTGCGCGCGGCCAACTGCCCGGTCGTGCCTTCGCTGACGACCCGGCCGCTTTCCAGCACGTAGCCGTACTGGGCGTAACGCAGAGCCAGGTTGATGTTCTGCTCGGCAATCAGGAAGCTCACACCGTCGCGCCGATTGAGCTGATGGATGATCTCGAAGATTTCTTCGACGATCTGAGGTGCCAGGCCCATCGAAGGTTCGTCCAGCAACACCAGCTGTGGCCGGGCCATCAGCGCCCGCCCGAGCGCAACCATCTGCTGTTCACCGCCGGAGGTGTAGCCGGCCAGGCTTTTGCGCCGCAGCTTGAGGCGCGGAAACTGGCTGTAGATACGCTCCAGATCGGCCTTCAGTTGCCCGCGGGACACCTGACGCGCAAAGGCACCCGTCAGCAGGTTTTCCTCCACTGTCAGTTGGGCAAAGCAATGCCGGCCTTCCAGTACCTGCACCAGGCCGCTGGCCACCAGGCTATGGGGCGTGCTGCGGGTGACATCCTCGCCTCGATAAATAATCCGCCCCTGCACCACCTCGCCCCGCTCGGCCCTCACCAGATTGGAGGCGGCCTTCAAGGTGGTGCTTTTGCCAGCACCGTTGGCCCCCAGCAACACCACGATCTGTCCTTGCGGCACCGCCAGGGATACCCCGCGCACGGCGAGGATTGCCTGTTCGTACAGGACTTCAATCGCATCGATCTGCAAGATCGGTACTTGGTTCATGTTGCTCTCCCCCAAAAAACCGGGACGCCTCCCGCTTCACATCTCAGCTGTCCTGACTGCAATCGCGCGGTGTGATGCCCTTTTCCCTGGCGTACTGGTGCGACGAGGCTTCGATGATCGGCCTGAGCAAGGCACGGTCGGCCTGCACCCAGTCACTGATCAGTTTCCACTGGCTGCCATCCCACCGCTGGAAGCGCACCGCACCGCCCCCTTCATGGTCCGAGCACGACAGCTGCAAGGGTTGCACCAGGCCCAGTGCACCTAGCTCCTTGAGGCGGGCATCGTCCAGCTTGAGGTGCTCGAAGCCCCAGCGCACCTGCTCGCCGGTGAGCGGCTGCTTGCCGAATTTTTCCTGGGCAATGCGCACGGCTTCAACGTTGAGAATGCCGTTCACCACCCCCAGGTTGTAATACACGGTGCCAAAGCGTTTCGGATCGGCCAGGTCACCATTGCCCTTGGCCACCACCTGCTGCTGGATGCCTTGCAAGACCGGGAAATCGGTGCCCGAGGGGTGCGTGGTGATCGCAATAAAGCCTTTGGCGGCGGCACCGGCCGGGGCGGCATCGTCCTCGGAATTGCTCCAGATGTTGCCGATGATGTGATCCGCCGGGAAGCCGACTTTCTGCGCGGTTTTCAACGCCACCGGGTTCATCACGCCCCAGCCGCGCAGAATCACCCAGTCGGGTTTTTCGCGGCGAATGTTGAGCCATTGCGACTGCTGCTCGTTACCCGGATGGGGCACTTCCAGCAGGGTCAGCTTGAACCCGTACTTGTCGGCCAGGGTCTGCAACACCTCATTGGTTTCCTTGCCGTAGGGCGAGCCGTGATACAGGGTGACGATCTTCTTGCCCTTGAGCTGGTCCAGCCCCCCGGCCTGCTGGCCGATGTAGTTGATGATCGCCGAGACTTCGGAGTACGGGTTCAGCTGCAAGGGGAAGGCGTAGGGGAAAACGCTGCCGTCAGTGGAGTCGGTGCGGCCGTGGTTGATGGTGATCAGCGGCAGTTTGTCCGCGGTCGAGCGCTCAAGGGTGGCATAGGCGATGCCCACCGACAGCGGGTTAGTGGCGGCAGCCGGCGCACCATTGAGGCCTTTTTTCAGACGCTCGTAGCACTCCACGCCCTTCTCGACCACATACTCGGTTTCGCACTCGCTCCAGGTCAGCTTGACGCCGTTGACCCCGCCATTGGCATTGACGTACTTGAGGTAGTCGATAAAACCACCAAAAAACCCGGTACCACCGGCGGCATAAGGACCGACCCGATAGCTCTGCAGCGGGAAGTACTGTTCGTTATCCGCCTGCGCGGTCAATGTGGCAGTGCTCAGGCTGACGGCCAGGGCGAGGCTACTTAGTAGAGATCGTTTCAACATCAATGTTTTCCTTATCAAGTAATCAAGTGAAGGATCAACCAAAGGGATTCAGAGCAACCGGCACTTACGCCGAGTCGCTTAGTAGCGCAGCGGCCACAACCGAGCGCGCTCGCGGAACTTCTGCCAGAGGCGCGCCAGGCCCTCCGGCTCCTTGATCAGGAACACAATGATCAGGGCGCCAAATGCCATCTTCTGCAGGTTTTCTATCTGTCCGGCATCGATCAGCCCGGCCGGCAACAAGGCCACCAGGTTCGACAGCAGCACCGGAAACAACACGATGAACGCCGCGCCCAGGAAGTTGCCGAGGATGCTGCCCAGGCCGCCGATAATGATGATGAAGAGGATCTGGAAAGATCGATTCAGGTCAAAACCGTGGGGCTCCACGGTCCCCAGGTAGGTGAAGGCCCAAAGCGCCCCGGCCACCCCGAGAAAGAACCCACTGATGGCAAACGCCAGCAGCTTTGTCTTGAACAACGCAATGCCCATCACCGCAGCGGCGGTGTCCATGTCACGCACCGCCATCCAGTTACGCCCCAGCTCGCTGCGCACCAGGTTCTTGCCCAGCCAGAACAACGCCACCACCACGCCCAGGGTCAGCAGGTAACGCCCCACCGGCGAGTTCAGATCCACACCAAGAATCTCCAGGTGCGGTGCGCTGATCACTCCCGAAGCGCTGTTATTGGAGAACCAACTGAAGCGGGTCAGCGCCCAGGTCACAAAAAACTGCGCGGCGAGGGTCGACACCAGCAGATAGAAACCCTTGATCCGCAGGCTGGGCAGACCGAACAGCACCGCCACCAGCGCTGCCACTCCCCCGCCCAGGGCCATGCTGAGCAACAACGGCGAGCCCGGCACCCGCAGCTCAACGTTGTAAGTGGCAAAGGCGCCCACCGCCATGAAGGCCGCCGAGCCCAGCGACAACTGCCCGGCATAGCCGGTCAGCAGGTTCAGCCCCAGCCCGGCCAGTGACAGAACCAGAAACGGAATCAGAATGGCGCTGAACCAATAGTCGTTACCCAGATACGGCACACCGACAAAGGCCAACAGCAGCAAGGCAACCAAGCCATAACGGTCCTGGCGCAGGCAAAATACCCGGCGGTCCTGGGCATAGCGAGTACTGAACTGACCGGCTTCCTGATAAAACATCACGCCTCTCCTTAAACCCGCTCGATTGCGCGTTCGCCAAATAACCCGGCCGGCCGCACCAGCAGGAACAGCAACGCCAGCACATAGGGAAACCAGTTCTCGATACCGCCACCGATGACGGGGCCCAGGTACACCTCGGCCAGCTTCTCCGAGGCGCCGATGATCAACCCGCCGACAATCGCTCCACTGATCGAGGTAAAGCCGCCGATGATCAGCACCGGCAAGGCCTTGAGCACCACCAGCGACAGCGAAAACTGCACCCCCAGCCGAGCGCCCCAGAGCAGGCCGGCCACCAGACCGACAAACCCGGCCACCGCCCACACCAACACCCAGACCCGTTGCAGACGGATGCCCACGGCCAACGCCGCCAGCGGGTCATCGGCCACGGCACGCAACGACAAACCGATACGGGTTTTGTTAAACAGCAGCGAAAGCGCCAACACCAGCAACGCGGCAGTCACGGCAGCAAAAATGTCGAACGGCGACAGCAGCATGCCGCCCAGTTCCAGGGGCTCGTCACTGATGCCCAGTTCCAGGCCATGTACCTGGGCGCCCCACATCGCTTGGGCGAACCCTTCGATCACGTAGGACAAGCCGAGGGTCGCCATGAACAAGGTGATCGGTGAACGGTTGACCAGCGGGCGCAACACCACCCGCTCCACCGCCACCGCCAGCAGCACCATCGCCGCCAGGCTGATGACAAACGCCAGCCAAAACGCCACCCCGCGCTCCAGCAGGCTGACAAAGGTCAGCGCCGAAAACAGCACCATCGCGCCCTGGGCGAAGTTGAAGACGCCGGACGCCTTGTAGATCAGAACAAAACCAATGGCCACCAGGGCGTACATCACCCCGGCCAACAGCCCGCCGATCAGCACCTCGAAGAAAAATTCCATGAGCCTTCCTGTTTTGCGGGCAAAGAGTCCCCTGCCACCCGATAGCTGGCGGCGCTGTCGACTCGGGGGTTAGTGGCGCGTGCCGAGATAGGCGGCAATCACCTCGGGATTTTGCCGCACCTCATCGGGCGGGCCGTCGCCGATCTTGAGGCCGTAGTCGAGCACCACAACGTGATCGCTAATGCCCATGACCACGCCAATGTCGTGCTCGATCAACACCACGGTGGTACCCAGCTCACGGTTGATGTCGACGATGAACCGGCTCATCTGCTGCTTCTCTTCGGCGTTCATCCCGGCCATCGGTTCGTCCAGCAACAGCAAGCGCGGTTCGGAGGCCAGGGCACGGGCCAGTTCCACCCGTTTCTGCAAGCCATAGGGCAGCTTGCCGACAAGGGTGTCGCGCCACTGTTGGATGTGCAGAAAGTCGATGACCCGTTCGGCCGCCTCCCGCTGGCGGTCGTCTTCGCCCGCAGCGCGGCCGATGCGCAGGGCCTGCTCGATCCAGTTGCTGCGACGCTTGAGGGTGCGTCCGGTGAGCACGTTGTCGAGCACACTCATGCCTTTGAACAAGGCGATGTTCTGAAAGGTGCGGGCAATGCCGCGCACCGCCATATCATGCGGGCGCATGCGCCGGTGCTCTTCTCCGGCAAAGCGGATGCGTCCCTGCTGGGCCTGGTACACGCCGTTGATCACATTCAGCAGTGAGCTTTTTCCCGCACCGTTGGGGCCGATCAAGGCGCAAATCTCCCCGGCTGCCACGGCAAAGCTGATGTCGGTCACCGCCTTGACGCCCTTGAAGGACAAACCAATGTTTTCCAGCACCAGCAGATGTTCAACCTTTGTCGCCTGTGTCTGTGCCATGAATCATGTCCTTGTCAGGCCGGTTGCGTGCTGTCTTCGATCCAGCCGTTGACCAGCGGAGCTGGCCACGGCGCGGGGCGGTGCCACTGAGCCGGATCCGGCCAGGTGCGTACCTCAATAGCCAACGCCTGGAAAAACGCCAGGGTTGGCGGTGCAAGTGCCTCGCCCACCAGCAACGGCGCACGGGTACGAGAAAAGCCGAGGACATCGCGCAACGGCCGGCGGATCAGCCAATACCCCAGGTGCCGTTGCAGCGCACCGGGGTGCGGCACCAGCGCCCAATCCACCATTCGTCGGCGCCAGCTGCCTGGCTCCGGCAAGCGGGCCAGGACCTGGTTATGCAGGCGCTGGTAGGTTTCCCGGGTGCCGGCCACCAGCGTCGGGCCCAACTCACGACGGTCCTGGTCACGAGTCGACAGGTTCTCCGGAAAGTTCAGGCGAAAGCCGGCAATCAACCAAGGCGCCAGCAAATAACGCGCTTGACCGCCCGCGGCAAACGCTCGCGCCGCCAGGGCTTCGTCCTGCCGCCCCAGCTGCTCGCTATGCACCAGGCGCCGGCCTTCCAGTAGCAACTCGGCGTGGCTGATGCGCTGCTGCTCGATGCCCTGCCCCGCGTCCAAACGATAGAAAGCAAAGGCTGTGCGCTCGGCGCGGGCCTGGGGCTCCAGCCGGTGATCGCTGCCTTGCTGCTGCAGTTGTGCGAACGCCAGGGTGTCACAGGCCTGACTCACCTCAGCCAGGCCGCGGCCGTCGGCGTAAATCAGCAGCCTGGGCGCCAGTCCGGCGGCGCGCAGGCGCTGAATCTCCTCATGACCTTCGGCGAACACCCATTCACTGTGCAGCTCACGCAGCAGCAGCACCTGCGCGGCCGCAGCTTCCAGCGGATCCAACAGCGCGGCCACGCCGCCCAACCACTGTGCCGCCAGGGCAGCGATCAATGCCTCCGGCCGCGGGCGGCTGACAATCACCAAAGTCGCACCAGGCACAAAACCACGCGCCTGCAAGGCCGTGGACAGACGTTGAACCTCAGCGGCCAGTTGGCGCCAGGTAAGCACCTGCCACACCCCCAGGCGCTTATGGCGCAGGGCGACGCCCGTCCCTTGCTGACGTGCCTGCTGTTGCAGCCACTGCGGCAAGGTACCCGCGGCGGGTTGCGGGTTATCGGTGAATGTCGGCATGACCTTTCCCGTCCCTTACGCCAGTGCCGCAGCTTTGGTCGACACCGCCTCGCGCTCCAGCTCACGCACCAGCGGCAACACCTTGCGGCCGAAGTACTCCACCTCCTCCTGAAAGTGCAGGAAGCCACTGAGCACCAGGTCCACGCCCACCGCCTTGAGTGCGACGATGCGTTCGGCAATCTGCGCAGGCGTACCGATCAGGTTGGTCTTGAAACCATCGTTGTACTGCACCAAGTCTTCGAAGGTGGACTTGGCCCAGTTGCCTTCGCCTTCCGGGCTTGCGGCACCGGCGTTCTTCGCCTCGCTGCCGAAACCGTTGACGGCCTCTGGGTCGGCCTTGGCGATAATTTCCTGCAACACCGCGCGGGCCTCGGCCTCGGTTTCACGGGCGATGACAAAGGCGTTCACCCCTACTTTCACCGAGTGGCCATTGATCGCGGCCTTGGCCCGAATGTCGTCGACCTGGGCCTTGATGCCTTCGACAGTGTTGCCGTTGGTGAAGTACCAATCGGAGACCCGCGAAGCCATGTCCCGCGCCGCGCGCGAGCTGCCACCCTGGAAGATTTCCGGGTGCGGTTGCTGCAGTGGCTTGGGTTTGAGGGTGTAGTCGTGGAAGCGGTAGAAATCGCCATGAAAACTGAAGTTGTCCTGGGTCCAGATGCCCTTCAGCGCCTGGATGAATTCTTCCGAGCGACGATAGCGCTCATCGTGGTCCAGCCATGGCTCGCCAATGGCGCGGAACTCGCCCTTGAACCAGCCCGACACGATATTCACCGCGACGCGACCGTTGGTGAACTGGTCGATGGTGGCCAACTGCTTGGCCGCCAGCACCGGACTCCATGGGCCAGGCAGGATGGCCGCGATCACCTTGAGCTTCTCGGTGGCGGCCAACAGTGCGTGGCTGATGGTCACCGATTCGTGTTGGTTTTCGGCGCCATAACCGGCGGTGAAGCGGATCTGTGACAAGGCGTATTCGAAGCCGGCCTTTTCGGCGATTTGCGCCAGCTTGCGGTTGTAATCGATGTCCCAGCCAGTGCGCTGTTCGATCTTGCTGACCACAAGGCCGCCACTGACGTTGGGAACCCAGTAGGCAAACTTGATGTTGTCCTGGCTCATTGCATGTACTCCATTGATTCGTTGAAGTGAGGGTTGACCGGGGACGTCAGGCTGCGCTGGCGTCCGGTTGAACAGTCGGATTGAGGCTCAGGACCGCCGACTCGACAGCGCGCTCGATGCGTTCGAGCAACTGCGGGCTGGTGATCTGGTAGTCGGTGAAATCGGCTTCGGCGGCATACACACCGATGGGCAAGTTCAGGGCCTGGAAAAAGCCGAACAGCGGGCGCAACTGGTGATCGATGATCAGGGCGTGGCGGTCCGAGCCACCGGTAGCGGCCAGCAACACCGGCACGTTGTTCAACGCCTGGTGATGGACGAAATCGAACAGGTGCTTGAACAGTCCAGTGTACGAGGCGCGGTATACCGGGCTGGCAGCAATCAGCAGGTTGGCCGTTTCAATGGCCTGCAGATCGGCCTCGACCGCAGCGGGCAAGTCTTCACGGCGCAGCACCCCGGCAAACTGCGGGCCGACCTCGGACAACTCGATCAGGTGCAGCTCGATCGACAGTTGTTGCGCAAGACCGGCGATCAGCGCCTTGAGCAGCACCAGGGTGCGCGTAGGCCGCTGCACGCTCCCGGATACCGCGACCACTTTCAGTGTGTTGCCCATTGCCTGTCCTCGTGGTGGCAGAGGCCACCGCGGCACCTGCACCAGGACTAGAGCAGCAACCGTGCCACTTCAATAAATCAATATAAATCAACTAGTTATGAAGTTTTCGTAAAACGCCGCAGTGTCGTCCAACACACAGGCTGTTGATCAACTGTTGCGTTCACAACAGTTGTCTCTTGGCGTTTGGCACGAAGCCCCGCCCGGGCCGCTGTTGTCGGGCGGTCAGCGCTTCAACAAGTTGCCCGGCAGGCGACAGGAATGAGCGCCGTTGACACCCCGCACGCCCTGTAAAACGGCTTCTACAGCGCCAGGCACGACCTGTGCACTGACAGCAGTACGCAACAGATCGACCGCTCTGTTGCTTCTCTTGCCTTCCATAAGGAGCTGCACCATGACAGTCCAGCAACAACACCTGCCACACCCCCTCTCCACCGGTACCGACTACCAGGCCCTGGCCGAGCGCTTCCGGCCGATATTTGCACGCATCGCCGCCGGCGCACTGGAGCGCGAGCAAAGCCGCAGCCTGCCCTTTGAACAGGTGAAATGGCTGAAGGAAGCCGGCTTTGGTGCTGTGCGTGTGCCGATCCAGTACGGTGGCGCTGGCGCTTCCCTGCCCCAGCTGTTTGAGTTGCTGATCGAATTGGCCGAAGCGGACTCCAATTTGCCACAGGCGTTGCGCGGTCACTTTGCCTTTGTCGAAGACCGCCTCAATGCCCAGGTCGACGCACCACAGGACACCTGGTTCAAGCGCTTTGTCGAGGGTGATCTGGTGGGCAATGCCTGGACCGAAATCGGCAGCGTCAAGATCGGCCAGGTCGGCACTCGCGTCTCGCGCCTGGGCGAACACTGGGTGGTCAACGGCACCAAGTACTACAGCACCGGTAGCATCTTCGCCGATTGGATCGACCTCTATGCCCAGCGCGATGACAACGGTGCCGACGTGATTGCCGCCGTCCGCGTGCAACAACCGGGCATCACGCAGAGCGACGATTGGGATGGCTTTGGCCAGCGCACCACCGGTAGCGGCACCTCGGTATTCGAAAACGCCGTGGTGGAGCCCGAAAACCTGCTCGACTTCGCCACCCGCTTCAAGTACCAGACGGCCTTCTATCAACTGGTGCTGTTGGCGGTTCAGACCGGTGCCGGCCGTGCCGCGGTGCACGACATCACGCAAGAAGTGCGCAAGCGCACGCGCATCTTCAGCACCGGCAATGCCAGCCACGTCAGCCAGGACGTCCAGGTGCAGCAAGTGGTGGGAAAGGCATCGGCGCAGGTCTACGCCGCACACGCCACCACCCTGCGCGCGGCGGCCGCCTTGCAGGTGGCGTACGAAAGCCGCTTCGCCCATGACGAAGTCGCCGAACGCGAGGCCAACATCGCCGCCGAACTGGAATCGGCCCAGGCCCAAGTGGTGATCGCCGACCTGGTACTGCGCGCCACCAGTGACCTGTTCAACGCCCTCAGCGCCTCGGCCACCAGCACCGGCAAGGCCCTCGATCGTCACTGGCGCAACGCCCGCACCGCGGCCTCGCACAACCCGCTCATCTACAAGGAACGCATCATCGGCGACTGGGAAATCAACGGCACCGAACCGCCCTACGTCTGGCAGATCGGCGCTGGATCGAAGTAAGCCGACATCACGCGGGTGCCAGATACCCCAGCACCTGCATCCGATCGGCCAGCGACGAAGCACGGGGCAGCAACGCGTCTGGCGTCTGGCTCGTCGCTACGCCCAGGAACCAACGTTCCTGGGCGCGGCTCTGGATACGCTCGATACCGCGATGCAGCAAGCTGACCTGCCCACCCAGTGCCTGGGCGCAATCCTAGACACTCAAAACCTCAGGAGGGAAGAGAAAGACCAGACGCCGCCACTGGACCCCTGCTGCCTCAATCGGATAGGTAGGCTTCCCGAATGTATCAACTGAAAGCGGATGGAGGAACGCTCAAGATCGTCAGCCCCCCCTAGGAAAAAAACGAGCCGGGTTGATGTACAGAGATCGACTGACCGGTAATTTTCTCCAGAAACTGTTCTGGAAGAATGCGCTCAACTGCTGAGAGGAACGTCTCGATCAGTGACCTGAAATGATCAAGCTCCCCTTCCTGTATCTGCCGCCATAGGCTTGGACGATAGCGAACCAGAATGGACAACGCATAGAGCAACACCAAACATGTCGCTCGATACTCATTTATCGTTCCAAAGAGAGGCAGCATTAGCGCATGTCTTTTAAACGGACTGTGATGTAGCTGAAGTGCATCCCACCAAATACTCGACTCCGGATGATCAATTGCCACACGGAAATGGCTTGCTGATGACCTAGACGAAACTTGGATGATCTCGCGAATTGCCCCAGGAAAAGCAGCAATATCATCCGCAGTCATTCGCCCAGACTCATCTATCAAAAGAGCGTAGGTCGTCGTCGCACGGTGGTGCCGACCATTACTTTCTTGATCGTATGCAGGAGTAACCCAAGAAGGTTTACCTTCAAATATGTCCTCAAAAAGATCCGCAACCTCAGGTATCCGAGAAAACAGCTGTTCCATCGTAAGCCAGCTTTCAACGGGCAGTGCTTTCAGTGCATCCAGACCGTCTGGTTTCCGTTTGGCAGCGACAAGTGAGTTTGCAGACATCGATTTAACCCAACTTGGGAAAAAACCCGAGACAAGCGCGCCAATGGCCAAACTCTCAAATCGGTCATCTAAGCCATCATGGGTATAAAGGCCATGCCCTTTTTTGGTTGTTGCCTCCAACTCTGAAAGGGTTTGAGGACCACCTGGTGAAGCAAGCATCTCGGCAAATGCGAACGACATTGTGCCGTAATACAGATTGAGTACACGTTGACTGACATTTCTTCGATCAATGGCACTGAAATAATCGGTGGCATTTCGGAGCGCGAAAGCAACGCCCTCTCCCTTTGACACAATGGTCGACGGCTCAAGACTTAGGCTTTCAAGTTGAGCGCGACGGTCGACCATCTTTCGAGCAAGAGTCGCACTTTTTAACTGAGCAAGCCTCGCCCAGACTGCTTCTATCGGAGTTTCTGAAAGCAGCACTCGCCTCGGTGCCTGCAACTCTTCAATGCTCGTCTCTTCTGCTTTCGTTGTCGTAGGAGCAAACTTTCCAGTGCTGCTTTCACGGTTCCATTCGATGAGAAGGGGTTGAAAATCGTCAATCGGCTTAACGGGAATGGATACCCCAAAGCGAATGACTCAACCATGTACGGCTGTCCGTTAAAAAAGATAACGGACACCTCTCCAGCCAGTTGCTTGTATACATTGTTGCTCGTCGCTGACGAATAGAGTACTGCGGCCGAACGCTCCGCCCCGCCTCTAGACGCCTTTACGACCACATACTCTCCTGCGGCAACCTCACGGACTATGGACGCTTCCCAGCCATGTCCGACTAGCTTATCAAGCATATTTCTTTTCACTGCGTCCCGCAGAATATCTAAGCGCGCCTTCCATCCGCTGTCTTACATATGCCTTCTCCATGCTCTGTCTTTCTACTAAACACTATCGCAGCTTCAGTCATAGCATTGATTGATCGAATCCACAGCCAATAACGGCCATTCACGCTACGTTACTGAATAATTGGTTTTCGTAAAAAGCGGGTGGCAGAAGCCGACGCGACATTGCGCTCCGGCTACTTCCATTACCGCCATTTCACTTTTTGATGGATACAATCGTGGCTCGGCCACCCTCTAACCGAAAGGAAAACGACACTCGGTCTCCGGCTGTCAGCCCTTTCAATTGATCCTCCGTTACGGAAAAGGCCATGGTCATCGGTGGCCATTGCACAGCTGGAACAGCGCCGTGAGCGATGGTCACCGTATGCTTCGTAGTATCGATAGCCTTGATCGTTCCGTCGGCGGTGGCGACTGGAGCCTGCTTTGTTTCTTGCTTCATCTGCATGCCCTCCATACCGTCCATTTTCATGCCCGTCATGTCCTCAGCCAAGGCAGAAAAAGACAGCGTAACGACGGTGCTGGCAGCTGCAATCAGGGTCAGTTTCATACGACTTTTCCTTGAGGGGGGTTGGGTTCAACTTGGAGGTGACGGCGACGCATCAGGCGATACGCTGCCGGAATGACAAACAGGGAAAGCAAGGGTGCCGTGACCATACCGCCGACCATGGGCGCGGCGATGCGGCTCATGACTTCGCTGCCGGTGCCGCTGCCCAACAGGATGGGTAACAGACCGGCAATGATCACGGCCACGGTCATGGCTTTGGGTCGAACGCGCTGCACAGCGCCTTCACGAATCGCCGCCACCAGACCGCGCTCAGTGCTGTCGCCGAGGTCTTCACGTTCGGCCCAGGCGTTTTTCAGGTAGAGCAACATAATCACGCCGAACTCGGCAGAAACCCCGGCCAAGGCGATAAAACCGACCCCGGTGGCGACCGACAGGTTGAAGCCCAACAGATAGAGAAACCATGCCCCCCCGGTCAGCGCGAATGGCAGAGTGGCCATGATCAGCAGGGCCTCATCGAATCGGGCAAAAGTCAGGTAGAGCAACACGAAGATGATCAGCAGCGTGGCAGGCACCACCAGTTTGAGGCGTGCGTTGGCCCTTTCGAGAAACTCGAACTGCCCTGAGTAACTGAGGCTCATGCCTGGCTGCAACTTGACCTGCTCATTGACGACCCGGCGTAGATCGGCGACCACCGAGGCAATGTCTCGCCCGCGCACATCGATATACACCCAGCCCGAAGGCCGTGCGTTTTCGCTCTTGAGCATCGGTGGGCCGTCGCTGACCTTGACCTTCGCCACCGTGCCAAGGGTGATCTGGCTACCCAGCGGGGTGTAGATCGGCAGTTGTTCCAGTGCGCCGAGCGAGTCGCGCCACTCCCGTGGGTAACGTACGTTGATCGAGAAACGTGCCAGACCTTCAATGGTCTCCCCGACATTTTCACCACCGATGGCACCGGCCACGATGGACTGCACATCGGCGATGTTCAGCCCGTAACGAGCAGCGGCCTTGCGGTCGATATCCACGTCAATGTAGCGGCCACCGGTCAGTCGCTCGGCCAGGGCCGAACTGACACCGGGCACGTCCTTGGCCACTCGCTCGACCGCCTGAGTCGCGGCATCGATCTCCGTCAGATTGGTGCCGGCAACCTTCACTCCAATGGGGCTCTTGATACCCGTAGCCAGCATGTCGATACGGTTTCGTATGGGCGGTATCCAGATATTGGTTAGTCCAGGGACTCGTACCACTCGATCCAGTTCTTCCACCAATTTTTCCTGGGTCATGCCTGGGCGCCATTGCTCGTGTGGCTTGAATTGAATGGTGGTTTCGAACATCTCCAGCGGTGCCGGATCGGTAGCGGTTTCGGCACGGCCTGCTTTACCGAAGACGTGTTCAACCTCTGGAACGGTCTTGATCAGGCGGTCGGTCTGTTGCAGCAACTGCGCCGCTTTCTGCGCCGACAATCCCGGCAGGGCTGAAGGCATATAGAGCAGATCGCCCTCGTCCAGCGGGGGGAGAAACTCGCCGCCCAAGCGCGACATTGGCCATAGCGCACTGACAAACACCAACAGCGCCACTAGCATTGTGATCTTTGGTCGACGCAAGACTGCGTCCAGGGCTGGCTGATAGATCCGAATCAACCACCGGTTCAACGGGTTCTGTTGTTCACCGGGGATTCGTCCCCGAATCCAGTAACCCATCAGCACGGGCACCAAAGTCACTGACAATCCCGCCGCTGCGGCCATGGCGTAGGTCTTGGTGAAAGCCAATGGGCCGAACAATCGCCCTTCCTGTGCTTCCAGGGTAAAAACCGGAATGAACGACAGGGTGATGATCAACAAACAGAAGAACAGTGCTGGGCCTACCTCCGCTGCCGCTTCAGTCATCACGTGCCAATGATGCTCACCTTTCAGTTCCTCCCCAGGATTGGCCGCGTGCCAGGCCTCAACCTTCTTGTGGGCGTTCTCAATCATCACCACGGCGGCATCGACCATCGCGCCAATGGCGATGGCAATCCCGCCCAAAGACATGATATTGGCGTTGATCCCTTGGTAACGCATGACGATGAAGGCAATCAACACACCAACCGGCAGGGAGATGATCGCTACCAGCGACGAGCGTAAGTGCCAGAGGAAGATCCCGCAAACCAGCGCGACAACGATGAACTCTTCGATGAGCTTGTGGCTGAGGTTTTCCACAGCGCGGTCGATCAGCTTGCTGCGGTCGTAGGTGGTGACGATTTCCACCCCAGCCGGCAAACTGCTTTTCAGTTCGTCGAGTTTGGTCTTGACCGCCGCAATGGTCTCGCGAGCGTTCTTGCCGCTGCGCAAAATAACCACGCCGCCGACAGTCTCGCCCTCACCGTCGAGTTCGGTGATGCCGCGCCGCATTTCCGGACCCAACTGGATCGTGGCGACATCGCCAAGGGTCACCGGCACACCACCCGCACCCAACTTGAGCGGGATCGCCCGAAAGTCATTGAGCGTCTTCAGGTAGCCGGAAGCGCGCACGATGAACTCGGTCTCCGCCATCTCCAGCACCGCACCACCCGTTTCCTGATTGGCCTTGCCGATAGCGTCGGTCACCTCCGTCTGGGTGATGCCAAGGCTGGCCAGTTTGAGCGGATCAAGCTGGACCTGGTATTGCTTGACCATGCCTCCCACCGTAGCCACTTCTGCAACGTTGGGCAGGGTCTTGAGTTCGAACTTGAGGAACCAATCCTGAAGTGCGCGTAGCTGCGCCAGATCGTGTCCGCCACTGCGATCCACCAGTGCGTACTGGTAGATCCAGCCCACCCCCGTCGCATCCGGTCCCAACGCCGGCTTGGCGCCAGCCGGCAACCGACTTTGTATTTGGCTCAGGTACTCCAACACCCGCGAGCGAGCCCAGTACAAGTCAGTGCCGTCTTCGAACAACACGTATACGAAGCTGTCGCCAAAAAAGGAATAGCCGCGTACGGTCTTCGCCCCCGGCACCGAAAGCATGGTGGTGGCCAATGGATAGGTCACCTGATTTTCGACGATTTGCGGCGCTTGTCCTGGGTAAGGGGTGCGGATGATCACCTGCACATCCGACAGGTCCGGCAGCGCATCGATAGGCGTGTTCTGAACCGACCAGATCCCCCAGGCCGTGACGAAAAGTGTCGCCAGCAACACCAGAAAACGGTTGGCCACCGACCAACGAATGAGGGCAGCAATCATGGCTGGCTCCCCGATTTGCTCAGGCGCTCAACGCGTAAACCATCATCGGTCTGGCTCACCGCGACCCGAACCTTGTCACCAGCCTTGAGGCCCTGCATCAGTGCCGGACTGGCGAGAGGGAACGTCATCGTCATGCCAGGCATGCCCAACGTCTTGAAGGGGCCATGGGCAAGCGTGACGTCTTTACTGTTGATCTCAACGATCTGCCCGTCAGCCTCATGAAGAGCGGAGGCTGCTGCACGTGGCGGTGACATTTCCATTGAACTGGCGACAATGCCTTTGAGACTGGCCTCCGAGTCGAGCAGGAACTGGCCAGAGGTCACCACCTGCTGCCCTTCTTCCAGCCCTTTCAATATTGCCGTCTTGCCGTCGTTGTCCTGTCCCAACTGCACCTCTACCGGGCGGTAGCGACCAGCGTCTTCAGCGAGCATTACCAAGGCACGTCGGCCGGTGCGAATGACGGCCTCGCCTGGCACCCACAACACATTTTGCTCCGTCAAACGGTTGAGGCTTACCTGCGCGGTCAAACCTGGTCTGAGATGGCCATCCGGGTTGGGCAACTCGACACGAACGCGAAGCGTGCGGCTGTCCGGGTTGGTTTCAGGCAGAATTGCGCTGACAGTGCCCTTGAGTACAACCCCCGGGAAGGCCGGAAAGTGCGCTTCGGCCGCTTGCCCCATGACGATTGATCCAGCCTCTGACTCTGGAACGGCTACGGCCAACCAGACACTACTCAAACCATTGACACGTGCCAGCGTCTCGCCGGCGACTACCGTCATACCCTCGCGCACATTAAGCTCTTGCAGTACACCGCTGATGGGGCTGGTGAGGGTCAGGTTCGGTTGGACTTTTCCACTGCGTTCTACCTGGGCGATTAACGCAGCCGGCATCCCGGTGAGCCGCAATCGTTGGCGGGCGGCCGTCAGCAAGCCAGCATCGCCATTGCGCTTGAGGGCAAGAAACTCCTCCTGGGCCGCAGCCCACTCCGGTACCAGGATATCCGCCAAGGCGGCATTGGTTTTGAGCACATCGCCAGGAGCACGGGCATAAACCCGCTCAACAAATCCCGCAGTACGGGCCTGAATGACTGCAACGTCTCGCTCGTTGAACGCCAACACACCGACTACGTCCAGGCTCGAGGCAAACACTCCACGGCTGACTGTAGCCAGTCGCACACCGAGATTCTGAGTCAGGCTCGGATCAATGCGCACGGTCGCACTATCCCCTTTGGCATCGGCGTACTGAGGGACCAGTTGCATGTCCATGAAGGGGGACTTGCCCGGCTTATCGAACTTTTGCTGCGGGTACATGGGGTCGTACCAATACAGTGCTTTGCGTTCGTCCGGTGAATTGAGGCTTTGTTCCAGGGCGGTAACAGGTACTGCGCTCACGCCCTGGTGAGCGAACCAATAACCACCGGCAACACCCAATGCCAGCGAGATGCCTACCAGCAATGCCCCGTTCCATTTTTTAAGGATCATTGGCTGGACTCCCCATAAGCAAAATACAGACGCGCACTGGTCAGCGCCCGCTGCTCTTCCACCTCGATCTGTTTGAGGCGCGCTTCGATGAGTTCACGTCGGGCGGCAACAACGGCGTTTAAATCGCCTTTACCGGCACGATAACTGGCCATGCTGAGTTCGACCTTTTCCTTAGCCAGCGGCAACAGACTTTCCTGGTTTCGGCGCACGGCACGATTCAGGCGCTCATAGTCAGCCAGTTCGTTTTCCAGTTGCTGAGTGTGCTCGCGTGACAGGGCATCGCGCTCAGCCTCAAGCTGACTGAGTTCAGCCTGTTTGGCTGCGATTTTGGGATTTTGCCGAGAGTCAGGAAACAGCGGTAGATCCCAGGAAAATTGCACACTGACCATGTCGCCAAACTCACGGCCACGGCGCTGGTAATCCAGTTCCCAGCTCCAGTCCGACTGTTTTTCCGATACGGCTTCACGAACCTTGGCTTGCGCTTCGCGGGTCATCGGCGCAAACGCTGCCAACTCGGGGTGGTGTTGCAGTTTATGGGCGTAGCTTGAGGTATCGACAGGCCACTCCGGCAAGCTGCCCACAGGCTTATCGTTGGCGGCGGAGCCAATCCAGCGTTTGAGGGCCGCTCGGGCCTGCGCTCTCTGGAGAACCAGATCGTCCTGCTGCTCCGCCAGTTGAGCCGCTTCTTGCTTGGGCGTCACCGCATCGGCGGGTTGAGCGCGGCCACCGGCAATCTGGGCGCGGACGGTATCGGTCAGCAGGCGGTTTTCTTTGTAGAAGTCCTGGAACAGCGCATCTTTGCGCTCAACCGAGTAGCTGCTGATCCAGGCCAACGCCGTGGACTGGCGTACCTTCAGGCGTTCGACCCGACGCTCTGCCGCAGCTCGATCAACGGCTGCATCGGCGACCTCAATACGCGCGTTGCGCTTGTCGCTGTTGGGCATCTCTTGCCTGACCCCGACCATTTGCATGGTCATGAAATCCTGGTCAATGCTCCAGCGATCCGGGCCGCCGATGGGGTAGTTCTGCACACCTGCCAGCAACTTGGGGTCAGGTAATTCACCCGCTGGAATTGCCGCACTGCTGGCAGCCTGAATTTTGGCGTCTTGTGCGGTCAGCGAAGGTGCATTGTTTTCGGCCAGCCGCAACGCTTCATCGAGTGTCAATGCGTCAGCGAGGCTCGGCAATGCCAGTACGCTTGCCGCCAGACCGGCCATGAGGGACCAACCTGTGCAATAGCACTTGGAGTTCATGTTTACGATTCCTGTGATCATCCACTGCACGCGTCAAAAGACATACGCGCAGCTAGTCCATCCCGCTAAATGCGGAATGAGGCTCAATATGGAACAGGAATCAAACGCGAGGCGGTCGCCATACCCCGGACGGGGTCTGTACGGGTAAGGAATCACTGAAGAAGGAAAGCACTACGGGGCTGAACACGGTGACAGGAGGCTTGAGGATCGAGACTTGCAGCATGCCGCCGGTCTTGCATTCCTGGCCCGGCTTGCAGGGTTTGCCATGCTCTGTCGGGCTTTTCATATCGTTGCAGCAGTCCATCTCCATGTCGTCCATCATGGCCATGCCCATCGTCTTCATTGGGCAAGGCTCTGTCGGTGCCTGAACGCCCGCCATCCCGCTGAGGGGAAGCGTCAAGCTAATCATGAAGATGATACAAAACCGCAGATAGCGTTTCATGGGCTGGAGTGTAGTCGCTGCAAATGGCTCTTACAATTGAATGCATGGTCTCAATGGCCTCCCGACGGCCCTGATTCCGGCGATATCACCGTATCTGAATTAAGCCAGCATTATCGCCAATATATGATTTACGGAGCATTGAGCGTGAAGGCGGTATTGGCCGTTTGCAACATAGCGGTAGGTTCCAAACGGCCAAAAACAGTCATTCACTAAGCGCGTGACGTGGCAATGCAACCGAAATCAAAGCTGCGAGCAGCACGAAGGCACTCGATATCCACAAGCACGCTCCCAGCCCATACACCTGAAAAACCCACCCGGAGAGCACCGTGCCTATCAACCGTCCCATGGCGTTCGACATGTAATAAAACCCCACATCGAGCGACACGCCGTCTTCCTTGGCGTAGGAGACGATCAGGTAGCTGTGCAGCGACGAATTCACCGCGAACAACGCACCAAAAACCATTAATCCGCCGAGCAGCACCATCTGCTGCGACAGCCCAGTGTTCAGCCCGAGAGCGATTGCCGCAGGCAGACCCGCCAGTGCCAGTGCCCACAGAAATGCCGCACGACCATCCGGTACGTGCCCACGCTTCTTTCCAGTGATGTGGGGCGCGAAGGATTGCACGATGCCGTAGCCAATCACCCAGGCCGCCAGGAAGCCGCCAACCTTCCAGAAGTCCCAGCCGAAAACACTACTCAAGTACACCGGCAAGGCCACCACGAACCAGACATCGCGGGCACCGAACAGGAACATCCGCGCCGCTGAGAGGATATTGATCGCCCGGCTCTTGGACAGGATGTCGCGAAATTTGGGCTTGGCTTTCGCTTTGCCCAGGTCCTTCTTCAACAGGATCAGACTGCTGATCCAGATCAGCGCCAGGACACCCGCCATGGCCAGCAAGGCGCCTTTGAAGCCGATCAATGCCAGCAAGGCTCCGCCAAGAAAGAAGCCGACACCCTTGAGTGCGTTCTTCGAGCCGGTGAGGATCGCCACCCACTGGTAGAGCTTGCCCTGCTGCCCATCCGGGACCAGAAGTTTGATCGAGCTTTTGGCACTCATCTTGTTCAGGTCTTTGGCAATCCCCGACAGCGCCTGAGCGCCCATCACCCACGGGATGGTTAGCCAGGCTACCGGAACTGTCAGCATCACCAGCGCCGCGACCTGGAGACCCAGCCCGATGTTCATGGTTCGGTTCAGGCCTAGCCGGGCGCCGAGGTAGCCACCCACCAGGTTGGTGATCACGCCAAAGAGTTCGTAGAACAGAAACAACGCCGCGATTTGCAGTGGACTGTAGCCCAACGCGTGAAAGTGCAGCACCACCAACATGCGCAAGGCGCCATCGGTGAGGGTGAAGGCCCAGTAGTTGCCCGTCACGAGCAGGTACTGCCGCACTTCCGGAGCGAGGGCTGACAATGCTTTCATGACCGCTCCTTAGACTGCCAGACCGACCATTTTCGCCAGTTCGACGGTGCGGTTGGCATAGCCCCACTCGTTGTCGTACCAGGCATAGAGTTTGACCTGGGTGCCGTTGATGACCATGGTCGACAGCGCATCGATGATCGATGAGCGCGGGTCGGTGCGGTAGTCAATGGACACCAGCGGACGCTCCTCGAAACCGAGGATATCTTTCAGTTCATTCTCGGAAGCGTCCTTGAGGAACTGATTCACCTCTTCGACCGTGGTGGCGCGCTCGACTTCAAAGACACAGTCAGTCAGCGAAGCGTTGGCCAGTGGCACACGTACAGCGTGACCATTCAGGCGCCCACGCAACTCCGGGAAGATTTCGGCAATGGCGGTGGCCGATCCGGTGCTGGTTGGGATCAAGCTCATTCCGGAGGCACGCGCACGACGCAGATCCTTGTGCGGCTGATCGAGAATGCTTTGGGTGTTGGTCAGGTCATGGATGGTGGTGATCGAACCGTGGCGAATGCCCAGCTTCTCGTGGATCACTTTCACCACTGGCGCCAGACAGTTGGTGGTGCACGAAGCGGCAGTAACGATGCGATGTTCAGCAGGGTCGAACAGGTGCTGGTTAACGCCCATCACCACGTTCAAGGCACCTTGCTCCTTGACCGGTGCGCAGACCACCACACGTTTCACGCCTTGGTCGAGGTAAGCCTGAAGCACCGCGACGGTTTTCATCTTGCCGCTGGCTTCAATCACCAGATCGCAGCCCGACCAATCTGTGTCGGCAATCGCCTTGTTGGCCGTTACTTTGATCCATTTACCGTCGATGACGACGCTGTCGCCTTCTGCGCTGGCTTCGTTGTGCCAACGACCATGCACAGAGTCGAAGTTGATCAGGTGCGCATGGGTTACTGCATCGCCTGCCGGATCGTTGATCTGCACGAATTCGAACTCCGGCCAGTTCCAGGCGGCTCGCAGCGCGAGGCGACCAATCCGTCCAAAACCATTGATGCCAACTTTGATAGTCATGTTGTTGTGCTCTGTATCTATTGTCAGTGGGAGTTCGACTGGGTGTCGAACTGGCCGATGTATTCAATGTGGGCAGGATGCTGAATAGCGCGCGGGCGCAGCGACTGAACATCGCGGATGGCATCGCTGAATGGCACACCGCTCTCGATCAACAATTGAGCGGCGACCAATCCGGTACGACCCGAGCCGCCCTTGCAATGAATGGCGATGGTTTTCCCTTCGGTCAGCAGCTGCTTGAGTCGCGGATGGTGTTGCGCCCATGCGGCTTTGAATGCTTCGCCAGGAGCTTGATCATCTTCTACTGGCAAGTGAAACCACTCGATGCCAAGCATCTGACACTCTTCGGGCAGCAGGTCGATCTCGTTCTGGAGCAGCTCCTCGGTCGGCATCAGCGTCAGCAAGGCCGATGCCCCCGCATCCTTGAGGGTCTGCAACGCCTCAAACGGCTTGGTGCCCTTCGTGCCTGGGCACGGGGTAAAGATCAATTGGCCACTGAACTGTGTCAGGGGCAGTACTGAATATGGGTGTTGTTGCACAGTAAAAAATCCTCAGATGGAGCGCTGATCAACACGTTTCATGAGTTCTTCCGCCGACTCCTTGCGCTCGGAATAACGATCAACCAGATAGTCCTGACGGTCGCGAAGCAGCAGCGTGAATTTCACCAACTCTTCCATCACATCAACGACACGGTCATAGAACGGAGAAGGTTTCATCCGGCCGTTGTCGTCGAATTCCATATAGGCCTTCGGTACGGAGGATTGGTTAGGGATGGTAAACATGCGCATCCAACGACCCAGCACTCGCAGCTGATTGACCACGTTGAACGACTGCGAGCCGCCGCACACCTGCATCACGGCGAGGGTTTTACCCTGGGTCGGGCGGACCGCGCCCATTGCCAGTGGCACCCAGTCGATCTGAGCCTTGAAGACGGCACTCATTGAGCCGTGACGTTCTGGAGAGCACCAGACCTGCCCCTCGGACCACAGCATCAGCTCGCGCAGTTCCTTCACACGTGGGTGATCGTCAGGTGCATCATCTGGCAGCGGCAAACCTGACGGATTGAAAATCCGCGCCTCGGCGCCGAAGTGCTCCAGCAGCCGAGCGGCTTCCTCTACCAGCAGACGACTGAAGGAGCGCTCACGGGTCGACCCGTACAGCAGCAAAATGCGCGGCTTGTGGATGGAGGTCTTTTCGATACCAAGCTTGTCTGCCGATGGGAGATCAACCAGTTCGGTATCAAGTTGGGGGATATGGTCATCAAACATAGTCTTTGTCCTGCGCAACGGCGCTGTTGGATTCATCGAACCAGCGGCGTTTCAGCCAGAGGGCAACAGCGACCAGGGAAATCAGTACCGGCACTTCCACCAGCGGGCCAATCACCGTGGCGAAAGCGACCGGGGAAGCCAGGCCGAAGGTGGCAATGGCCACGGCAATCGCCAGTTCGAAGTTGTTGCTTGCGGCGGTGAAAGCCAGTGCAGTGGTGCGTGGGTAATCAGCTTTGAGCAATTTGCCCATCCAGAAGCTGATGAAAAACATCACGACGAAGTAGATCGTCAGAGGAATCGCGATGCGCAATACATCCAGCGGCAATTGCAGCACCACATCACCCTTGAGGCTGAACATGGCCACGATAGTCAACAGCAGTGCCACCAGCGTCAGCGGGCTGATCTTGGGAATGAAACGCTCCTGAAACCAGACTTCACCTTTACGGGCGATAAGGATCTTGCGAGTCAGGAAGCCCGCCAGGAACGGCACACCCAGGTAGATCAGGACCGACTCGGCAATATTGACAAAGCTGGTCTCAATCACGCTGCCTTCCAGCCCGAACAGGGGCGGCAACAGCCCCAGGAAAATCCAGGCATACAGACTGAAAAACAGGATCTGGAAGATGCTGTTGAACGCGACCAGCCCGGCAACGTATTGATTGTTGCCTCCCGCGATCTGATTCCAGACCAGCACCATCGCGATGCAACGAGCCAAACCGATCAGGATCAGGCCCGTCATATATTCCGGTTGGTCTCGAAGGAAGATGATCGCCAGCGCGAACATCAACACCGGGCCGATGACCCAGTTCTGGACCAAAGACAAAACGAGGATGCGCTTGTCCTTGAAGACTTCCGGCAGTTCTTCATAACGAACCTTGGCCAGAGGCGGATACATCATCACGATCAAGCCGATAGCGATGGGGATGTTGGTGGTGCCCACAGAAAGACTGTTGAGCCACTGCGGCCAGCCTTCGAACAGGCTCCCCAAACCGATGCCCAAGGCCATGGCGAGAAAAATCCACAGGGTCAGGTATCGGTCCAGGAAGGAAAGGCGGCTTTTACTCATGATCATTGCTCCTGTGGTTACAGCGTGCCAATCAGGGCCAGCTCTGCCTTGAGCTGTTCGGCACTCAGTTGGGAAAGCGGCAAGGCCAGGAAGGCTTCAATACGGGTTCTGATCTGCTCCAAGGTGGCTTCAAACGCCGCCTCGATCTCTTCTTGAGTTCCGAGGTATTCCGAAGGGTCAGCCAGCCCCCAGTGGGCCTTGGTGGCCGGCCCGAAAAATACCGGACAGGCGTCACCCGCAGCCTTGTCGCACACCGTGATGACGAAATCAGGTACCAAATTCACATGGACATCGCTGGACTTACTGATCAACCCGTCCGTCGAAATACCGGCGTTTTCCAACGTCTTGAGACTCAGCGGATGCACTTCGCCTTTCGGTTGACTACCCGCGCTGTAGGCTTTCATGCCTTCCGGTGCCAAGTGGTTGAAGACCGCTTCACAGAGGATGCTGCGGCAGCTGTTAGCAGTGCAGAGGAACAGGATTTTCATCGAGCGATCTCGTAGTCGAAGGCGGAATCAGATGATTTAGCTTTCACAGCAGGCGAGTGCCCGCTCAGGACGGTCGCCCATTTCATCAAGGCGTTTGGCGTCAGGGCTCAACCAATGCTTGTTGCTTTCGAGCACAGTGGTCAGCACTTGATGGACCCAATCTGGGAGATTCGGGTGCAGTCGGTAATACACCCATTGACCTTGTCGACGATCCGACAGCAAACCGCAACTGCGCAGCTGCGCGAGGTGTCTGGAGACTTTTGGCTGACTCTCATTCAACGCAAAGGTCAGTTCGCAAACACAAAGCTCTCCTTCACGGGTGATGAGCATCATCGTGCGCACCCGAGTGTCGTCAGCCAGGCATTTGAAAACAGTGGTCGGTGTCAGATGGTCAGCCATATCGTTTCTCAGTGTTTGTTTTTGACCAAGACGAACATCTTGATGCGCTCATGGATTTCGTGAAGGGTGTGACGGAAGGCATCGGGTTTGGTGCTCGTAACCGGGTCCTCAAAACTCCAGGTCAATGCCTCACCGGCTCCAGATAAAGACAGGCATTCCGCTGCGGCTTTATCACACAAGGTGATGACGTAATCGAAACGCTCACCACGAAACTCGTCTATCGACTTGCTGCGTAATCCTTCGGTGCTCACACCGATGTGTGAAAGCGCCTCAAGGGTGCGTGGATCTACCTGAGTCGGAATTGTGCCCGCGCTAAACGCCTCGAAATGCTCTGAGTCGGTATGCCTCAGCAACGCTTGGGCCAACTGGGAGCGGGCAGCGTTGGCGGTACAGACGAACAGGACACGGGCTTTGCTGGTCATAGTGAAGCCTCAGCTCATATACGGTTTAACAAATATATGTTTTTCCGTATACAAGGTAAAGAGCCAACCACACATTAATCCATCAAAGCGATTGGACTCCGCAGTTAACCTTCAACCAAAGCCGTGTATTAAGGCGTAAGCTGCGCAAATTGCTTATCGAGACTCTTCAAACATCTGCGGCGTCATATATATGGTTTCTGTAATGAGTCCGTCATTCACGCAGAAACAGGTCGCTCCTCGGCTTAAGGACTACCCGAACATGCAGAAGAAATAAGAAGGTCGCCCCTAACCCGCCCCGGACATCGAGGGCGGGCTTGGTGGCAGTGCACTAGGCTTTGCAACAACCCGGCGAGGTACGAGGTGCAACCTCAGGAATTGTTCCTCCAGTCCTGCAACAAGACGCCTGACTTGCCGAATCCTTCAAGCGATCATCGACTTCTTCGAAATCCGAGTTGCAAATGCCAGTCTCCGGGAGGACCAGCTCAACCCTTTTGGCCGCATCCCAATCGCCCGCCAGCGCCGCGGTGACGGAGCGAACTTGCTCATACCCAGTCATCAACAAGAACGTAGGCGCCCGGCCATAGCTCTTCATCCCAACAATGAACAAACCTTCCTCAGGATGGGCCAGCTCTACCGCGCCATGGGGCTTGACCGTCCCGCAGCTGTGCTCGTTGGGATCGATCATTGGAGCGAGCAACACGGCGCTTTGGGTCGCGGGATCAAGTGCAATACGCAGCTCGGCGAGCAGGCTCAGGTCTGGACGGAATCCAGTCGCCACAATGAGTTCGTCCACTGGTGGAAGCAACTGCTCTCCCGCCTTCACAACCAGCCCTTGGCCATTGCCTGCAACCTGCTCGATAGCGACGTTTTTGAACAATTCGATCACGCCGTCATTCAGTAACTGGCGAATCTTCAGGCCGAGCTTTCCGCGCTCTTCCAACTGGTCATTCGCACCACCACCCAGAATGCGCTCAAGAGAATTGCCCCGGATCGCCCAGAGCACTTTGGTTTGCAGCGCCTCCTGAGTCAGCCGCACCAGATCCTGGAGGGTGTTAAACGCGGAGTGACCACCACCCACCACCAGCACTCTTTTGTTGGCATAGCGATTCCGGGCGCGACCCAGTACCTCCGGAATGCCGTACGCGATGTGTGCTGCATGTTCGATCTCGCCCAAGGCAGGGATACCATGGGCGCCCATCCAATTGGGCGTCAGGTAGGTGCCCGAGGCATCAATGACAGCGCTGGCCAGCACATCCTGCTCACCCGTTGGCCCTGCGACACGCAGCAAAAAAGGCGCTGCCGATCTGCCCTGAGTCTTCATCACATCCTGACCGACGCGAGTGACGGCCAGAACACGGGTATTGAGCTGCAAGTGACGCTTGATCTGATCGAGGTCCGCGAGAGGTCGAACAAAGCGATCCAGCAGTTCACGACCCGTTGGATACTCGTTCTCCGGTGGTGGAGTCCAACCATCGGCCAGCAGAAGCTTGGCCGCCTCCTTGTCCACGTTGAACTGCCACGGAGAGAACATCTTCACATGTGCCCATTCTTCAATGCTGGACCCCGCTTTCGGGCCAGCTTCCAGAATCAGCGGCGTGAGACCTCGGGCCAGCAGGTGAGCGGCTGCCGCCAGGCCCACCGGACCTGCTCCAATGATGGCGACGGGAAGGTGAGTGTTATCCATGATCAACTCCTTCTTCAGGCTGGCTGATTGTTCGGGAACAGGCGCTCGACAATCGCGCAGTCGAGCCAGCGTCCTTCAAGGCAGGCGTGTTTTTCATACACCCCAACTTGGCGGAAACCGCAGGTTTCGCACAATGCTAGGCTGGCGTGATTGAAGGTAAAAATGCGTGACAGGACTTTCCAGAATCCACGAACTTCGGCTTCTTCCAACAGTGACTGAAGTAACTGCTTACCGAGCCCCTGGCCGCGAACACGGCGATCCAGGTAAATGGAAAAATCCGCAATGCCGTCGTAACAGGCACGAGCGCGATAACTACTGAGTCCTGCCCACCCAACCACCAGATCCGCCTCATCGACCATGACCAACACTGGATAACGCTCCATGGAGTTGATGCGATCAAGCATGTCCGCCGGACTTCGAGGCGTCGTTTCAAACGTAGAGCTACGCTCCTCAATTCCCTGGTTGTAGATGGCGGCTATTGAAACAGTGTCTCTGGCTTCAGCTAGACGAACTCGCATTGTTGGCGCCCCATTAAGTTGGTAGTAACAACATTATTGGCAAAAAAAGGGAAGCTCCTCCCTTTCAATCCTTGCTCTTCACGGCTGGGCAGCACTCACTCACGAGCCCGCAGCGAATCTCCGTGGCCCGCGTGATCTGCCTGAGCAAACTCAGCGCTCCCTGCCTGGCTTCAGCCGAGAGGTTCTCGATCATCGCTCGCTCCTCTGCAATCAGGTCAGCTCTGATTTTCTCGTATAGCTCACGCCCAGCATCCGTTGCCTGGATTCGCACCGCACGCCGATCTTCATCATCCTCAACACGGGACACATACCCCTTGCGCTCCAGGGTATCGATCACTCGACTCGCCGTGCTCTTGTCCAAAAACATTTCTTCCGCCAAGACCTGAAGGCGCAGTGCGCCCCTTTTGACCAGCGTCTCGACGGCATAGCATTGGGTGACAGATACGTCGTAACAGCAGATCCGATCACGATCACGGAACTGATGGACGCGAACCAACTGATTCAACGCTTCGTATAGGTCCTCGGAATCCTGAGTCAGTTGATCGTTTTTACGCTTCGTCATAACCGTCACAAATTAGTTGTTAGCTGCAACAATAATCCTGGTATCCCGGAATCGTCAACACCGATCTCTCGGTTGACGATGACCAAAGGAAGGCGCTAGCTTGTTGTTACTGACAACAAAAAACGAGCACGTCGGTCATGACACTTCCAGAACAGATCCATCCCCCGATCAATCGCTCCAGACTCGTATGGGCGATGGGTTTCACTCAAATTCTCGCCTGGGGTTCGACCTACTACTTGCCCGCAGTGCTTGCGTCTCCGATAGCCAAAGAGACGGGATGGTCCATCACCAATGTGGTGGGCGGTCTGTCCTGGGGACTTTTGGTAGCGGGAGCTTCTTCGCCGGCCGTTGGTCGTCAGATTGACCGCCACGGCGGGCGCTCTGTCCTGGCGACCAGCTCACTGCTGCTGGCTCTCGGCATGCTACTGATGGGACTGGCGGGCAACGTTGCCACTTACTATGTCGCCTGGACGTTGATCGGCGTTGCCATGGCGGCGGGTTTATACGACGCAGCCTTCTCAACCCTGGGACGGCTGTTCGGCGAAGGGGCTCGAACGTCAATTACCGGGCTGACCTTGTTAGGTGGGTTCGCCAGTACCCTAGGTTGGCCGGTGATCGCAGGACTGGAAAGTTGGATCGGCTGGAGAAACGCCTGCTTTGTTCTCGCGGCTGCTCATCTCTTGATTGGGCTGCCCATCCACTCGCTGTTGATTCCTGGAAGCACAAAACAACCACCCCACCCCGTCATGACAGAATCACCCAGCGCGTCCGAGCTTCCCCCCGAGACCCCCAATCATTTGCTCTTGTTGATTGGCGCCATGCTGACGGCTCTGGCGCTGGTCGTATCAGGTATCTCAGTACACCTGCTCAATGTCCTCAAGCAACTGGGAATCGCGACCGCTGTGGCCTTGGCCATCGGCATGGTGATTGGTCCCTCGCAAGTCTTGGCACGGGTGGCAGAGTTTTCCATCGGCAGAAACCTTCACCCGACCTGGTCAGCACGGGTCGGTGTGTTTCTATGCCTGGCCGGGTTGGGGCTATTGATCTCAGAGACGCCCTGGTTGGCCTTCGTGGCGATCGCACTCTACGGCGCAGGCAACGGCATCCTGACGATCGCTCGCGGCACCCTCCCCTTGGCGCTGTTTGGCCCGCAAGGCTACGGAGCAAGAATGGGGCTTCTCGCCAGGCCGGTACTCGTGGCTCAGGCCTGCGGCCCGATAGCCGCTGCATTTGTTTTGCAAAACTTTGGAGCGTCGGCACTGCTTGTCGTTATGTGCGGTTTTGTTTTGCTGTGCTTCATCGCCAGCTGGCGCCTACCAACGACTCGTCGCACTGAGTAAATGTTGTTGCGGTTGAGATACGTCAACCACCAAGTTGTCTTCTAAACAGGTAAATTGCGAACAAATCGCATCAAGCTGGGCATGATGTAAGACGCATCCGGTCCGACACCTCTGAGTGTCGCCGAAGCAAAGTTCCGTTGCTTTGGCAGACCGACAAAATACAGCCCAGGCAGGTGCTCGGCCAGCCCGTTACGATGAGCCCAGTATTCATTGCCAGGGCATTTCAACCCGCTCAAAAATTCCAGATTCGGGCGAAATCCGGTAGCAAACACCAGGCTATCGACTTCAGTGTGCTGCCCATCAGCCCAGATCACGCCGGTTGCTGTTATCGCCTCGAACATCGGCTTACGCTCGAAAAACCTTTGCTTAAGGGCTCGACGATAGATCCCCTCATCAAGCACCGGCGTACTTTGGTCGCTCAACCAACGGGTCTTTTCCAGCCCCGACCATTTCAGCCACGCATGAAAATCCAGGCCCAGTATCTTTTGCGGAAAAAACCGAATTGGCTCCCTGCTTGCCAGCACGACTTTACTCACATGGGCCAGTTCATAAGCAATTTGAACAGCCGAGTTTGCAGCACCGACCACAACTACTCGTTGATCACCAAAGCCATTGGCATTTCGATATTCCGCGCTGTGCAAACTGCGCCCGAGAAAGCTCTGAAACCCTTGAATATCTGGAATGAACGGCTGATTGAATCCCCCCGTACACACGACCAGCGCCTTGGAGCAGAAGATTTCTCCATCGTCCGTTTGAAGCTGAAACAGCCCGCGCTCTCTTCGTACATGCTGCACGCGGGTGTACTGACGAACTGGCAATCTGAATGCCTTTGCATAGTCTTCCAGATAGCGTACGACATCATCACGAAGCGGGTAATGATCAGGCTCTGCCGGGAAGCGCATGCCTGGCAATGACGAGTAAGCAGCTGGAGAAAACAGCTTCAGACTGTCGTAGTAATTGCGCCAATTCCCTCCCGGCGACCGCTCAGCATCCAAAATCAGGAACCTGAGGTTTTGCTGCTGTAAGTGCCAACCGCACGCTAACCCTGCCTGGCCTGCGCCGATCACAATGACATCCAGGATTTCATTCATTACATTCATATATGCACACTCATGCACACTACAGAGCAAAAAAACTATCCGGACGTACCTGGGCAGCAAAATGGGGCGAGGCTTTTCATATGCTGAAGAATGGCTTCGAGGCGTGTCACCACCGCCGGACCATCCACCTCGTAGAACATCTGCCTGCTGACCTTGGTGCCGCGGACAATACCTGCCTCTAACAGCACTTGCAGATGTCGGGAAACAACTGAGCGCTCCTGGGGTAGTGCTTCCGCAATCTCTCCGATGTCGGCGCGCCCCAGTTGCATCACGCGCTTGAGCACAGCTACACGCGAAGGCTCGCAAAGCGCCTTGAAGAAAGCGCCATCGAGAGACTCGATTGCAGCGTCAATCGCGCTGGCTCGGTTAAGGATTCGATTGGTCATGCAACTGACTATATGTGCATATCCATGCACACGTCAACACTCTGCAATTGCGCCTCTCCTAGGGCTAGAAGCTGTGCCGTGAAGGTAACTAACTCCCCGAGAAAGCCAAACAATTTAGGGTGTAACTCCATATGGTGTTGGTAAAGATTCCACCGAGAGCCAGTCGTTTTGTAGGGGTAAAAACGCTAGAAAATAAAAAAGGGTCGCGAGATAAAATCTCGCAACCCCTTGAATTATATGGTCGGGACGGAGTGATTCGAACACTCGACCCCTAGCACCCCATGCTAGTGCGCTACCGGACTGCGCTACGCCCCGACTAGGCGTGAAACTCATCCCTCATCTCGAGGAACGCTCAAGAATATATCGCAAGCTTTTGAAAACTGGAAGTATTTAAAAGCAGGAATTTATTTCTTGAGTACCACCAGAACATCTTCGAGCTCGGCGATCATCTGGCGGATCATTTGCTTGTATTGGGTGGTGTCGTCTTTGGCTTCATCACCGGACAAGCGCAGGCGCGCTCCGCCGATGGTGAACCCCTGATCGTAAAGAAGCGCGCGGATCTGCCGGATCATCAGCACGTCCTGGCGCTGATAATACCGACGGTTTCCGCGGCGTTTGACAGGGTTGAGTTGAGGAAACTCCTGCTCCCAGTAGCGCAGCACGTGTGGTTTTACCGCACACAGCTCGCTGACTTCACCAATGGTGAAGTAGCGTTTGCCCGGGATGACGGGGAGCTCGTCGTTATGACTTGGTTCCAGCATAAGCCTCAACTCGGGCCTTCAACTTCTGCCCTGGACGAAAGGTGACCACACGGCGAGCCGTGATCGGGATTTCTTCCCCCGTTTTCGGATTGCGGCCAGGCCGCTGGCGTTTGTCCCGAAGGTCGAAATTGCCGAAACCGGACAATTTGACTTGTTCGTTGTCTTCAAGAGCGTGCCTGATTTCTTCAAAAAACAGTTCGACCAATTCCTTGGCCTCCCGTTTGTTCAGGCCCAGCTCTTCATACAGACGTTCCGCCATCTCAGCTTTCGTCAGAGCCCCCATACGTCACTTCCTTAACGTGGCGTTCAACCTTTGTTCGAGCGAGGTGAGGATGTTTTGCGTTGCGGTATTCACCTCATCGTCATTAAGAGTGCGCGATGGATGCTGCCAGGTCAAGCCGACTGCAAGGCTTTTTCTATCAGGATCAATGCCTTTACCCTGATACACGTCAAATAGCCTGAGGTCTGTCAGCCATTCGCCTGCATTTTCACGGATTACGTCCAGTACAGCCGTGGCTGCAACGTCTTTGTGTGCAATCAGTGCAAGGTCACGACGCACTTCAGGAAAGCGCGATAACTCGTGGAATTTTGGCATTTTGCCCGACGCCACTTCCGCCAGAACCAACTCGAAGACGAAGACCGGACGGTCGAGACCGAGGGTTTTCGACAATTCAGGATGGATCGCGCCGATGAAGCCAACCAGACGACCATCACGCTCGATGCGCGCGGTTTGACCCGGGTGCAACGCTGGGTGTTTGCCCGGCACGAAAGTGAACGCTTCCAGAGCACCGGCGAAGCCCAGCACCGCTTCGACGTCAGCCTTGACGTCGAAGAAGTCGACGGTATCGCGACCCTGCGCCCAGCCTTCCGGCAGGCGACTACCGCAAACAACACCCGCCAACATCGGCTCTTGCTTCAGACCTTCGAGCTGACCAACGAAACGCAGGCCGCTTTCGAACAGACGCACGCGATCCTGCTGACGGTTCAGGTTGTGCTGAAGCGCCTTGACCAGACCTGGCCACAGCGACGAACGCATGGCAGCCATGTCATTGGAGATCGGGTTAGCCAGCAGCAACGGCTCAACACCCGGATTAAACAGTTCGAACTGTTTCGGATCGATGAAGCTGTAGGTAATGGCTTCCTGATAACCACGGGCAACCAGCAGACGACGCAGTTCAGGCAGGTCGCTACGGGCTTCTGCCTTGGCTTGCGGCGCCAGACGCGCTTGCGGATAACGAACCGGCAAACGGTTGTAGCCGTACAGGCGTGCCAGCTCTTCGATCAGGTCGACTTCCAGGCTGATATCGAAGCGATGGCTCGGTACGTCTACACGCCACTGCCCTGCCCCGTCGGCAGTAATGGTCAGGCCCAAGGCATTGAGCAGACGCTCCACCTCAGCCGAATCCATTTCCATACCCAGCATCTGGGTAATGCGCTGGGCACGCAGGGTGATCGGAGCAATTTTCGGCAGGTGCTGTTCGCTGACGGTCTCGATGATCGGACCCGCTTCACCACCGGTGATCTCCAACAGCAAGCCAGTCGCGCGCTCCATGGCTTCGCGGGCCAGTTGCCAGTCCACACCACGCTCATAGCGATGCGATGCATCGGTGTGCAGGCCATAGGAACGGGCCTTGCCTGCTACGGCGATCTGGTCGAAGAAGGCGCTTTCCAGGAACACATCACGGGTGGTCGCGGAAACACCGCTGTGCTCGCCACCCATGACGCCGGCGATTGCCAGTGCGCGGGAGTGGTCGGCAATCACCAGCGTATCGCTACGCAGGCTGACTTCCTGACCGTCGAGCAGCACCAGTTTCTCGCCCTCTTCGGCCATGCGCACACGGATGCCACCGTTGATTTCGGCGAGATCGAAGGCGTGCAGCGGCTGACCCAGTTCCAGCATCACGTAGTTGGTGATGTCGACGGCAGCATCGATGCTGCGCACATCGGCACGACGCAGGCGCTCAACCATCCACAGCGGCGTAGGCCTGGACAGGTCGACGTTACGAATCACACGACCGAGGTAGCGCGGGCACGCGGCTGGCGCCAGCACTTCTACCGAACGCACTTCGTCATGCGCGGCAGGCACCGAAGCCACCACCGGACGAACCACCGGAGCGGCGTACAGCGCACCCACTTCACGGGCCAGACCGGCCAGAGACAGACAGTCACCGCGGTTCGGGGTCAGGTCGACCTCGATGCTGGCATCTTCCAGGTTCAGGTATTCACGAATGTCCTGACCGACCGGCGCATCGGCCGGCAGCTCCATCAGACCATCATTACCTTCACCGACCTGCAACTCGGATTGCGAGCACAGCATGCCGTTGGACTCAACGCCACGCAGCTTGGCCTTCTTGATCTTGAAGTCGCCTGGCAGCTCGGCGCCGATCATGGCGAAAGGAATCTTCAGGCCCGGGCGCACGTTTGGCGCACCGCAAACGACCTGGAAGGTTTCCGAACCGTTGCTGACCTGGCACACGCGCAGCTTGTCGGCGTCCGGGTGCGGTTCGGTGCTCAGCACCTCGCCAACCACCACGCCACTGAAAACACCGGCGGCCGGCGTAACGCTATCGACCTCAAGACCGGCCATCGACAGACGAGCAACCAGCTCGTCGCGACTTACCTGCGGGCTAACCCAGCCACGCAGCCATTGTTCACTGAATTTCATCCTGCTCTCCTAAGAATTCGTTACGACTAGCGAAATTGCGCGAGGAACCGCAAGTCGTTGTCGAAGAACAGACGCAAGTCGTTCACGCCGTAACGCAGCATGGCCAGACGCTCGACACCCATGCCGAAGGCAAAGCCCGAGAACTCTTCCGGGTCGATACCGGACATGCGCAGCACGTTCGGGTGCACCATGCCGCAGCCCATCACTTCCAGCCAGCCGGTCTGCTTGCAGACGCGGCAGCCTTTACCGCTGCACATCACGCACTCCATGTCGACTTCGGCGGATGGCTCCGTGAACGGGAAGTAGGAAGGACGGAAACGCACCGCCAGTTCCTTTTCGAAGAACACCCGCAGGAACTCTTCGATGGTGCCTTTGAGATCGGCGAAATTGATGTCGCGATCGATCAGCAGGCCTTCGACCTGGTGGAACATCGGCGAGTGGGTGATATCGGAGTCGCTGCGATATACACGGCCTGGGCAGACGATGCGGATCGGCGGCTGTTTCGACTCCATGGTGCGGACCTGTACCGGCGAGGTATGGGTGCGCAACAGCATGTTCGCATTGAAATAGAAGGTGTCATGCATCGACCGGGCCGGGTGGTGGCCTGGGATGTTGAGCGCCTCGAAGTTGTGATAGTCGTCTTCGACCTCCGGGCCTTCGGCGATGCCGTAGCCAATACGGGTGAAGAACTGTTCGACGCGTTCCAGAGTGCGGGTAACCGGATGCAGACCACCGGAGGTCTGACCACGGCCAGGCAGGGTCACGTCAATGGACTCGGCGGAGAGTTTGGCAGCCAGATCGGCTTCTTCAAACAATGCCTTGCGCGCATTAAGGACCTCTGTGACACGCTCCTTGGCAACGTTGATCAGCGCACCGACCTGCGGACGCTCTTCTGCCGGTAAATTCCCCAGGGTCTTCATCACCTGAGTCAATTCACCCTTCTTGCCAAGGTAGTGAACCCGGATTTGCTCCAGGGCATTGATATCTTCAGCGCTTTGCACAGCCTCTAGAGCTTGAGAGACGAGCGCATCCAGGTTTTCCATGTACAGACTCCAGATACAAAATAGGGGAAGAGCTTGAAGGCTCTTCCCCTATTTATGACGTTTAACACCTGGCCCCACAGATGCGAGGCCGGGTGACTGTCGGGGGTACTTAAGCCAAGGTGGCTTTAGCTTTCTCGACAATCGCAGCAAACGCCGCTTTTTCGTTCACTGCCAGATCAGCCAGAACCTTACGGTCGATCTCGATGGACGCTTTTTTCAGGCCGGCGATGAAACGGCTGTAGGACAGACCGTTGATACGAGCACCAGCGTTGATACGAGCGATCCACAGAGCGCGGAACTGACGTTTTTTCTGACGACGGTCACGGTAGGCGTATTGGCCTGCCTTGATTACCGCTTGCTTGGCAACACGGAATACGCGGGAGCGTGCGCCGTAGTAGCCTTTAGCAAGTTTCAGAATTTTTTTGTGACGCTTACGGGCAATGACGCCACGCTTTACACGAGCCATGAGTTACTTCCTCTATTCTTGACTAAAATTAACGAAGGCGCAGCATGCGCTCGACTTTTGCCACGTCAGACGGATGCAGCAAGCTGCTACCGCGCAGTTGACGCTTACGCTTGGTCGACATTTTGGTCAGGATGTGGCTCTTGAAAGCGTGCTTGTGCTTGATACCGTTAGCAGTTTTCAGAAACCGCTTAGCAGCACCACTTTTGGTCTTCATTTTTGGCATGTTCGGATACTCCGCATTCAGTTGATAAACATAATCAGAAGGCCTGCCGTGCCCTGTTGATTACTTCTTCTTTTTCGGGGCGATGACCATGATCAGCTGGCGTCCTTCCATCTTAGGATGCTGTTCGACCGAACCGTACTCGAGCAAGTCACCTTCAACTCGCTTGAGGAGTTCCATCCCCAGCTCCTGGTGGGCCATCTCACGGCCGCGGAATCGCAAGGATACCTTGGCCCTGTCCCCATCACTCAGGAAACGTACCAGGTTGCGCAGTTTTACCTGGTAATCCCCTTCCTCCGTCCCTGGACGAAACTTGATTTCTTTAACCTGGATCTGCTTCTGGTTTTTCTTGGCCGCGGCAACCTGCTTCTTCTTTTCGAAGATCGATTTGCCGTAGTCCATCAGTTTGCAAACAGGGGGTACTGCATCGGCGGAAATCTCCACCAGATCCAGCTTGGCCTCTTCAGCCTTAAGAAGCGCGTCTTCAATTGACACAATCCCAAGCTGTTCACCTTCAGCTCCAATTAACCGAACCTCGCGTGCCGAGATATTCTCGTTGATCGGGGCTTTCGGTGCAGCTCGTTTATCTTGTCTCATTTCACGCTTAATAATAATTACTCCGAATCTGGGCGACCACGCCGGGAAACCGCTTGCGCGAGAAACTCAGCGAACTGGGCGACGGGCATCGAGCCCAGGTCAGCACCTTCACGAGTACGCACAGCGACAGTCTGCATCTCGACTTCCCGATCTCCGATAACCAAGAGAAAAGGAACCTTGAGCAAAGTATGCTCGCGGATTTTAAAGCCGATCTTTTCATTTCTCAAGTCAGACTTGGCACGAAATCCGCTTTCGTTGAGGGTTTTTTCAACTTCGGCGGCAAAATCGGCCTGTTTATCAGTGATATTCATCACCACTGCCTGGGTCGGCGCCAGCCACGCAGGGAATGCACCCTCGTAGTGCTCGATCAGAATTCCGACGAAACGTTCGAAGGACCCCAGGATCGCCCGGTGCAACATGACCGGGTGCTTGCGGCTGTTGTCTTCGGAGACGTATTCGGCTCCCAGACGGACAGGCAGGTTAAAATCGAGCTGCAGGGTACCACATTGCCAGACGCGACCGAGGCAATCTTTCAGCGAGAACTCGATCTTCGGACCGTAGAACGCACCCTCGCCCGGCTGCAGATCGTACGGCAGGCCCGCGCTATCAAGGGCTGCGGCCAGCGCAGCTTCAGCGCGATCCCAAAGCTCATCGGAACCGACGCGTTTTTCCGGACGAGTGGACAGCTTCATCTCGACATCTTTAAAGCCGAAATCGGCGTAGACGTCCATGGTCAGCTTGATGAACGCAGCGGATTCAGCCTGCATCTGTTCTTCGGTGCAGAAAATGTGCGCGTCGTCCTGGGTGAATCCACGCACGCGCATGATGCCGTGCAAGGCACCCGATGGCTCGTTACGGTGGCAGGCACCGAATTCGGCCAGGCGCATCGGCAACTCGCGGTAGCTCTTCAGGCCCTGATTGAACACCTGCACGTGGCACGGGCAGTTCATCGGCTTGATCGCGTAGTCGCGGCTTTCCGACTGGGTGGTGAACATGTTGTCGGCGTAGTTGGCCCAGTGCCCGGACTTTTCCCACAGGCTGCGGTCAACGACCTGGGGCGTCTTGATTTCCAGGTAACCGTTGTCGCGCTGCACCTTGCGCATGTACTGCTCGAGCACCTGGTACAAAGTCCAGCCATTCGGGTGCCAGAACACCATGCCCGGCGCTTCTTCCTGGGTGTGGAACAGGCCCAGGCGCTTGCCGATCTTGCGGTGGTCGCGCTTCTCGGCTTCTTCGATGCGCTGGATGTAGGCGGCCAGTTGCTTCTTGTCGGCCCAGGCGGTGCCGTAGACGCGCTGCAATTGCTCATTCTTGGCATCGCCGCGCCAGTAGGCACCGGACAGCTTGGTCAGCTTGAAGGATTTCAGGAAGCGGGTGTTCGGCACGTGCGGACCGCGGCACATGTCGACGTATTCTTCGTGATAGTACAGGCCCATGGCCTGCTCGTTCGGCATGTCCTCGACCAGGCGCAACTTGTAGTCTTCGCCACGGGCCTTGAACACTTCGATCACTTCGGCGCGCGGAGTGACTTTCTTGATCACGTCGTAATCTTTCTCGATCAGCTGCTGCATGCGCTGTTCGATGGCCGCCAGGTCGTCCGGAGTGAAAGGACGCTCGAAGGCGATGTCGTAATAGAAACCTTCGTCGATGACCGGACCGATGACCATTTTGGCGGTCGGGTACAACTGCTTGACCGCATGGCCAACCAGGTGGGCGCAAGAGTGGCGAATGATCTCCAGCCCCTCTTCATCCTTTGGCGTGATGATTTGCAGCGACGCGTCGCTGTCGATGATGTCGCTGGCGTCGACCAGCTTGCCATTGACCTTGCCGGCCACGGTGGCCTTGGCCAGGCCAGCACCGATGGATGCGGCGACCTCGGCTACGGAAACCGGGTGATCGAATGAACGTTGACTGCCGTCGGGAAGAGTAATAGTTGGCATGGCGCCTCCTCTCCTAGTGGTGACCCCTACCAAAGGTCACGTGGGTTGGGATGAGCCAGTACAAGATCCGGTCCAGGCCATTCAATGACGAACGCCTGCCTTACAGCGGCAGGAGCCTTGCGGCCAACCGGAAAACCGAACCAGAGTGACTGGGATTCAAATCAGGGTTAATCGCGCATCTGCCGCCGCCGGGACTGAAGGTCATCCGGAGCTTGCAAACGCCCGAGCGAGGCATGCTAGCACAGATGAACGGTCGTCGATGCACGCAGACTTTGTGCGGGGGCAAATCGGTCATTTTTATGCCAGAGTGATGAACTTGAACACCGCTTCGCCCCTCAGATAACACGTCATTGACCCACAAGGAGCATCCCAGCATGCGTCTGAACCGTTTGTTCGCCGTAGTCGCACCCATCGTTCTGCTGCTGCCATTGGCCGCCCACGCCGACTGGCCAAAGGGTGAGCGCGAGAAATACATGGCGCAATGCGTCCCTGCAGCGGCACAAAAGATCGGTGATGCGAAGGCAAAAGCCGTCTGTGGTTGCGGCGCCGACCAGCTCAAATCCTATCCTGCCAAAGACCTTCAGGCATTGATGGACGGCACGGCAAGTCAAGAACTGGGAAATCAGGCGATGCAGAAAATCGCCACTTGCAGGGTCGATGCCGGGGCGAAGAAATAAGCTTCTCGCATTGATTTTTTCACCTGCAATGACCGAAAAAACAGGCCGAATGTCGCTTTGCCTGACATTTTATGAAGGTTTTACAGCTTTTTTTATCGTCTTTACTTTCGGCTGAAAGCCTTTTAAAACGGGGCTTCCAGCCACATGAAGCACTAAAGAATGCTCGTCTGCAAAGCAAACAACTCGCCCGGGGGGCTCCCAAAGCGAACATTTCGACTATGATATCCGGGTGTGCCCAGTTGGCCTGAGCAGCACAGTACTACTGAAAATATATGTTTCTTGGAGATACACCATGTCTAATCGCCAAACCGGCACCGTTAAATGGTTCAACGATGAAAAAGGCTTCGGCTTCATCACTCCTCAAGGTGGCGGTGACGACCTGTTCGTACACTTCAAAGCTATCGAAAGCGACGGTTTCAAAAGCCTGAAAGAAGGCCAGACTGTTTCCTTCGTGGCTGAGAAAGGCCAAAAGGGTATGCAAGCTGCTCAAGTTCGCCCAGAGTAATTTCCAGGCGCACTAAAAAAACCCCGTCCATGTGACGGGGTTTTTTATGGGCGAAACAAAAGCCGGGCGATCAGCCGCAGTTGACGCGAGTGACCACTTTATTGGCATCGGTGTTCAGGTTAAGACGGTCTGAACGGTACTCCAGCGTCACCATATCGGTTGGCAGCAGGAACCGCGCGTTTTGCGCTCCTGCGCGGGTACGCGCCTGCTCGAGCAGCTGCGGCGATGCCTGTTTGCCGATGGTGAACTCGGCAGCCTTTGCCTCACAGCGACTGTGACCCGTGTCAGTCGTCGCAACATCCGTTGTTGCCGGCTCCGTAGAGGTAGTGCTGCAACCGGCCAGCATGGCAACGGCCAACAAAGTACCCAATGACGCGAGCTTCCAAGGCATGAAGCCTCCTTATTCAATGATTAAGCTGAGATCGTGCGACAACCAGACTGGCGTTTGGTTTCACAGGCAGTGCTAGCACCCTGCCCATGATCCGGACGAGCCGCGATTCTGCCTGAGCGCGGCGCTGCCCTTGATCATTGAATCGTGACTGAATATGAACGACGCTCAATAGACGTCGATGTAGTCGTAAGGAGGGTTGGGCCAGTTCTCATTCAACGCATTGAAGATTTGCATGACCCAGACTTCATCGCTGGCCGCGACCCGCCCGACATAACCGGACCCCTTGGCCCAGGTTTCGAGTCGAAACAACAACCCGTCGATATCGGTACCGCCCACGACACCCGAGGAGATATAGGCAATGCCTCCTTTGGTGACCCGCAACTGGGTGTGCTCATCGTCACTGGCGCCGGCCAGCAACTGACGCACCGCCTCAAGGGTCAGGCCATCCGGGGAGTTCAAATCGATCTGCACAGCGCATTCCTTGAATATTCGTCAGAGACCAAGTGTCGCACAGCCCTCCTTTCATGCCTAAGTCGACGTGTCAAAAGCCCCGTAAAATGGTTAACTCGGCACTCAGACTTCCCCGACCTCACGAGCGCCATCATGACCACCGTAAGCATCGACGCTGACATCAAGGCCAAGTGGCAAGACGGCCACAGCTCCTACAGTCCAGGCAGCACGGAAGAGCTCGCCATTATCGGTATCGACCTGCTGGTCAGGGACCTTGGAACCGAAGCCGCCCAATCGTTCATCGAGCAGATTTTCGAGAAACATCTGTCCGGCCAAAAGGCCGAAGCCGTTAGCGGGCGGGAGTGAAACCCGCTGGCAGGCACCCGTGGGACATTAGGCTCATTTCAGGCGGGCCAGGCGCTCGGTCAGCAGATCGAAGAAGCCCTGGGCATCGCCGCCTTCAACCCAGAAGGCATTCTTTGGCGCTTTCAAGCTGTCATACCAGTCGACGATGGTTTGTCCAAAGGTCGGTCCTTCGCGGCTGTCGACCACCACGTTGACCGAGCGACCGCTGAACAACTGCGGCTTGAGCAGGTAAGCGACGACCGTGGCGTCATGCACCGGGCCGCCCGGAATGCCGTAGTGCTCCATGTCGCCCTTGATGTATTCATTGAGAATGTCGCCCACCAGACGGCTGGCGTTGTTGTTCAGCGCGGCAATCTGGTTCAGGCGCGCTTCGCTGGTAAGGATCTTGTGGGTCACATCCAGCGACAGGTAGGTCAGCTTCACGCCGCTGTTGAGCACCACTTCGGCCGCTTGCGGGTCGGCGAACAGGTTGAACTCGGCCACTGGCGTGATGTTGCCGCCGTTGAAGTGCGCACCGCCCATGACCACCACTTCCTTGATGCCCTGAACGATACCCGGCTCCTGGATCAGCGCCAGGGCCAGGTTGGTCTGCGGGCCTAGCATGGCGATGGTAATGCTGTTGGGCCTGGCCGATTTCAGGGTATCGATCAGGTAGGTGATGGCGCTGCCCTCGGCCAGACCTTGTCTGGGCTCATGCACGGCAATGCCCGACAACCCTTCCTTGCCATGAATGTCCTCGGCGTAGATGGGTGTGCGCATCAGGGGCTTGGGCGCCCCCGCATAGACCGGAACCTCTTCGCGCCCCGCCCACTCCCGGGCCAATCGCGCATTGCGCGAGGTCTTGTCCAGGCGAACGTTGCCGGCAACGGTGGTCAATGCGCGGACATTCAGCTCGTCCGGCGATGCCAGGGCGAACAACAGGGCAACGACATCGTCAGCCCCTGGATCGGTGTCGATGATCAGGTCGATCTTTGGTGCCGCCTGGGCGTTGGTTGCGGTCATCAGGGACAAAAGCAGCAGACTCCGGAGCAGTGGGTGCAGTTTCTGAGCATAGCGATACGGGGCGCACTCCTTGTGCCTGGGACATCAAAACGCGGACAGCCAGTCAAAACGTAACGCCGGCGACCAGCACAATGTTGCAGTACGGTTGGCATTCGCCTGTACGAACAATCGCCTTCGCTTGTCGGCTCAGGACCTTGAATTGTTCATGGGTGAGCACTTCACGCCGACCCAACGCGCCTTCGCCGTTCAGTTCTTCCAGCGCGACCAGGGCCGACGGCTTTTTATCGAAGATTTCCTGTGCCAGCACATGGCTTTCGACCTGCATCTCACTGAGCACGACCTTCAAGGTGCTGACAAAATCCGGTATGCCGGGGGTCAAGGCCAGGTCGATCAGTTCAACGCCCGGTGGAACCGGCAGCCCCGAATCTCCGATGACGACCAAGTCGCCATGTCCCAAAGACGCGATCAGTCGCGACAGCGCAATGTTGAGCAGGGGTGTCTTTTTCATGGAATTTTAAACGCCTGTACATCGCTCAAGGTGGGAATCGAAGGTTGCGCGCCGGCACGGGTGACCGACAACGCCGCAGCCACCTGCCCGAAGCGGATCGCCGACACCTCATCTTGACCCGCGGCCAGCGCCGCAGCGAAACCGCCGACAAACGTATCGCCGGCCGCCGTGGTATCGACAGCCTTTACCACGGGTGCGGGGAAATGTTCGAAGCGTTGGCCATCGGCAAACAGCGAACCTTGCGCACCGAGGGTGATGATCACCTTGCCGGCGCCCAGGGCTATCAGGCGGGTCGCCGCGGCTTGTGCGGTGTCCAGGGAGTCCACCGACAGACCGCTCAGGGCCGACGCTTCGCTTTCGTTGGGAATCAGGTAATCGATGGACGCGTACCAGTCCGATGGCAACGGACGACTGGCCGGTGCCGGATTGAGGATGACGGTCTTGCCCAACTCGCGACCGCGCTTGAGCGCATGGCCAACAGAAGCATCGGGCACTTCCAGCTGACAAATGAGCACATCCGCCGCGTGTATCACCGAATCAAAACGGTCAATGGCTTCTGCGGTCAATGCACCGTTGGCACCGGGGACGATCACGATGGTGTTCTGACTGCTGTCGTCGACCACAATCAACGCCACGCCGCTGGAACCGTCAATGGTGCTCACCGCCTGGCAATCGATCTGCTCGGCCAACAGCGCCCCGCGCAGCGCCTCACCATAGGCGTCACTGCCCACGCACCCGATCATCGACACCCGGGCTCCCAGCCGCGCCGCAGCCACGGCCTGATTGGCGCCCTTGCCGCCGGAGACGGTGGTAAACGACTGACCAATCAGCGTTTCACCGCCCTTGGGCAAGCGCGGCGCCCGGGTCACCAGGTCCATGTTCAAACTGCCTATTACCACTACTTTTGCTGGCATACATTGCTACTCACGATTCTGTTTCGGCGGCGCTGTTGGTTCAGCGACGTTCTATTTTCAACGGCTTTCTGTTTTCAACGGCTTTCTGTTTCAACGGAAGTGGGCAAACACGCCGGCCAGCGGCGCCGTCGATTCACGTATGACGATACTCGGCGTCACGATCCGCTGATCGGTCGCCAGGCCCGGCGTGGCGATTCGCCGTAAAAGCACTTCGGCGGCCATTTCACCGAGTTGCAGGATCGATTGCCCCACCGTGGTCAACGACGGATAGACATACCGACTCATCTGGATATCGTCGAAGCCGATCACCGACAACTCAATCGGTACGCGAATATTGCGCTCGGCGGCGGCCCGTAGCACGCCGATGCCAATCATGTCGTTGGCCGCAAAAATGGCGGTAGGCGGCTTGTTTTCCAGCAAAATCGCGGCAGCGCTGTAACCGCCAGTGCTGGTGAAATCGCTTTCCAGCATGCGCTCGGGAGAGACTTCGACGCCCGCCTCCTTCAAGGCCCGGCGATAACCCGCCAGACGCATCTGCGCCACGCTGGTGTTCTCCGGCCCGCTGATCGTGGCGATATCCCGATGCCCCAGTTCCAGCAGGTGCCGGGTCGCCAGATACGCGCCGTATTCATGGTCGATGCGCACCAGGTCCGCATCGATACCGTCCAGTCCGCGGTCGACGATCACCATGGGCGTGCGGACGCCTTTTAGACCTTGCACCAGGCCACTGTCGCCGCCGGCCGAGGCGACAATCAGGCCGTCGATACGCTTTTCCAGCAGTACACGCAGATAGCTGCGCTGCTTGTCTGGATTGTCGTCGGAGTTGCACAGGATGACGCAGTAACCGTTTCGCTCGCAGTAATCCTCGATACCCCGGGCCAGCTCGGCGAAATACGGGTTGAGGCTGTTGGGCACCAACAGGCCGATGGTCGCTGTGGTCTTGGCCTTGAGCGAACGGGCCACGGCGCTGGGGACGTAGTCGAGGGTCTGGATTGCCGCCTCGACCTTGATCCGGACCTCTTCACTGACCGGGCGGGTCTTGTTCACCACATGGGAAACCGTGGTGTAGGAAATGCCGGCAAGGGCTGCCACATCTTTGATAGTCGCCATGACTCAGGTCCGCCGGCTTGCGCGTTGACTGCGATAGGTGTCCAGCACCACCGCCACCACGATCACCGCGCCGGTAATGATGCGTTTGGTCGGCTCGGTTGCGCCGATCTGCGCCAGCCCCGCGGCCAGCACGGAAATGATCAGGACGCCAAAAAACGTGCTGATCACCGAACCGCGCCCGCCCATCAGACTGGTCCCGCCGATCACGACGGCTGCAATCACCTGCAACTCAAGGCCGGAGCCGGCATTCGGGTCCGCGGCTTCCAGGCGAGAAATCTGGAACAACGCGGCAATACCGGCCAGCAACCCCATCAAGCTGAAGACCAGGATTTTGTAGGGCTTGGGATTGATCCCCGCCAGCCGCACGGCCTCTTCGTTGGTGCCGATACCGATCAGGTAACGACCGAACACCGTGCGGGTCAACACGGCCTGGGCGATGAAAATGATCAGCAACGCGATGATGAACGACGGTGAAATGCCGAAGGCGATCGGGTTGGACAACCAGGCGAACGCATCGCCGATGTAGGCCGTACGCGAACCGGTCATCTGGTACGCCACCCCGCGAGCCATTTCCAGCACGCCCAGGGACACGATGAACGACGGAATCCGCCACGCCACCGTGATCGAGCCGGTGACGGTACCGGCGAACGCCGCAACGGCCATGCCCAGCAGCGCCGCCGGCAGAACGCCCCAGCCCCAGCCTAAAATCGCCACGCTCACGGTCGAAGCCGCCAATGCCAGCACCGAACCTACCGACAGGTCGATGCCACCGATGATCAACACAAAGGTCATGCCGACCGCCAGCACCATCAGGTCCGGAATCTGGTTGGCCAGGGTGCTGAAAGTATCGTAGGACAGGAAGTGACTGCTCAGCACCGAGAACAGCACGATCATCGCCAACAAGGCACCTGCCAGGCCCAGATAGGTGCCCAGGCCGTAGAAGTTGCCATTGCGTTTGCCGGCGAAAGAAGCGGTTTTCATGGAAGATCCCTAGGCGCGGCTTCAAAGAGCTGCGCATCACGTTTTTGGTAGCCGGCAAAAGCAGCGGCGAGCAACTCATCCTGGGTCCAGCTGTCGCGATCGAATGTATCGATCAGCCTCCCCGCCGACAGCACACCGATCCGGTCGCAGATCAGCATCAGCTCGCGCAAGTCGCTGGAGACCACCACCAGCGCCTTGCCCTGGCGGGTCAATTCGCCGAGCAGGTTGTAGATATCGAACTTGGCGCCGACGTCGATGCCGCGGGTCGGCTCGTCGAACAGCAGCACCGAGCAATCGCGCTCCAGCCAACGGCCGATGACGACTTTCTGCTGATTACCGCCGGACAACTCGGACACCAACTGTGCCGGACCGGAACTGCGAATGCGCATGGCGTCGATCTGACGCTGGGCCAGGGCGTTCTCCTCATCGTTGTCGACCAAGCCAGCACTGGAGATGCCGGGCATGTTGCCCAAGGCGATGTTGGCGCCGATCGATTGGGTCAGCAAAAGGCCTTCGCCCTTGCGATCTTCGGTGATCAACGCGATACCGTGCCCCACCGCATCCACCGGCGAACGGATGCCGACAACCTGCGCCGGCGAGCCCAGGGCAATCGTGCCGCTGTCGGCGATATCGGCACCGAAGATCAGGCGCAGCAACTCGGTGCGCCCCGCGCCGATCAAACCGGATATCCCGAAAATCTCACCGGCACGAACTTCGAACGACACGTCGCGAACCTTGTCGGCACGGCTCAGGCCCTTGACCGTCAACACCGCAGCGCCAATCTTGCGCGCCCCCATATCGATGTGTTCGCCGAGTTCGCGACCGACCATCAAGGTAACCAGTTGCTCACTGTTGTAGTTGGCCATCGGCTCGACACAGACCAGGTTGCCATCGCGCAGCACTGCAATGCGTTGCGCCACCCGCGCCAGCTCTTCGAGGCGGTGAGAGATGTAGATGATCGATACGCCGCGAGCCTGCAGGCGGGTGATCTGTTCGAACAGCATTTCGACTTCGCGCGCAGTGAGCATCGCCGTCGGCTCGTCGAGAATCAGCACATGGCAATCGCCAATCAGGTTGCGGGCGATCTCCACCATTTGCTGGTGCCCAATGCCCAGTTCGCCGACCAGGGTGTCCGGGTCAATGGCGTCGAGCCCGACCTGAGCCATGGCCTCGATCGCAGCCTTGCGCAATTGCTTGCGGCTGATCCAGCCACCTTTGCTGGGCAGATTGTCGAGAAACAGGTTTTCCGCCACCGACAGGGTCGGCAGCAGATTGAGCTCCTGCATAACCATGCGGATACCCAGCGCTTCAGCCTGAGCCCGGCTATCCGGACGATAGTCCTGCCCCTGAAACTGCATCTGGCCGGTGGTCGGCGTGACCAGCCCGCCAATAATCTTCGAAAGCGTGCTTTTGCCTGCGCCGTTCTCGCCGGTTAACGCCAGCACCTCACCGCGCATGAGCGTCAGGTCGATGCCGGCCAGGACCGGTTGGGCGTAGGTCTTGCCGATACCGCTGACCGAGAGGACAGCGTTCGGAGCGCAAACTGACATAAAAACTCTCCATGCGCTCGTCCGGCTGGACGAGCGCCGTTATGTCGCCAGAAGGCTACTTGGTGACCAGCTCTACCGGCGTTTCAATCACGCCATTGACGCCGCCGTCGACCTTTTCACCCTTGAGAATTTTCAGTGCAGTCTCGATACCGAACACCGCCTGTTTGGCCGCGAACTGGTCCGCGGTGGCCAGCACGCGACCGTCCTTGAGCATTGGCTGGATGGCATTGATGTTGTCGTAGCCGACCACTTGCACCTTGCCGGCCTTGCCCGCGGCGCGCACGGCAGACACCGCACCGACCGCCATGCTGTCGTTGCCGGCCAACAGGGCCTTGGTTTGCGGGTATTCACTGAGAATCGAGGCGGCCACCTTGTTGCCTTTGTCGATTTCCCAGTCACCGGATTGCAGGGACACGACCTTGATCTGTGCCGCCTCCATCGCATCCTTGAAGCCCGCGGTCCGCTGCTGGGCATTGGTGGTCGTGGACACACCTTCGATGATGCCGACTTCGTCACCGGCCTTCAGCTGTTTGGCCAGGTAATCGCCCACCAACCGCGCACCCTTGCGGTTGTCCGGGCCTACGAACGGCACATTGATGTTTTTACTTTTGACCACGGCGGGGTCCAGCTGGTTGTCGATGTTGATCACGGTGATACCGGCATCGATGGCTTTCTTGATCACCGGGACCATGGCTTTGGAGTCTGCCGGCGCAATCACCAGTGCATTGACCTTGGCCAGGATCATCTGCTCGACGATGCGCGTCTGGCCTGCGGTGTCGGTTTCATCCTTGATGCCGTTGGAGATGAGCTCGAATTCGCCGGAGTGATCTTTCTGGTAGGCCTTGGCGCCGTCTTCCATGGTCAGGAAGAACTCATTGGCCAGGGATTTCATGACCAGTGCGACTTTCGGTTTTTCAGTGGTTTCAGCAAAAGCCGAAGAGACAGGCAGTGCAGCGGATGCGGCAGCCAATATAGCGACAGCGAGAAGACGTCCAGCGAATGGCAGCTTCATGGGTTCACTCCGATCTTATGATTATTGTGAGCAACGCTTGCGCTGGCGTAAGCTTCACGGCCCACTGCGATGAAAAGCCATCACTGGAGCCGCGCAAACGTTTGCGTGAAGCAAACTATGCGAACCCTGCCGGTATTTGTCAACGACCTGAAAAGTGCTTTCAGAGATGTTCAGGGAAAAACGGCATCCCGTTCACGCCGTGGTGTTGACTACCGATCCCGTGCCAGAACCCTTGGCCAGCTCTTTGATCAGGCTCGCACTCACTTGCAGGATGGCGCCGTTGGTGTCGGCAACCTCCCCCTGAATGGCCGCTACCGCGGTGGTCTTGGCTTGCGGAGTCGGATAGGCCGCCGCCTGGGCTTGCGCCAGTTGCTGCTGTTGCTCGCGCAATTGCTGCTGAAGCTCCTTCAAGCGCTTGAGCAGGACCTTCACCGTAACGCTGGTGTTATCGCCGCTTTGCGATTCGGCCTGTGCGCCGGCACTTTCTTCCAGACCTACCGGGCCCGTTTTAACCTGGGTACTGTCGCCTTCCTTTGCACCCAGCGCTTGAGCAGCCGCATCCTCTGTCGCATCGCCCAAAGCACGAATGGTCGTCGCAGACTTTCCCCCGATGGTGATGCCCGCGGCATTTGGGAAGCCAATAGATAACGACATGTGAACTCCTGCAGAAAAAGACCCCTTGAAGGAGCATCGACCGACGCACGCGTTTCTTTAGTCGTTAACGACGATTAGAGGCGTTGAAATCTTAAACAGAACTGCAATCCGTTTCGGAGAGCCGAACGCGAAAGTTAAACATGTTCGGTAATCCGGACGCCAAGACCCAAAACCGCCTCCGGACACAAACAGCAATACCGTTACAAATCATTAAGTTAAGCGTTTTTTTCGATTCAGAGTGTTGCTGGTACAGATCCTGCTCTTCCCCTCGCACCCCAGCGTTCAGATTCGCCTGGGGGCGTATCTAGATGAACTTGCATCTGCACCGCCTCACAACTAGAAGAGAAAAATAATGACATCTGCACTCAAGACCTTTGTTCCGGGCGCCTTGGCCCTCCTCCTGCTTCTGCCCACCGCCCTTCAGGCCAAAGAAGCCGAAACCCAACAGAAACTGGCCAACGTGGTGATCCTGGCCACCGGCGGCACCATTGCCGGCGCAGGGGCCAGCTCCGCCAACAGCGCAACCTATCAAGCGGCGAAAGTCGGCATCGAACAGTTGATCGCTGGCGTTCCTGAGCTGAGCCAACTGGCTAACGTTCGCGGCGAACAGGTCATGCAGATCGCCTCCGAAAGCATTACCAACGAAAACCTGCTGCAACTGGGTCGCCGCGTGGCTGAACTGGCCGACAGCAAAGACGTCGATGGCATCGTGATCACCCACGGCACCGACACCCTGGAAGAAACCGCGTACTTCCTGAACCTGGTGGAAAAAACCGAGAAGCCGATCATTGTCGTGGGCTCGATGCGCCCGGGCACCGCGATGTCCGCCGATGGCATGTTGAACCTGTACAACGCGGTGGCCGTGGCCGGCAGCAAAGACGCGCGGGGCAAAGGCGTGCTGGTGACCATGAACGATGAAATCCAGTCGGGTCGCGACGTCAGCAAGATGATCAACATCAAGACCGAAGCGTTTAAAAGCGCCTGGGGTCCGCTGGGCATGGTAGTAGAAGGCAAATCCTACTGGTTCCGCTTGCCAGCCAAGCGCCACACCATGGATTCCGAGTTCGACATCAAGACCATCAAGAGCCTGCCTGACGTCGAGATCGCCTATTCCTACGGCAACGTCAGCGATACCGCTTACAAGGCCCTGGCTCAATCCGGCGCCAAAGCCATCATCCACGCCGGCACTGGCAATGGCTCGGTATCGTCGCGGGTAGTTCCATCCCTGCAAGCCTTGCGCAAGGACGGCGTGCAGATCATTCGCTCCTCCCATGTCAACGCCGGTGGCTTTGTATTGCGCAACGCCGAACAGCCTGACGATAAATACGACTGGGTCGTGGCCCACGACCTGAACCCGCAAAAGGCCCGTATCCTGGCGATGGTCGCGCTGACCAAGACCAACGACAGCAAAGAGCTGCAGCGGATGTTCTGGGAATACTGATTTGCCCTCGCCCGACCGATCCGGTCGGGCACCCCATGCGCCATTCGCCAGCCTTGGCGAGTGGCTGCCGCTGGATCTGACAAAAAAACTCCCTTCGCCTTATGCCAAACGGAACAAATCGCTGTCAGACGATTTTCTTGATTTTTAAGCAGTTGCGAAATGGCCTACAGTTAAATACTGTATGCACGTACAGCTTAATAAGGATAATTCCGTGGACACCACCTCCTCCTCTCCTGACACCTATGTACGCATGGGCCTGCGCGTTCAGAAAATCATCAACTCTCCCACCGCACAAAAGGCCAGGGCAGCACTGATCTTCCGCCTTCCTGACGAGCCGGTGGATGAATGGGAACGCTTGCTGGAAGAAATCGACGAAAACGACAACGTCACCCTCGCCTATCGCGACGATGGCGGCGTGCAGATTTTCTGGGTTGTGCCGAAGGAAGACTGAGTCGATGAGTGCCCGCTGGTTTGCTTGGTTGTTCCTGTTTTTTGTCATGTGCGCGCAAGCCGACGCCCCGCGCACCTTCACCGAAGCGAAAAAGGTGGCGTGGAAGCTCTACGCGCCCCAATCCACCGAGTTTTACTGTGGCTGCAAGTACACCGGCAACCGGGTGAACCTTGCCGCCTGCGGTTACGTGCCACGTAAAAATGCCAAACGCGCATCCCGCATCGAATGGGAGCATATCGTTCCTGCCTGGCAGATCGGCCATCAACGCCAGTGCTGGCAAGAAGGTGGCCGCAAGAACTGCACCCGCTACGACCCGGTTTACCAAAAGGCCGAGTCCGATCTGCACAACCTGGTGCCCAGCATTGGCGAGGTCAATGGCGATCGCAGCAACTTCAGCTTCGGCTGGCTGCCCGAGCAGTCGGGGCAATATGGTTCCTGCCTGACCCAGGTCGACTTCAAGGCCAGGAAAGTCATGCCCCGCCCGTCCATCCGCGGCATGATCGCCCGAACGTACTTCTACATGAGCAAGCAGTATGGTTTACGTCTGTCGAAACGGGATCGGCAACTGTACGAAGCGTGGGACAAAACCTATCCGGTTCAGGCCTGGGAACGGCAACGCAACCAGAGCGTGGCGTGTGTCATGGGGCGCGGCAACGAGTTCGTCGGCCCGGTAGACATGAAGGCCTGCGGTTGAATCCAGGCGACACCTGAAACAAAAAAGGCCTCGGGACTAACCACCCGAGGCCATTTTTTTCTTCAACGTCTGCGCTACTGAATGTTATTGAGCGGCCGGACGCTCAAGCACCAGCAATTCGATGTTCTGTTTCTTCGCGCGAGTGAGCGCGGCACGGACTTCATCCTGTTTGGCTTCGGCCTCGGCTTTCGAATTGAACGGCCCCATCAGGATTCGTGTATTGCCATTTTCCTTGACGACGCTGGACATGAAGCTGTGCTCGATCAGCCAGCCACTCAAATCGCTGACCGCCTGAGGGGTTTCACCTCGCACTTCAAGATCCCATTGCGGGCCGGACACCGCCGCGGGTACGGCAGCCATGGCCGGTTCAGGCTTCGGCGCATCCACACTACTGCCCTCGCCACATCCCGCCAGCGCCAATATCGCGATTACCAAAACCATTTTGCGCACGGCGTTTCCCTCTAAATCCATAAAGCAGGGATTTTAACATCCATGAATACTTCGCGAGTGCCGTAAAATGGGCTCAAAACAACGAGAATGATGGTTGCGGCCTCTGTATAGTTACGCCTTGGGAATTAATGCCGCATCTGCACGTCAGAAAGAGGCACCCAAACCGCGAGACTTCGCACTAATCTATACGTACCACCGACCTCTGCACTGTCCGAATCAGGTGCCCCACAAAGCAATCAAGGAGAAGACCATGCTGATACTCACCCGCAAAGTCGGTGAAAGCATAAACATTGGTGATGACATTACGATCACCATCCTGGGCGTAAGCGGCCAGCAAGTCAGGATCGGCATCAACGCCCCGAAGGACGTTGCAGTGCATCGTGAAGAAATTTATCAGCGCATTCAGGCTGGCCTGACCGCCCCGGAAAAGCCGCAACCCTGAATCCTGTTGCAGTCAGTAGCCAGCCCGTTCAGTCCGGAATCACGGCTGGCTAAAGATTCGGCATTGCATCGCTTCCGCCTGCTTTCCACACAAGCCTCCAAGGTCCGATACTAGCGACAAGCTCAACGCTCTGGCTGTCAGACATTTCTGGTTCACCCCACGGAAGTACGCGTTAGCTGCGTGATCAACCAAACATCACGCCACGCGCCATACCAGTCGCCGCCACCACCATCAGCAGCACCAGCAGCGCCTCGACATGACTGATCCGCGCAAATAGCTTCGCGCGGCCTGTATCGATCGCCACTTTACGGGCAAGCGCTATCCGCCATTTGATCAGCGTCACCATTGGCGCAATCTCCAGCAGCAAGATCAGGACGAACAGCGTCATCTTCAGATGAAACAGCGGCTGATGCAGGTAATAGTCCGTGCCTTTCTCGTACCCGCCAAAGGCTCGCATCCCCCCGCTGACCAGCAAAACGACAGCTGAAATACCCCAGATATTGTCCGCCATCAGAACACTACGCACTTGCGCGGCCCCATCGGCCAAACGCCGAAAAGCTGTGCCTCGAACCAACACAGCCCAAAATCCCAAGGCAAATGCCAAAAGATGAACCGCCGCTAGAAACCAGTGAGTCAGCATCGAGAAACTCCTGCCAGGTCGAAGTTGTATGAGCCTGTCAGTAGTAGCCCATGAAATGGCTGCTTGCACGGCATCTGCGGACATTGTCCGGAACACAAATGACAGACCGACTAGACTCCATTGCGCTGGTATTGAGTGTCCGTGACAGTACCGGCCCCAACGACAACTCACTCTCACCGCATTGAACTGAGTAAACAAAATCATGTGTGAATCATGTGATTCAAGCTCTGCTTCAAACACAACAGGCCGTCGTCGTTTTCTTCAACTTGCCGGATTGGGCGCAGGCGCCCTGCTGCTGACCGGCACACTGCCCGGCAAGCTCATCCAGGCAGCCGAAAAAGCGTCAGCCCCACCCAAACCTCAAAACGTAATCAGTCCCGATATGGCGCTGAAAAGACTGATGGAGGGCAATGAACGATATATAAGCGGTACTTCCACTACACACGATTTCAAGGCTGAGCGAGAGGCCCTGGTGTCCGGTCAAAATCCGTTCGTGGCAGTACTGAGCTGCTCCGACTCGCGGATCGCCCCGGAATATGCGTTTGATACCGCGCGAGGCGATCTTTTCTCCATCCGCGTCGCGGGCAACTTCGTGACCCCGGAAGGCCTGGCCAGTCTTGAATACGGGGTTGCCGTACTGGGCGCACCGCTGATTCTCGTACTCGGTCATGAGAGCTGTGGCGCCATCGAGGCAGGCATCAAGGCCGTCAAGGATCAGACGATTTTCCCCGGCCACATCCCGAAACTGACTGACGCACTCAAGTCGGCAATCGAGACAGTGCTGAAGCAACCCGGGAGCTTGATGGAAAACGCCACCGCGCAAAACGTCAAAAACTCTGTCAACAGCCTGAAACAGGCCTCGCCATTGCTGACAGATGCGCAGAGCAAGGGCAAGTTGAAGATAGTGGGAGGCATTTATCGCCTGGCAAGCGGCAAGGTAGAGTTGATCGTTTGAACCGCAACACGCCCATCGCCTGCATCGGAGCACAACCCCGCATGCAAAGAGCCCAGCGCGATGGCTGGGCTCTGTTTATTTTCGATTTTCCATCATTTTGTCGGCGAGGGCTTTAGCCCTCTCGATCAACAGGTTCTGCCTGTCTTCGTGCGTAGCACCGCCCACAATCGGGGCAGTCAGATTGCTTTCCGCAATCAATGCAGTGCAGAAGTATTGATCCCAAACAGCCTTGTCCACAGATGCCTGCTTGCTGATTTGATCGACGTTCATAGGCGGCTCCTTTCGATGAGGCAGCCCCACCAGTTTACGCCTGAATGGCAAAGAATCCGGACTATCATCCACAGTGGCCCGCCATTCGTCGCCTACGAAAACACAACGAAGAACTCACCCACATCCGCGGCTTGAGGATTGCTAAGATCGCGCGTAGCAGCGGCCGGAACGACATGATTCTGACGCAGTAGCCATTCAACCAATGCTTAAGGACTCCAGCGATACGCTTGGCCAGTCACCAGGAGATGTAACGTGTCAACGCTCAACGAAATCGCAATGAACCACGCAAGAATGGCTAGGGAAAAGGCAGCAGAATCGACCGAACCGAGCGAGCGGCAGCTCCAGATTGTAGGAAGCATCGAGGTACCGTCCATTGAAGTACAGCAGAACATCCCACTGCACCTGATCGCGGGAGTGCAGGAGGGACATCTTGCCCATGCGACGGGTTTCGCGCTCTGACCTTTTTTGAGGTTCTTCACGCAATCCCGGGAAACTGTAGGAGCCAGCTTGCTGGCGATGGACTCAAGTACGCCGCGTTTATCCGGTTCACACGCGTCTCGGAGCCACACGGGAGTCACTCACCAACAAAAAAGGGCCCTACTTTCGGTGAGCCCTTCCAGACCGCCCGGTAGAGCGGATTTTGCCTGTTAGTCTCGATGACCAATTGATCGATAGCCAAAAGCTACTTCACGACATACCTCGTGCCGTGTGGATCGTTGAGTTTTGCCTGCAATATCCCCCACTCGCGCTGAATGATCGAGTAAGGAATAAAGATGCTGATCCTCTCAGCCTCCTTTACGCCGGAGTGAGTGCTCACATCGTTCAGAGTGGTTGAGTAGAAACCGATATTGATGCCAACAATACAGCCGTCACTGGTGAGGACCGGCCCACCCGACATGCCCTTGATCAGCGGGGCATCATGAATGGCATAGAGATCACCGCTGTGTTCGTCGGCATTGACGAAAGGCGTTTGATACACCTTGCCTTTCCCGGTAGTGGTCATGAGGTAAGGACTCGCCCCAACGGCAGTGATGCTCTCGCCCACACGCGGTGCGCGCCATGATGGGTAGCGGCCGCTGGCCTTGTGCTGGATGAAGACGAGATCGCAGCCTGTACTGCAGCTGTACTTCACGTTGGGGATGAACGGAGTGTGGCGGGTGGTTACCGCATAGTCATCGTTCCATTGCACGGCCGAGGCCACGTATAGATACGGTGCGGGAAACCCCGAGTGGACTAAAAAGTATGAATCATTGGCAGGACCCGAAAAGTCGGGTTTTACGATGCCGTTGCATCCTGCAGTTACAGTTCCAATTAAAAAGTAGGCCATGATCTTGATCATGATATATCACCGACTTAATTGGGAGAATGCGACTGTTTTTTGTTGTCATTATTTTGGCTTTTGTCGGATTGCAGTACTCCTCGCCGCTTGCTCTAGTTGGACGTTTTCTTACTTATGGCTGAGATTGTAATTACGCGTATGAATAAATCGTGCTAAGGCCAATCGCTTTTCGATCAACTTCAAAGTTCAAATATTTGGCGCCTGAAAATTGTTAAAGACGAGAGAAAAAACCAGGCGTTGCTATCGACGCCTTCGTTAATGGCACCAACGATCATGGAAAGCGGCGTCTACCTGAATCAATCGCTATGCCCGTCACCCACAAGAGCGACAAGTGCAAGCGGTCGCGGTCGCAAGCGCGAGAACATTTACATCGGGCACCTATACAACAGGCAATTCGCCAATAGCAAACCCGGACCGTTTCAATATCGACGGAACGGGTTTTAGCGGTAGTACCAAGTCAACTAACCTTTCTAAAGAGCAGTCATCCATAGCCGGCAATCCAGACACTACCGGAGTTAAAGGCATGGTTATTCCTCACTGTTTTATTGATACGTCCAGGCGCCAGGATATTAAGCCGTCACTGACAGGGTTAATGGTAAAAACATTGGAGCCTGGCTGCATGCGCTGTTATGTAGTGGGCACTACGAACATCACGATTGAATATCGGGTGGTAACACCGGCTATAGGGGGGATCATGAGTATCACCGTACAAACGACGGCGCAGTAACGCGAGGCAAGAGGCTTAGGCCTCCTGCTTTTAGCAGACCAGGAAAAATCTCATAAAATTTCAAACAACAAAAAAGGGCCCACCTTTCGGTGAGCCCTTCCAGACCGCCCAGCAGAGCGGATTTTGTTTGGTAGGCGCGATTGGACTCGAACCAACGACCCCCACCATGTCAATGTCTGCTTGAGCAAGCTGCAAGCCTTGGTGCTCAAGGGTTTCACAGAACGCCCATTCACAATATGAGGCGTCAAAAATGGCCAATTTCCGCTTACTTCCGTCCGGCAACTGGAACGCTCAGGTACGGATCAAGGGTAAATCTCCCCAGTCGAAAACTTTCAGCACCAAAGCTGAAGCAGAGTTATGGGCGAGCCAGGTCGAAGCTGTGACGATGGATCGCAAGCATCACACCATCTTTACGCTGGGCATGACCTACTGCGAAACGATGCTCAAGGGCAAAGGCAGCTACGACCACGCACTGAAAATCGTTGAGCATCTGGGCAGGCATTTCACGCAGCCCATTCACGAAATCACCCCGCAGATGATCAACGACTTCAAGATCATGCGATTGAAGAAGGTGAAGCCGTCTACGTGTAGGACGCAGCTCGCATTCATGTCGCGGTTCTACCGTTTCGCAAAACGCGGATTGCTGATCGACATACACAACCCTGTGAGTGATATCGCACTACCGAAGCCTGATCGGTCTTCAGACAAGGTGATCCGTGCTAGCGAGCTTGAGCGACTACTAGCGAAGCTATCTCCAACAATGAAACTGATTGTCGAACTGGCATACGAGACTGCCATGAGGCGATCTGAAATTCTGAAACTGACGAAAGACTGCCTTCACCTCAAAGAACGCATTGCCGATGTAATCGATGGAAAGAACGGCACTCGATCAGTTCCCCTCACCCACCGAGCCGTTGAGATTCTTGAACTCGCCCAACTGTGGGCAACCGTGGAACGCCACCCGAACGGCCAAGTATTCACGGTAACTCCGCACGCCGTTACTCAAGCTGTACGCCTTGCACGTGTAAAGGCTGGACTTGATAGCAGCGTTAGGCTTCATCAGCTCAGGCATACCAGAATCACTAACGTGGCGAAGAAAGGGTTTAACAACGCACAGATCATGATCATATCAGGCCACAGGGACACTCGATCCGTAGCTCGATACTCCCACCTGAACGTCAGGGACGTACTGCACCTCATCGACTGATCAACCGAACGGACTGCCAACCTTGACGAACTTAGTGTTGGCGGCTCCAGAAAACTCGTTAGAAACCATCGATAAACCCGAGCATAACCTGCTCTTGATTCGTCATATTCTTAGTACGAACTTCCGTCCAGCCCAATGTTTACGGGCTTCCATGGCTATCTGGACTAAGCAGGATGCTTTCTCGTCGCAAGAAATTGGTTTTCCTGAAAAAGGTCAATCGAGAAAGTCAATAGGGAAGGTTGACTTTTTACCTAGAAAGTGTATGATGATCGCCTACCCAGTAGGTAGACAGACAACTTAGAAGCCTCCACCGCGACCACCGAATCGGTGCCTTGCAAGGGGGCTTTTTAACGCCTGTGATTTACCAAACCAATCAGGCTCAACCCGAGAGGACAATGCCCATTTATTGAACTGAAGAAGGAGAAATAAAATGCAAGTATTTAATATCGCTACACCTGAAGTGACCCCCCCAGTCGATCTGATCGCCTATTTCCGGGCTAATGGCCAGCACGATACTGCCGATAACATCCTCATTGAAAGTGGCTCATTGGAGCTCTGCTCTGATCAAAGCTATCACCACTTAGATGAGCGCCCCTCCGTCTCCGAGATGGAAAAAGAGCTCGCATTCATTCGCCAGCATATGATCGCGTTAAAGACTCATCCTGAAGAAGTCACGCCAGAACGCTCAGATGCAGTTATTCGGGCTTTGTACCATTTGGCCCAGACCGCCTTGGAGCATTTGACTGACAGCGAATAGCTGTCAGAGAAAGGCTATCGACTTTAGTTTTCGAGTCGTACAGGCACGCTTGAAGTAATAAAACCTTAGAACGCTGATCATCCCCTAGCGGAGTACTCCGCTGGATGTGACTCGTCATACCCCGGCAATTACGCCAACGGCACAACCAATATTAGAGGTGAACGCCAACCAAAATCAACATAGGAGAAATATACAAATGCCTAACTACATCGTCATAGATAAACAATCGAACCTGATCATCAAGGTGATTTGCTCAAGCATCAAACTGAGGGTGATTGCAAAGTATCGAGCAATACGAGTATCCGATGCCATTTTGGCCAAGTACGATAAGCGAGCCAGGCTGAAGTCCCGCAATGGCACCTTGGTAGACGCTGGAGAGCTAGCGAACGTCAGCCCTGCGTTCTTTGAGCTGTTACAGGTTCGCAGCTAACGCCACTGTTTACTGACGCAAATCCATGTAAAAGAGCCTACCCCTACCTACCCTATGGGCTGGGAGTTTTTACATGGGTTTCAGCCAGTGAATACGGGGGTGTAATTGCCGATATCAGGCAAAGCACACCCTCAACAAAATATTGAAATGAACAAACGGCAATACCCGAGGTAACGCCTATCGAAATGAACTGAAGAGGAGAAACGAAAATGACCAGCATCGCCCCCAAAAAAGTGATTCACACCACTGTATCGGCAACCGATATTCGCTCCACACTCATCAAGCACAGCACCTCAACCATTGATAACCTTGTCTTCGACAAGAATACAGGCGAGCTGCTGGGCTGCTACACCTTCTCGGACTATGATCCCGAACCGATTCATTATCCATCGGCGGCCAATCAAGCACAGATTAATTACATTACTGACGAGGATGGTAGTCCAATCCCGCTTTTTATATCAGTAGCGAATAACAATAGTATAGCGAAAGTCTCCGCCCTACCCGCCCCAAATGCTCAACCGCTCACCGGCGTAAAAAGTGGAAAAGGTCGAAAAGAGCAGGTCATTAAGAATCCGATGCACGCGTTATTTTCGATAGCCATGGTTGAAGAGACACCCATCCCTTGGCTGGACGACTATGTCCGAGGGGCCATCAATACGGGGCCAGGAGTGATTAACGGCAAGTACAGCGTATCTCCTGCTGACGTCACTAGATTACTCAGACTGCCGGAAATATCAGTAGATAGCGCGTCAAAATGGTTGCTGAACCACGACCGCAACCCCATGAGCGTGAGACAGATTCAGCGTGTCGTCGAAGCCGCGAGAGTAGCATTGAAGGGGATCGCACTGTATTTGGAGCGTCATCCGAAGACACTCCCCAACCTCGGTGCTGAGATTGACTTCAGCTCGTTCTGGACAAGCTACGCACCTGAGAAAAAGCAGCAAGGGCGAAAGGAGCACCCGAAGCGACAGGAAGTATTACGCCTGCTGGAGCAAGGCGAAGATATAAAAGCGATTGCACGGAATACTGGCGTCTCAAGACACACTATTCGGAAATGGCAACGAGAACTGCTCGCTGCCTGAATCAAGCTTACTCACCCCTGACGGGAAGACTGTCGGGGGGGGGGGGGGGCAGTAACGTGTATTAACGACAGATATATAAGAGAGAGCGAAGCGAACGAAAGCTTTGTACTGGAGACGGGACGTCTCGACGTAGCACAGTCGGCGGAGCCGAAGAGTTAGCACAGTCAAGGCGGCAGCCTGATGGTATTACTCTTGAAAGTCTATCATTGCTAGAATAGTAATAAAAATTACTTATGAACGAATTGAATCACTTCCAACCTAGCACCTACCATCAAGCTTGCTTGATGATTTTATACCTTCTGAACTTCGTTCATGGTTTAGCACGGACAGGCGACAGCCTGAGAGCAACCTTCTTAAGTACGGGATTCACTGACATTCATTAGTACCCGTAATAAATTTCAATTGTGATCCCTCCTACAGCTCACGCTGTACGCTATCTTGGAAGTGGACCGCCAAACCCTTTAACTATCTCCTTATGTGCAAGACCTTCATCAACAACGTACTTTGTTCCTGCTGGAGTGAGCTGAAGCATTCTTCCCTTCTGAAAATTATCATAAGTTTGAATATAGCGATTAATCTCAAGCTCATTACGTGCATGATCGAAATTAACTTGATCCATTCCAGCAAAATCAAAAATCTTCTTAAGCGTGAGCGGCACACCTGCATTAGTTGCATCAGTAACAACCTTCAGAAAATGTCGCTGCTCGTCAGTTACTGTCCATTTAGGCTTGGATTTGGATAACGCAACTTTTGAGCTCGCCTCATCAACTCGCTGCCTGTAAATCAGCAATGCGATGTAGCTCAGCGATAAAACAAGAGCAGCAACCCCTACAATCAACCATACAAGTGCAAAGCTTACAGGCTGCACCAACCAAGCTTTGGCTTCAAGTGCAAACCCATCAACTAATTCTTTAACACTAATTTCATTGAAATACCTGTCAATTGCTAACAGGCTGACAGCAACAAATCCCGCCCAAATCTTGGCCCCCAAGCTTAGGCCAGCAAACCACTTCCAAATCTTCATCCCTGCCGTCTCACTGACTGTTATCAGCCAATGATAGGCGCTTGCACTGATGGCGGGAAGATCATCACACGGACGCTCATAACCCGATAACAACCTAGGGAAACCCTTTCCCCTAGCAGCTTCCATTGAGCCAGTACGCGCCACCTGAGAAGTGAATCCCCGCATTCATTGGGGTTGACCGCCCTTGTGCTAAGCCTGATCACCTGACACATCTCAATAATCGCTTTTGTGCAAAATCGAATCTAAATGCATGCCCACCTGAGCCAAATCCTGGCCTGATCAACAACGACTGCACCCACCCTGTTTGCACCAACTTCAACGTGGACTAGGATCAGTGCCGACTCTTTCAAGGACGATGCCCATGACCACTCAGAATCAAGCCGTAGCCACTGCTGACGCATTAACCCTGATGCTGTACAGCCAACACGGCATCGCTGCTGCGTTAGAAGAACTTGCCGGATGGGTGTACAGCCAAGGAGGCACTGTTGCTGCTGACAATGCTCTGACTGCATTACAAGTGTTGGACACGAACAGCCAAGCCCTCACAGACGCCATCATGCGTCTACGCCAATCGTAGGCATCATCAAACGGTCGTTAAACGATACGATCCACACAGGCGGCATCAGGCATCATCAAATTAGACCTTGTTAATTCTTGATGCCCTGGTACACTGATACCACGTTAAATGATACGCCTCGGAGCTACCCGCCATGTCACGCACCTTCCTTTATGCACGAGTGTCGACTTCCAACCAGTTCACAGAGAACCAGTTGCAGGAGGTGAAATCTGCCGGATTCGATGTACAGGCGAGCCGTGTAGTGGAAGAAACCATTTCAGGCAGCATTGCAGCCAAGGAGCGCCCCGGCTTTCAGAAGCTGCTTGATCGTATGGAATCTGGAGACGTGTTGATCGTTACCAAGCTTGACCGGCTGGGACGTAACGCCATGGATGTACGCGCTACAGTTGAGTATCTGGACTCAAGCGGCATCCGTGTTCACTGCCTAGCTCTTGGCGGCGTAGACCTCACCAGTGCAGCAGGCAAGATGACCATGCAAGTGCTAGGAGCTGTTGCGGAGTTTGAGCGTGATTTGCTGATTGAGCGTACACAAGCTGGACTGGCACGAGCCAAGTCAGAGGGCAAGAAGCTTGGTCGTCCCGAAGCCCTCGACACAACAGCTGATGTGCAACGCCTCAAGGCCAAGGACATGACACAAGCTCAGGTAGCAACAGACCTCAAGATCGGTATCGCTACAGTCAAACGCCATTGGAACAAGGTTGTCTGAGGCTGTAGAAGCTTCCAGCAGCCTAGGGGCTCTCAGGGGCGTCCAATGTTATTTCTGAAAAGCACAGCTTTCTAATTCAGGTCTGTGCTTCTTGCTTAACGGGTGTCGCTCATAAACCGTGCTCACCTTACTGGCGAAGCCGGATGGCGCTAGTCATTATTTTCCCCAGCCCAGTGCTAGAACTCTTTGAAGAAGCTCACTTGCTCCCGGCGGCGGATTTGGGAAATCACATCAGAAGGGACGTGGCTATCCGACCCGGTTTTTCTTGTCATAGGGAGCGGATTCCCAATCCAACTGGTCAAGCTGGTGCTTGATGTTGATGCACTGCTGCCCAATCGTCTCATCGATCCAACCGTATTGCTGGATGATTCGAGGGTTCACCCACCCATTAAAGGCTAGAGACAAAATCTGGTTTCTCCAGCCTTTCAGGTATGCCGGAACGTCAAACCTCCTGCATCCCCTGATCGCATCCTCACCGCCAAGCGTATGCCACGGGCCGTCGTACGCATTTTCGAAGACAGAATTGACGCTCTTCAGTTTCCAATAGTTGTTGATTTCCCGTTGATAGTCTTCGAAGTTGAAATGCCCGCCGTACGTCAACTGGTGCACAGCCTGCTTAACGTGAACCTGGGCCAGCTTACGGGCTTTATAGCGAATGATTTCATCGAAGATAGTCGGCATAGAGGCTCCTTGGTCATTTCTTGCAGGGGTAAGCATTCTGGAATGCTGCCATCGTTAGGAAAGCGCCATCTCGATGTAACGATGCTGGGTTATCTTGTAGATAGTGAACAACAATCCTTGTGAGCTGCTCATTTTTAATACCTTCCGGGAAACAGGCTCTCTCATTCTTAGGTAGATAATCGCCCATGGCATCCATCATATTCCCGACACCATTTACCAAGCCGAAACAATAGCCAACATCGGTTCCGCTTTCGCGCTCTCCATCGAGAAATTGAGCCGTCTTCTGACAAGCCATTAACAGTTGATTTCCATCTCCCGCCATAGCAACCCCACTAGCCAGCATTCCAGCCAGTGCAACCGCCCTAACCCACGCCTTCATGTTGAAATCCTTGTGAGGGAGTTTGCAGATTAATCAGCCCTATCAGCAAATCATTTATCTATGTAATTTTAAATGAGCCTGGGATAGGGACAATGACTGGCATTTCGGCCTCCACTGGAGACAATTCGGCGAGCGATGCGGCCCAAATGCTTAATTTTTCTAGACAAGAGTTAGCATAAGTCAACGAATCTAGGGCTGAAACCGCATCGTCTTTTTCGATGATGTTATGGAAGCGCGCCAGTCGGAGTGAAGGATCGTCAAAATGCTTGCCTGAATTACGGTCATCTTTTAATTTTCCCGGGTCAGACGGCAACGGCAACTTGACGAAAGGTAAAGACTCCGAGTTAGACAGTTTGACGATTCCTGTAATGGCAAAGAGCGTTGCTCCTGCCGTTGCTAATGGCGCTGCGTGAATTATCAAATTCCGGTAACTACCAAGGACATCTAGCCAGTTTCCCGGAGAGGATATCCTTTGAATTTCCACTCCGTGCGGGTCAGTCGGCGGGGCCTTTCTCCAATGACTACATAGTGATCCAATGCTCGTAATGTTTGCTGAGCCTGTAGGCTTAACATGCCAGTAAAATTCGATCAGGTAATCTCGGAGAGTGCAAGCGTCAATAAGAAAGGTTTGGGCGGCCAAGTAACAGAGCTCTGTAAATCCGTCAAGGAAGCGCTGGCCATCCTTGAAGTCTCCCGATTGCAATTTGGCGTTCAACTGATCCATATAGGATTCCGATAGCTGTCGGACTCGCCACTCACAACTCCTGAGCTGATGAGATATACGAGTGGCTATATCATAAAGTTTGCTATCGCCCTTTTTAAACGCACCATTTGCAATAAAGGACCAATCTCTACCTTGATCCCATGTGAGCCAGCCTGAACCTGATGACGGTTTGATGCGCCATTCAGGTCGTGCGTGTGAGTGTGCTCCCGTGAAGAAATCGCATCCTACGATCTCCAATCCGAGCCTTCTAATGTCTGAGAATAGCGAGGTGTAGTTTTGTACTTCAATAGCTGTCCTCTCGCCGGTCATATCGCCCGGATAGAGAAAATTACACGACCTGTCATAACTCAGAACTCTGATGCCTCCACTGATATGAACCTCGCGTACCGATAACCATTCCATGAATCCCCCTCCTTGATACTGTTGGCTTTTATCGCCACTCAGTGCAATCCGTGGAACCCCGTGGGCAAATCCAGTGTTGGTTTTCGGTGACCGCTACGCCAGCACCGTGCCATCACGTCACACGCTCACCCGGGGCTCAGGATTTCTCACTACGACTAGCCATTTACCACCCATCTCGATGATAGCAAAATGACAACAACTCAAACCACGCAGGAAGCAAAGACAATGAAAGACATCGTGATCACCGTAGTAAATTTCTTCGCCTGGATAGGGATCATCGTGGCAACAGCTGTGGGATATTTTGTAATGAAGGGCAATTACGAGTATATCGGCGCCCTGATTGGCTTCGCCGTTGGGTGCCTAGGCTCTGGTGTGTGGTTTGTACTCTCGGCAATCCACCAGAATATCCAGACCATCCGAGACATCGCAGTCAGGCAGTCGCAAGGCTGATCACAACCTTCAACACCCGATTCAACCCCCACCGGTCCGAGCAGAATCCCATCCGTGAATGAACTGATATCGGCGTTCACATTGCCCAGTGTGAACGAACCCGATATTTTGTGAACGTTCTGATGAAATCCAGAAGCACAAAAAAGGGCCCACCTTTCGGTGAGCCCTTCCAGACCGCCCAGCAGAGCGGATTTTGTTTGGTAGGCGCGATTGGACTCGAACCAACGACCCCCACCATGTCAAGGTGGTGCTCTAACCAACTGAGCTACGTGCCTGCTGTGAGGCGGCATTCTACGGAATTCCGGAGGGGTGTCAACACCTTTTTTCGAGCTAACCCTATGAATATGCAAAATATTTAATTTTGCCGGTGCAAAGAAGATTTTCCGGGTGGCTGGCGGGCGATTTTCAACTCGGGTACGATCGGCGCACTCGTAAAATATATTAAACAGAGGCTGCCGGATGGCTAACACTCCCTACCCCGAGTCCTACTACGCCGCATCGGCCAATGCGGTTCCGCCGCGCCCGGCGTTGCAGGATGATGTCGAGACCGATGTCTGTGTGATTGGCGCCGGTTATACGGGGTTGTCCTCTGCCCTGTTTCTGCTGGAGAGCGGCTTCAAGGTCACGGTGCTCGAAGCCGCCAAGGTGGGTTTCGGGGCGTCCGGACGTAATGGTGGGCAGATCGTTAACAGCTATAGCCGCGATATCGATGTCATCGAGCGCACGGTCGGTCCCAAGCAGGCCCAGTTGCTGGGGCAGATGGCGTTCGAGGGTGGGCGAATCATTCGTGAGCGCGTCGCCAAATACAACATTCAGTGCGACTTGAAAGACGGTGGCGTGTTCGCCGCGATGACCGCCAGGCAAATGGGGCACCTCGAATCCCAGAAGCGCCTGTGGGAGCGTTTCGGGCACACCCAGCTTGAGTTGATGGATCAACGTCGCATCCGCGAGGTGGTTGCTTGCGATCAGTACGTCGGCGGGATGCTCGACATGAGTGGCGGCCACATCCATCCGCTTAACCTGGCACTGGGTGAAGCGGCGGCGGTCGAGTCCCTGGGCGGCACGATTTACGAGCAGTCGCCCGCTGTGCGCATCGTGCGCGGCGCGAATCCGGTGGTGCACACGCCGCAAGGCAAGGTCCGGGCTAAATTCATCATCGTCGCCGGCAACGCTTATCTGGGCAATCTGGTGCCGGAACTGGCCGCCAAATCGATGCCTTGCGGCACTCAAGTGATTACCACCGAGCCACTGGGCGAAGAACTGGCGAGGACCCTGCTGCCTCAGGACTACTGCGTTGAAGATTGCAATTACTTGCTCGACTACTACCGCCTCAGCGGCGACAAGCGCCTGATCTTCGGTGGCGGCGTGGTGTACGGCGCGCGGGATCCGGCGAACATCGAAGCGATCATTCGACCGAAGATGCTCAAGGCATTCCCGCAACTCAAGGACGTGAAGATCGATTACGCGTGGACCGGAAACTTCCTGCTGACCCTGTCGCGCCTGCCCCAGGTCGGACGCTTGGGCGGCAACATCTACTACTCCCAGGGCTGCAGCGGCCATGGCGTGACCTACACGCACCTGGCGGGCAAGGTACTGGCCGAAGCGCTGCGCGGCCAGGCCGAGCGTTTCGATGCCTTTGCCGACCTGCCCCACTACCCGTTCCCCGGCGGACAAATGCTGCGCACACCGTTTGCGGCATTGGGTGCGTGGTATTACGGATTGCGGGACAGGTTCGGGTACTAAGCGACACGCAATACATTGTGGGAGCGAGCTTGCTCGCGATGGCGGACTGGCAGGCGACATCCCTGTTGAATGTGCCGGCCTCATCGCGAGCAAGCTCGCTCCCACAATGATTGTTGGATATTCGCAGATGTTGCGTACACCCGCTCCCACAGGGGTTTTGGGTTAGAGCCGATCCCGAGGGATACCGCTGCGAATCCGCAGGATGTCCGCCAGCACTGCCAGGGCGATCTCCGCCGGCGTCTTGCTGCCCAGGTTCAGCCCGATGGGCGCATGAATCCGCGCCAACTCGGCATCTCCCAGACCACCAATGCGCCGCAAGCGCTCGAAGCGCTTTTGCGAGGTCTGCAGGGAGCCCATCACACCGATGTAAAACGCCTCGGTGCGAACAGCCTCCAGCATCGCCAGGTCATCGATACGTGGATCGTGGGTCAACGCCACCACCGCCGTGTCGCTGTGACAGCCGCCATCAGCGATGAACATCGACGGCAGTTGACGGCGAATCTCCACGTTATCCAGCACGACGCCTTCCAGGACTTCGTCCCGCGGGTCACACAGAATCACCTCGAAGCCCAGGCCCACGGCAAACTCCGCACAGGCCTGGGCGACACTGGAATACCCCGCCAGCAGCAAGCGCTGGGCCGCGCCGACGCGCACGCGCACCCGGTCGATTTCACGCTCGATACGCACACCCTGCTCACGATCATCGAACAGGCTGCACGCACCGCTTTGCAGATCCACTTCGCGGATCAACCGCCGTCGGCCCGACAGCGCCGACTCAAGCTCGCGCAGATGCGCTTGCACCTCGCAATCGGCATCCAGCTTCTCGACCAGCACATCGAGCACCCCGCCACACGGCAGGCTGACGCGCGAGCGTGGGTCGTCGCCTTCGCCGTAACGAACAACGCTGACCGGCTGCAGAAACGCGCCCTCGGCGACTCGCTCGAGAAAGTCCTCCTCGACACAACCACCGGACAGCGAGCCAATCCAGTGCCCCTGCGTGTTCACCGCCAGCAGCGAACCCGGTGCGCGCGGTGCCGAGCCATAAGTGGCCAGCACCGTACACAGCCAGATGCGCTGACCGGCCGCCGACCACTCCAGTGCCCGGCGTATCACTTGCAGATCGAGATGCTGCATATCAGTGGGCCTTGTGCTCGAGCGGCGGCGCATCGGCCCGCAGCTTCTGCACGTCGTTCACCGCCAGATCATTCGGCTGACCGCCCCAGCCCTGACGCAGGTAGTTCAGCAGATCCGTGAGTTGCTCGTCGCTCAATTTCCCGGCGAACCCTGGCATCGGTTGCATGTGCTCGAAACCGGAGAACTTCTGCTCACCGATACCGTCGTCGATCACCCGCACCAGGTTGCGCGGATCTTCCAGGCGCAGTGTGGTGTTGCCGCGCATGGCCACGGCGATGTGCGGCTTGCCCTCACCGCCCGGCGCGTGGCAACCGGCGCAGACATTCAAATATTCCTGACGGCCGCGCCGGGCGCTCGGGCTCAGCTTGTCCAACGGCACTTCGGTGAGCATTCTCGCCGCCGGCGGCTGATCGCCGAGCAGGAAAGTCGCCATCGCCGCCAGATCCGGATCGCTGAGGCCCTGGGTGCTGTTGTGGAACACCGGGAACATCTCATTGAACATCGTGCCCTGGGCGCTCATACCGTGCTTGAGGAACGAGCTCAGGTCCTGATGATTCCAGCCACGGGCCGCCAGGTCAGTGGCCAGCAGGCTCGGCGCCAGATAACCATTGAGAATGCCACCGGTCATGCGCTTGTCCTGCTGCATCGCGCCCGGCAAGCCGCGTGGGGTGTGGCATTCACCACAGTGACCCAGCACGTCGACCATGTACTGGCCACGCTTCCAGGCATCGCTCTTGCCTTCAGCCGGCTCCAGCTTCACGTCCTTGCCGTACATCATGTTCCAGCCCATCAGGCCCAGGCGCACGTTGAACGGGAAGCTCAGGCTGGTGACCGGTGCGGCACGCTCGATCGGCTCGACGGTTTTCAGGTAGGCATGAATCGCGTCGGAGTCTGCTCGCGGCATCAGGTGATACGAGGTGTAGGGCATCGCCGGATACAGGTTGGCGCCATCACGGCGCTTGCCTGCGGTCAGCGCGGCGAAGAACTCGTCATCGTTGTACAAGCCGATGCCGTGCTCTTTGCTCGGGGTGATGTTGGTCCCGTAGATCGTGCCGAACGGCGACACGATCGGCAGGCCGCCCGCGTACGGCGCACCACCCGGCGCAGTGTGGCAGGCCATGCAGTCGGCGGCACGGGCGAGGTACTCGCCTTGCTTGACCTGCGCATTATCCGCGTGAGCCACCACCACAGGCGCAGCCAGACCTACCGCCAATGCCAGGCGGCCAAGTAGAAACTTCATGCTTAACCCTCCTTGACCAGGCCGAGATCGGTCAGCACGTTGCGCGTGGCGCTGTAGTAGCGCACGTACCCGGTGCAACGGCAGATGTGATGACCGAGGCTGTCCTCGATGACTTTTTCCAGCTGGCTTTTGACGATGGGCTGACGCTGCAGCTTTTCCACCAGCACGGTCGCGGCATTCACGAAGCCCGGCGCGCAGTAGCTGCACTGGAAGGCGAATTCGTCGACGAAGCGCTGCTGGATCGGGTTCAGCTCGGTGACCTTGCCCTGCTCGTCGCGGGTCGCATGGCCTTCGATGGTCCGAACCTTCTTGCCTTCGAAATAGTGTGCGCCAGTGATGCAGGTGCGCACTTCTTCGCTGGTGCCGTCGGGGTTGTCGACGATCACCACGCAGGCGTGGCAGATGCCCTGGCCGCAGCCCAGGCGCGAACCGGTGAGGTTCTTGTATTCGTGCAGGTAGTCGATCATCGGCAGGTCATCAGGGATGTCCACCGGGCCGACGGATTGACCGTTGAGGGTCAGTTGAAGCGGACGGTTAGCCATTGAGGGCCTCCTTGATGCGTGCAGAAGTGATAGGCAGGTCGCGGACACGTTTACCGATGGCATGGGCCACGGCGTTACCGATGGCACCGACCACCGGGATCATCACCACTTCGGCGATGCCCTTGGACGGGTCGCTCGGCGACAATGGCGGCAAGATGTCCGCCGTCTGTTTCCACACCGCGACGTGACGCGCCATCGGCAGGCGGTAACGGTTGAAGTTCCAGTCACCCTCCCCCGGCCCGCCTTCGTACAAAGGCATTTCTTCCATCAACGCGTGGCCGATGCCCATGGCGATCCCGCCTTCGAGCTGGCCCCTGACCAGTTCGTCCACCAGCACCCGACCGCACTCGACCCACGAGTGATGATTGAGCACCGACACTTCGTTCGAACCCTTGTTGACCTTCACTTCCACCAGCGTCGCCACCGGGCTGTAGTAAGTCACCGCCGCGTTGTTCAACTGGGTTGCCGGGTAGGCGATGTTCTGCCGATCCAGCAGATGGAAACCGGCGCTGTTCATCTGCGCCTTCTTCGCCTTCGGTGCACCGTCGCCGTACTTCACGGCCAGGCCATCGAGCGGCAAGCGCTCACGTACGCCGTCGATGCTGAACTCGGCCTCGGCCCAGCTCCAGCGGTTGAAACCGTGCACGGTGGCGCCGCTCACCAGGCCACGTTCGTGAACGCGCTTGGCGAGCATGGCGAATGGCAGTGGCTCCATGCCGTTGGCGGTGAGCTTGCCGTCGACCCAATGGGCGTCTTCGCGGCGCACCACGTAAGGGTTGGCCTGGCCGCCATAAGGGCCTTGTCGCCAAATCTCCAGCGCCGCCGGCCACAGCCCGTGGTTGAACAGCACGCGCGCCGCTTCGCGGGTGGCGTGGCTGAAGTAGTACGCCGAGTTGGTGGCCGACGAAGCCGAAGCGACCTTGCCGACCCAGCGTGGATTGCGCAGGAAATTGTCCTGCTCGGCCTGGCTCATGATGTACGGGTTGCCGCCACTGATCAGCTGCAACTCTTTCCATTCGGTTTCGCCAGTCTTCACTTCGTGCGCAGGGAGACCAAGGAAGTCGGCCACGACCATGGCCTGGGAGGTGGACATGCCGGTGCCGATTTCGATACCGATGTGGCGCAGGCTGATGCGACCTTCGGCAGTGAATTCAATGCTGGCCATCGGCGCTTCGGAACCGGTACCGAAGTCTTTCTGGCAGATGGCGAAACCCACCCCGTACCAGCTGTCCGGATCGGCGGCTTCGCGCTGCTTCTTGATCGCGTCGCGGTTTTTCCAGGTGTCGTGGACCGCCGCCTTGTCGAGAATCTCGTGCAGGCGCAAGGCACCGGCCGGGATCGCACCCTGGGTGTTTTTCATGCCCGAGCGCAATGCGTTCTTGCGACGCAGCTCAATGGCATCGACACCGAGGCGACCGGCGATTTCATCGACCATCATCTCGGTCGCCGCCATGCTTTGCAGGGTGCCGTAGCCGCGCATCGACCCGGCTTCAACGGCGCGGGAGTGATAGGCCGTGACCTGCAGATCGTTCTGCGGCATGTAGTAAATCGACTGGGCTGCCGTGGCGCCTACCGCAGCCACCGACGGGCTGTAGTTGATTCGCCCGCCACCGTCGACGCTCATTTCAGCGCGGAAAATTTTGAAGCTGTGGTCGGTCTTGTCCACCGCCAATTGATAGCGAATGTCGAACGGGTGCCGCTTGATGCCGCTCTGGAACTGCTCGTAGCGGTCGTTGGCCAGGCGCACCGGTACACCGGCGCCGTACAACGCTGCTAGAGCTGCGTAGTAGACGAAAATGTTGTGGTCTTTGGAGCCGTAACCGACGGTATAACCCGGGTGCATGTTCAGGTTGGCCAGACCGAAACGCGACGGCGCGATCATCTTCGCGGTCTCGGTCGCGGCTTCCAGCGGGCATTGGGTAGCGACGACGAAATGCAGGGTCTTGGTGGCCGGGTCGTACCAGCCGTTGCCGTTGTCCGGCTCCAGGGCGGCCGGCTCGATCGACGGCGTCTTGTAGCGCTCGTCGAACACCAGCCAGTTGTCCGGCGGCGTATCGATCTGCTGCTTCATACGGTCGGCGTAGAACAACCCGCGCTCGGTCAGGTTGCCGTGCAGGTTCGGCTGGGAGTTCCACACCGGACGCCGGTTTTTCAGCATCGGGAACAGGATCGAATCCTTGAGGCTGGCGAACTCGTCTTCGTCGGCCGAGGTCGCACCGCCGACGCGTACGTAGCGGAAGCTGCCGTAAGGATCGCCTTCGTAGAACGGCGCTATATCGCCGTAGCGGATTGCCTTGTCATTGAATTTGAGCTTGTTCTTGGCCTGACGGAAACGCTCGAAGTCGTTCCAGATCAGGATCGCCACCGGGTGACCGATGAACATTGGCACCTTGCCGGCCGGCAGCAGTGGGTCCGGGGCGTGCTCCTCTGGGAACACGATGCCGTCCTTGACCAGGTCTTCGGCGGTGACGATGCGGTCCGGCTGCAACTCGGCACCGAGCCATGAAAGGTCCAGACCCGCGTAGATGCGGTCCGCCTTGATGGTTTTGAGCAGCATGGCGTGGCCTTGCTGCTGCGGCCAGCCCGGCATGTCCTTGGCGCGGATGTCGCGGGCAAAGACTTTGCTGCCGCAGACCTTGGACAAGGCATCGTTACGGGCGCGCGCCTTGCCGTTGTTGCCGAGCCACTGCTCGGACGGCACGGTCACGCTGTTTTCCATCAAGGCGGCCAGCGCCTGGCTGCTCAATGGCGTGAGCGTCACGCTCACGCCCGCTACCAGCCCGCCCTGAAGGAACGAGCGCCGGGATATATCACGGTTGGACATGGATCATCCTCTGGGCGGTTATGGGGTCCGCCCTTCTGGTTATCTACTGGAAAATCTCGAGTCTTGCAGAAGCCCTTTTCGACGATGCAAAGGGCTGTGTTGACAGTGCAAAGCTGACCGAAAGGTTAAGTTTATAGACTTATGACCTTACGGAAAACCAAAAACTGACCGACAAATCAAAAAAATGCGACTATTCAACGCAGCACGTTAACAGTAGCCATGAATCTCGGTAGCGCGAGGTCAGAGGCGCCGCTGAACGACGGCGTCGTCAGCTCCAATCGGCCACTCATGCAAAGGGGCATGCAGAAAGGTCCGTTTGGAAAAAGGCGAGAGGAGAAAAACCTGAATTTCAGACACAAAAAACCCCGGTCTTTCGACCAGGGTCTTTGCTATCGACTCGAAGTAAACCAACGGCTTTCTTCGTAGCTCCAAGGCGTTCAGTGGGCCTCGGGGCAGATATGGCGCAGCGGACGGGACTCGAACCCGCGACCCCCGGCGTGACAGGCCGGTATTCTAACCGACTGAACTACCGCTGCGTATCGCTTTGAGCAGATGCCCAAGTAACTCGTCTGATTGAAAACTCAGTAGCTTTTCAATCTCGAGCCAGGCATGCCCGACTCGGAAAATATGGCGCAGCGGACGGGACTCGAACCCGCGACCCCCGGCGTGACAGGCCGGTATTCTAACCGACTGAACTACCGCTGCGCGTCGGTGGAGGCATTTCAGCCTACCTCTTGCTTTCGCAAGTATCTCGGGAGTGGTGGGTGATGACGGGATCGAACCGCCGACATTCTGCTTGTAAGGCAGACGCTCTCCCAGCTGAGCTAATCACCCGTTTGCATCTCCGAGGCCGCGAAATTTACGCAGGTAGCGAACCTAAGTCAATAGCAGGATTGAAGTTTTTCTGAAAAAGACAAAATCATTTCATTCCGGCCAATGTCGGCAACCATCAGTCCGCCATCGCGAGCAAGCTCGCTCCCACAGTTAAAAGCATGCTCTCTCCCTCTGTGGGAGCGAGCTTGCTCGCGATGAGGGCAGCACATTCAACATCAAATGCTGAAGACCGCACCCTGCCCCCATCACTCGCTGTAAATCATCTTCTTGGTCATGCCGCCATCGACCACGAATTCCTGGCCGGTGACAAACCCGGCATTTCTCGACAGCAGCCAGGCCACCATCGCCGCGACATCCTCGACCGTCCCTACCCTGCCCGCCGGATGCTGGGCATGATCGGCTTCGGTCAAGGGTTCGGCACGCCGCACCGAAGGATCGCGCGCGTCGATCCAGCCAGGGCTGACGGCATTGACCCGGATCTCCGGGCCAAGACTGATTGCAAGTGCATGGGTCAGAGCCAACAAACCACCCTTGCTCGCCGCATAGGCCTCTGTGTCGGGTTCCGACTGCCCGGCGCGGGTCGAGGCCAGATTGACGATGGCACCGCCATGAGCGCGCAGGTACGGCGCACAGTGCTTGGCCAGCAACATCGGCCCGCTGAGGTTCACCGCCAACACCCGATTCCAGTGAGCCAGATCGAGGCTTTCCAGGGTGATGTTATGCGGATCGGCAACCGCGGCATTGCAGACCAGCGCATCCAGGCGCCCGAACTGGCCGAGCACCTCGGCCACCCCCAGCGCGACCTGCCCTTCATTCGAGACATCCATGGCGATGAACCAGGCGTTGTCACCCAGCACTTTCGCCACTTTCGAGCCGCGCTCGCGGTCCAGATCCGTCAGCACGACTTGCCAGCCTTCGCTGAGCAGCCAGGCCGAGATCCCCAGGCCAATGCCCCGCGCAGCACCGGTCACCAGCGCTACGCGGCCATTTGAGCCTGCGATCGGCGCAGACAAGTCGATCACAACGCAGCCAAGCCGCGCGCCAGATCGGCTTGCAGGTCCGCCACGTCTTCCAGACCGACCGCAATGCGGATCAGGCTGTCACGAATACCCGCCGCTTCACGCTCCTGCGGCGCCAGGCGGCCATGGGACGTGGTGCTCGGATGGGTGATGGTGGTTTTGCTGTCGCCCAGGTTGGCGGTGATCGAAATCAGGCGCGTGGCATCGATAAAGCGCCAGGCGCCCTCTTTGCCGCCCTTCACCTCAAAACTGACGACCGCACCAAAACCCTTCTGCTGGCGCAGCGCCAGTTCGTGCTGCGGATGGCTCTTGAGGCCGGCGTAATGGACTTTCTCGATGCCTGCCTGCTGCTCCAGCCACTCGGCCAGTTGCTGGGCGTTGGCGCAATGGGCCTTCATCCGCAGGTTCAGGGTTTCCAGGCCCTTGAGGAAGATCCACGCATTGAACGGGCTCAGGGTCGGGCCGGCGGTACGCAGGAAACCCACCACTTCCTTCATCTGCTCGCTGCGACCGGCAACCACGCCGCCCATGCAACGGCCTTGGCCGTCGATGAACTTGGTGGCCGAGTGCACGACGATGTCCGCGCCCATCTTCAGCGGCTGCTGCAAGGCCGGGGTGCAGAAGCAGTTGTCGACCACCAGCATCGCGCCTTTGGCGTGGGCGATTTTCGACAGTTCGGCGATATCTACCAATTCGGCCAGCGGATTGGACGGCGACTCGACGAACAGCAATTTGGTGTTGGATTTGATCGCTGCATCCCAACCGGACAAGTCCGCCAGGGCCACGTAATCGACTTCGATACCGAAACGCTTGAAGTACTTCTCGAACAGGCTGATGGTCGAGCCGAATACGCTGCGCGACACCAGCACATGATCACCGGCGCTGCACAGGCTCATCACCACGGCCATGATGGCCGCCATGCCGGTGGCGGTCGCCACGGCCTGCTCGGCGCTTTCCAGCGCGGCGATGCGCTCTTCGAACGCGCGCACGGTCGGGTTGGTGTAGCGCGAATAAACATTGCCCGGCACTTCGCCAGCGAAGCGCGCAGCGGCGTCGGCGGCGGTACGGAACACGTAGCTGGAGGTGAAGAACATCGGATCACCGTGTTCGCCTTCCGGCGTACGGTGCTGACCGGCGCGTACGGCCAGGGTATCGAACGCTACACCTTCGAGGTCGCTGTCCAGCCGACCGGCATCCCATTCCTGACTCATGCTGTCACTCCTTGCCTTATTCGATAGTAGGTACGAAACCGGCCTTGAGGAGAGACGCCTTTTGTAGGAGCTGGCTTGTGTAGGAGCTGGATTGCCAGCGAAGGCGGTATCACAGGCAACGGTGATGTTGAATGTGACGCCCTCTTCGCTGGCAAGCCAGCTCCTACAGCCAGCTCCTACAGGGCCGGTGTTAAATCAGTTGTTGTACAGATCGATGATCGCACTGACTGCCTGCGTCTTGACCTTGGAGGCATCGTTGCGTGCCTGCTCGATCTTGTTCAGGTAAGCCTCGTCGACGTCGCCGGTGACGTACTGGCCATCGAACACCGCGCAATCGAACTTGTCGATCTTGATCTTGCCGCCACCGACCGCTTCGATCAAGTCAGGCAAGTCCTGATAGATCAACCAGTCAGCGCCGATCAGGTCTGCTACGTCCTGGGTCGAACGGTTATGCGCGATCAGTTCGTGGGCGCTCGGCATGTCGATGCCATAGACGTTCGGGAAACGCACCGCTGGCGCTGCGGAGCAGAAGTAGACGTTCTTGGCGCCTGCTTCGCGAGCCATCTGGATGATCTGCTTGCAGGTGGTGCCGCGAACGATGGAGTCGTCCACCAGCATCACGTTCTTGCCGCGGAATTCCAGCTCGATGGCATTGAGCTTCTGGCGTACGGATTTTTTCCGCGCGGCCTGACCCGGCATGATGAAGGTCCGGCCGATGTAGCGGTTCTTCACGAAGCCTTCGCGGAACTTGACGCCCAGGTGGTTCGCCAGCTCCAGGGCCGCGGTGCGGCTGGTGTCCGGGATCGGGATGACCACGTCGATATCGTGATCCGGACGCTCGCGCAGGATCTTCTCGGCGAGCTTCTCGCCCATGCGCAGGCGGGCCTTGTAGACCGAGACGCCGTCGATGATCGAATCCGGACGCGCCAGGTACACATGTTCGAAAATGCACGGAGTCAACGACGGGTTGGTCGCGCACTGACGGGTGTGCAGCTTGCCGTCCTCAGTGATGTAGACCGCTTCGCCCGGTGCCAGGTCGCGAATCAGGGTGAAGCCGAGCACGTCCAGGGAAACGCTTTCGGAGGCGATCATGTACTCGACACCTTCGTCGGTGTGACGCTGGCCGAACACGATCGGGCGGATGCCGTGCGGGTCGCGGAAACCGACGATGCCGTAGCCGGTCACCATCGCCACGACAGCGTAGCCACCGACACAACGGTTGTGCACGTCAGTCACGGCGGCGAACACGTCTTCTTCGGTTGGCTGCAACTTGCCGCGCTGGGCCAGTTCGTGCGCGAACACGTTGAGCAGCACTTCCGAATCGGAGCTGGTGTTGACGTGGCGCAGGTCAGATTCGTAAATCTCCTTGGCCAGTTGCTCAACGTTGGTCAGGTTACCGTTGTGCGCCAGGGTGATGCCGTAAGGCGAGTTGACGTAAAACGGTTGAGCTTCGGCCGAGGTCGAGCTGCCCGCGGTCGGGTAGCGCACATGGCCAATACCCATGTGACCGACCAGACGCTGCATGTGACGCTGATGGAACACGTCACGCACCAGGCCGTTGTCCTTGCGCAGGAATAACCGGCCATCATGGCTGGTAACGATACCGGCAGCGTCCTGGCCGCGGTGCTGGAGGACGGTTAGCGCGTCATACAGCGCCTGATTGACGTTCGACTTACCGACGATACCGACGATGCCACACATGCGACGCAACCCCTACTTAATGGATCTGAACTGAACACAACTCACTGAGGCGTTTTGGCCATCGGCAAGAGGTGCTCCTTGAACGGAATATCAGCGGGTACGCTGATTCCGCTGGCAAGCCACTGACTGCTCCACCCGAGGATCAGGTTTTTGGACCAGTCGGCGACCAATAAAAATTTTGGCACGAGCTGTGACTCTTTCCACCACCCGTCCTGCTGTACCGGCCCCAGGCTCAACAGCCCGACGGCGATAACCACCAGCAACCCGCCACGCGCGGCGCCGAAGGCCATGCCGAGGAATCGGTCGGTCCCGGAGAGCCCGGTGACGCGAACCAGTTCGCCGATAAGATAATTGATCATTGCGCCTACGATTAAAGTGGCGACAAACATGATTCCACAGCCCGTGATTATACGAGCCGATGGCGTTTGAATGTACCCGCCGAGGTACTCGGACAGTGAGCCACCGAACATCCAGGCAACGACTCCTGCGATGATCCAGGTCAGCAGCGACAATGCTTCTTTGACGAAGCCGCGGCTCAGACTGATCAATGCGGAGATGGCGACGATTGCAACGATCGCCCAGTCAACCCAGGTAAATGGCACAGTGCAGCCTACAGACGGATAAGGCGGCGCATTTTAGCAGAGCCCGTGCTTATCGGTAAGCTGCGATTGTCTGTGCGTTTCATATCGGGGCGATAGTTTTAGCCACGTTCTGGCTGAAAGCGCACGACAAACCCCTTGAGGTTCTGCTGGCGGTTCAGCAAGTCACGCAGCCGGTCGGCTTCGGCACGCTCGATCAGCGGCCCGACAAACACCCGGTTTTTGCCGTCGGCGGTACGAATGTAGGCGTTGTAACCCTGGCTGCGCAGGGTTTTCTGAAGCTTTTCCGCGCTTTCACGACTCGACAGGCTGGCCAGTTGCACCGACCAACTGACAGACAAGCCATTGGCATCGACACGGCTTTGCGTGGTGTCCGGTTTGCCCGGTGCCGCCGTGATCGGCTGGGCAGGCGCTGTCGCAGGCTTGGCCGCCAAAGCCGGGACCGGTGCGGGCGCAGCCGGTTTGGCCGCTGGCGCTGGAGCCGCATGCGCTGGAACCACCGGCGCAGCTGGCACCGCCGATTCCTGCTGGGCGATTTCCTCATCGCTCGGCACAGGCTCCTGAGGCAAGGCTTGCGGCTCGGGCACCACCACGGGCTCGACCTGTACCTGGGGCATCACAGGCGCCTGCGGAGCCGCAGGCGCTTCGACTGTCACCCGGCGCTGTTCGTCCTGGCGGGAAAACAGCATCGGCAGAAAAATCACCGCCAGCGCGACCAACACCAGGGCGCCAACCATGCGCTGCTTGTATGCCTTATCCAGCAATGCCATTCGCCGCGTCCTCCGTGGAGCGCCGGGCCAGCCATTCAAGGGCCTCGGCGACACAATAAAATGATCCGAACAACAGGATTTCGTCGTTGCTCGTGGCCTGCGCGCACTGCCCTTCCAGGGCGGCCGCTACACTTTCGTAGGGCGTGACCGACGCACCAAGACCTTGCAACGCATCGTGCAAATCCGCAACCGGACGCGCCCGAGGCGAATCCAGAGGTGCTACTGCCCAGTGCTGGACACTAGCATTCAATTCGCCGACAACACCATCCAGATCCTTGTCCGCCAGCAGACCGAACACCGCCAGACGCTTGCCGACCGGCGGACGACTGGCCAAGCGACGCGCCAGATACTCCGCCGCATGCGGGTTATGCCCCACATCCAGCAATAGATTCAAGCGCTTGCCTTGCCACTCGAACTCACGGCGATCCAGACGACCAACCACCTTCGTTGCCCGCAGCGCCTCGATAATCTGCGCATCCACCCAAGGCAAGCCGAGCAGCAGGTACGCCTGCAACGCCAGCGCAGCGTTTTCCATCGGCAGATCGAGCAGTGGCAGGTCGCGCAGTTCAACCGCACGCCCTTGCGCATCGACACCACGCCACTGCCAGTTGTGATCGGTGACGCCGAGATCAAAATCGCGCCCACGCAGGAAAAACGGGCATTTGAGCTCGCGCGCCTTGTCCAGCAACGGTTGTGGAGGATTCAGATCGCCGCAGAGCGCAGGCGCGCCCTGACGGAAAATACCGGCCTTCTCGAAGGCCACGGACTCACGGGTATCACCGAGGTAATCCGCATGATCGACACCAATACTGGTGACCAGCGCCACGTCGGCGTCCACCACGTTGACCGTGTCCAACCGACCGCCCAGACCGACTTCCAGCACCACCGCATCGAGCCCTGAGCGCTGGAACAGCCAGAACGCCGCCAGGGTGCCCATTTCGAAGTATGTCAGGGAAGTATCAGCGCGCCCGGCCTCTACCGCAGCAAAGGCCTCGCACAGCTCGGCGTCCGTGGCTTCGACACCATTGAGCTGCACCCGCTCGTTGTAACGCAGCAGGTGTGGGGAGTTGTAAACCCCCACGCTCAAGCCCTGGGCTCGCAGCAAGGACGCCACGAACGCACAGGTGGAACCCTTGCCGTTGGTCCCGGTGACCGTAATCACCCGAGGCGCCGGCTTGCCCAGTCCCATGCGGGACGCTACCTGCTGCGACCGCTCCAGGCCCATGTCGATGGCCGAAGGGTGCAACTGCTCGAGGTAGGCGAGCCATTCGCCAAGGGTACGTTCGATCATAGGCTGGCTGGCACCGGCGGAACCACGATCGGCTCGATGGGTGCAGCAACGAACGTCGGCGTCGGCAGCCCCATCATTTGCGCCAACAGATTGCCCAGACGCGGACGCAGCTCCTGACGATCGATGATCATGTCGATGGCACCGTGCTCCAGCAGGAACTCGCTGCGCTGGAAGCCTTCCGGCAGTTTTTCACGCACGGTTTGCTCGATCACACGCGGACCGGCAAAACCGATCAACGCCTTCGGCTCACCGACAATCACGTCGCCCAGCATCGCCAGACTGGCGGAAACGCCGCCGTAGACCGGATCGGTCAGCACAGAGATGAACGGGATGCCTTCTTCACGCAGACGCGCCAGCACCGCAGAGGTCTTGGCCATTTGCATCAGGGAAATCAGCGCTTCCTGCATCCGCGCACCGCCGGAAGCGGCGAAGCAGATCATCGGGCAACGTTTTTCCAGGGCGTAGTTGGCGGCACGAACGAAACGTTCACCGACGATGGCGCCCATCGAACCGCCCATGAAGGAAAACTCGAACGCCGAAACCACGACCGGCATGCCCAGCAAAGTGCCGCTCATGGAAACCAGCGCGTCTTTTTCGCCGGTCTGCTTTTGTGCAGCGGTCAGGCGGTCCTTGTACTTCTTGCCGTCGCGGAATTTCAGACGGTCAACCGGTTCCAGGTCTGCACCCAGCTCGGTACGGCCTTCAACGTCGAGGAAGATGTCGATACGGGCGCGGGCGCCGATACGCATGTGATGATTGCACTTGGGGCAAACGTCCAGGGTCTTTTCCAATTCCGGGCGATAAAGCACAGCCTCGCAAGACGGGCATTTGTGCCAAAGACCTTCAGGCACCGAGCTCTTCTTGACCTCGGAACGCATGATCGAAGGGATCAGTTTGTCTACTAACCAGTTGCTCATGCTTTCTTTCTCCAGTACCGGCGGCCCGAACGCTCTGGTTCGCGGCCCCGTGTATGCCCTAGCGCTAAATTCATGTGTGCGGCGACGGTCGATGGACTGCCACGGTCAGCGCGAAACATGACCTGCGTGCAACCACAAACCCTCGGATCTGCCTGCTGTGTGCAGTGCATCCGCTTTTTACAGTGCAGTGGACGGCGGCAGTCTGCCAGCCGTCACATCAACAGGTGCTACCGCGTACCGCTTTGATAAATGCCTGAATCTTTGCGTGATCCTTGATGCCCTTGCTCGCCTCTACCCCGCCGCTGACATCCACGGCGTAAGGTCGAACGCGCGCAACCGCTTCGGCGACGTTGCCCGGCGTCAGACCGCCCGCCAGAATGATCGGCTTGCTCAGGCCTTGCGGTATCAGTGACCAGTCAAATGCCTCACCGGTTCCTCCGGGAACGCCTTCGACATAGGTATCGAGCAAGATGCCGCTGGCACTGGCATAGGCATCACAGGCCGCGGCGATGTCATCACCCGCCTTGACCCGCAGCGCCTTGATGTACGGGCGATGCCAACCTTCGCACTCGGCCGCGCTTTCATCGCCGTGAAATTGCAGCAGGTCCAGGGGCACCGCGTCGAGAATTTCACCCAATTCGCAACGGCTCGCATTGACGAACAAGCCCACGGTGGTCACGAACGGCGGCAGCGCCTTGATGATCGAGCGCGCCTGCTGGAACGTCACCGCGCGAGGGCTTTTGGCGTAGAACACGAATCCGATGGCATCCGCCCCGGCCTCGACGGCTGCCAACGCATCTTCCATGCGGGTAATCCCACAGATCTTGCTGCGAACGGCTGACATGTCGACACAACTCCAAGACAAATCCGGGAAAGTCCCGGATGGTAACAAAAGCATTCGAGGGCGTCAGCCGCCAAGTTCCGAGAAACCGGTCAGGAAGTGTGGACCGATGTAACGCTCGGGCAACTGGAACTCGTCACGGTACTCGACCTGCACCAGATACAACCCGAACGGATGCGCCGTCACGCCACCGGTCCGCCGAATCCGGCTCTCCAGCACCTCTTTCATCCACTCCACCGGACGCTCTCCGGCGCCGATGGTCATCAGCACGCCGGCAATGTTGCGCACCATGTGATGCAGGAAGGCGCTGGCACGAATATCCAGCACGATCATCTTGCCGTGACGGGTGACGCGCAGATGATGCAGTTCCTTGATCGGTGACTTGGCCTGGCACTGGCCGGCGCGAAACGCGCTGAAATCATGGGTGCCGAGCAGGTACTGGGCGGCCTCGGCCATGCGCTCGACGTCCAGCGGACGGTGGTTCCAGGTCACTTCTTCGTTAAGGTGCGCCGGGCGGATCTGATCGTTGTAGATCACGTAGCGATAACGCCGGGCGATGGCCTTGAACCGTGCATGGAAATGCGCCGGCATGACCTTGGCCCAACTGACACTGACGTCGTGGGGCAAGTTGATGTTGGCGCCCATGGTCCAGGCCTTCATCGAACGCTCGACCTGGGTGTCGAAATGCACCACCTGTCCGCAGGCATGCACCCCGGCGTCGGTACGCCCGGCGCACATCAGCGAAACGGGTGAGTCGGCGACTTTGGACAAGGCGTTTTCGAGGGTTTCCTGCACGGTCAGCACCCCGGACGCCTGGCGCTGCCAGCCGCGGTAGCGCGAGCCTTTGTATTCGACGCCCAGCGCGATCCGGAAAAAGCCGTCGGCTGCCATTTCGGCGACCGGGTTATCTATATTTGCCAAGGAGGGACAGCCTGCTGATGTACCAAAGGCGGGCATTATAAGGCCGCCGGGCGGGGATGCCAGAGGGATCTCCTTTGACTGTTCCGGCCCTTTCGCGGGCAAGCCCGCTCCTACAGGGTTCTATGGGCGACATAAATCACTGTAGGAGCGGGCTTGCCCGCGAAGAGGCCCGAGCAAACAACGTCAATTCATCGGCCAAACAAAAACGGCAGCCTCAATGGGCTGCCGCTTTTCTTACAACATACCGATCACTCAAGCCAGGCGCGAAAGCATTTCCTCGGCTTCGCTCTTCTGCTCGACACTGCCTTCGCTCACCACCTCATTGAGAATGTCGCGAGCGCCATCGCTGTCGCCCATGTCGATATAGGCCTGAGCCAGATCGAGCTTGGTAGCGGCTTCGTCAGTGCCCGAGAGGAAGTCGAAGTCATCATCGTCGCCCAGCGCGGCATCTGCTTCGGTGAAGGTCGGCTCGCCGATGCTGCTGGACAGGCTCTCCAGCTCGGCGTTGACATCATCCAGCTCAGCCGCGAACGCATCCGGTGCGTCCATTTCGTCGGCCAGCGACAGATCGAAATCGGCCGGCAATTCCAGGTCATCCAGCGCGACCTCAGGAACAGCCGGGGTTTCAGCGACCGGAAAATCCTTCACGCCTTCGTCCAGATCCAGCAGGAAATCGTCTTCAGCCAGTATCGCCGGCGACGGTTGCGCACCGAGATCCAGGTCGAGATCGAAGTCCGACAGGTCGTCGAGGTTTTCCTTGATTTCAGTCTGTTGCTGCAACACCGACTCAAAACTCAGATCGTCATCCAGCGGGAACTCGTCCAGGTCCGCCAGCGCCGTCACTTCAGGCTCCGGCGCAGGTGCAGGCGCCACAGGCGTGATCGCGTCCAGATCATCCAGGCTCAGGTCGAAGGCGCTGTCGAGGTCATCCTCGAACGGCGCTGGCACCGGCTCTGGCGCCGCTGCTTGCGGCTCATCGAGCAACAGGTCCTTGACGTATTGCGCATCCAGCTCGGCAGCAACGGCGGCTGCGGCGATGCCACCGGCAGCCACCAGCGCCATGGCCGGGAAGCGGCTTTTGAGCTTTTCAACCTGGGCGAAGTTGTCGCCATTGGCCACCAACTGACGCTCCTGGCCGACGAACGCATCGCGGTCGCCTTGCTGGCCGTAGACTTCCATCAGTTTCAAGCGCAAGTCGCTGCGCTTCGGCTCTTGCTTGACGCCGTCCTCCAGCAACGCGGCAGCCTGGTTCAGGCGACCGGCATTGATGTGCGACTGAGCCTGGCCCAGCACATCGTCGGAACGCTCGGCAGCCGGCGCCACCAATGGCGCGGCGATCGGCGTGGTCATCACGACCGGGGCAACCACCGGCGCTGGCGCGGGAGCAGGCGTCGGGGCAGTCGCCAGCTTCACGCTCGGCGATGGAACTTCCAGGCCTTCGAAGCTGGTGTCCGGCAAGTCGAAATCGGCCGAGAACGGCTGTTCTTCAGCCAAGGCACGGGCCATGCGCATATGCTTTTCGGCTTCTTGCCGGGCTTTGCGGCGGCGCGCCAGCAACAGCAGCAAGAGCAGCAGAACCACCGCACCGCCACCCACCAGGCCCAGCAGCACCGGATTGCTCAGCAACTCATTGAATTTCTGATCGTCGGATGCTGCCGCAGTTGCCTCTGGCGCGGTGACCACTGCTGCAGCTTCAGCCGCAGCAGGCGCAGCAGGCGCTGCCGGGTTGGCAGCCAGCTCGGCCGACATCGCCGGAGCTGTCGCAGCCGCTGGCGCACCCGCAGCGCCCTCGGTTTGCAACTTGGCCAGTTGATTGTTCTTCAACTCGATCAGGCGCTGCAGCTTGTCCACCTGGCTTTGCAGGTCGGTCATGCGACTTTTCAGTTCGGCGTTATCACGACGACTGGTATCGAGGCTTTCCTGGGTCATCGCCAGCTTGTTGCTGAGGGCCGTGGCATCTCCAGCGGCCCCTTTGCCATGGTTCTTGCCGGACTCGGCAGAAACCAGGCTCAGTTTGTCGGTGGCCGCTTGAGCGGGCGCACCATCGGTGCGAGCGCGATTGGTAGCGTCGAGCTGTTGCTGCCCTGCCCCGGGTTTGGCCACGTAGCGACGCCCCTGGCGCCATGCGGTGTTCTGTGCAGCCACTTCGGCAATGGCCTTGGCTTGCGGCAGGCCCGCGCTCTGCACCTGGTCCGGCAGGCGCAGCACCTGGCCGGTTTTCAAGCGGTTGATATTGCCGTCAATGAAGGCGTCCGGGTTCAGCGCCTGGATGGCGAGCATGGTTTGCTGGATCGAACCGCCATTACGCGCCTTCGCGGCGATTTCCCACAGGGTATCGCGCGGTGTGGTGGTGTATTGGGACGCTTTGGTCGCACCGGTGACGGGCGCGGCAACCGTTGACGTTGGTTGCGCAGCCGCTTCAGCGGTTTGCGGCGAGAATTTGGACGGATCGAGCAATACACTGTAGTCGCGCAGCAAACGACCGTTCGGCCACATGACCTGAACCAGGAACTTCACCATGGGTTCGGAGAGTGGCTTGCTGGAGGTCACGCGCAGGATGCTTTTGCCGCTGGCGTTAAGCACCGGGGTGAAGGTCAAGTCGTTGAGAAACGCCTGGCGGTCGACACCGGCCTTGGCGAAATCGTCTGGTGAGGCCAGGCTCGGCACCACTTCGGCGGCGGTGAGATCCTTGACATCGAGCAGCTCGATTTCCGCTACCAGCGGCTGGTTGAGCGTCGATTTCAGGGTCAACTCCCCGAGCCCGAGGGCATGCGCCATACCGGAGGACAGCGCCGAGGCGGCCGCTATTGCTAACACCAGTTTGCGAACTTGAACCATTAGCTCATCCTTAGTTGAACATTCCTCGGCCAGCGAGAAGTATTGATAGCCGCTGCCGTAAGGCATTGCGCGCAACGGCGAGGGTCGTCGCGCGCGGTCATTTCATTGATGCCCGGCAAAGCCCCGCAGAGTGGCTCGCCTTCAGCACTCCGGCAAGCATAGGCTCGCGCGGAATCATTCGACAAATTGTTGCAAAGTATCTTTTACAGCAGGTCTTTAAGCAACAACTCGGCCAGCTGCACAGCGTTGAGCGCTGCGCCTTTGCGTACGTTATCTGACGTCAGCCACAGATTAAGTTCCGACGGGTCGTCGATACCCAGGCGAACCCGACCGACGTAGACCACATCCTGCCCTACCGCATCGCCCACCGGGGTCGGGTAATCGCCGGCTTCCACCAGCTCGATGCCGGCTGCGTCCTCCAGGGCCACATTGATTTTCGCCAGGTCGATTTCATTCGCGGACTGCAGGGTCACGCTATAGCTATCGCCAAAAAACACCGGGGCTTGAATGCAAGTGACGGAAATCTTCAATGCAGGCAGCGCCATGACCTGGCGCAGTTCACGCACCAGGCGTTTTTCCAGCAATGTATGACCTTGCTCATCCGGTTTGCCGACCTGGGCCAACAGGTTGAAGGCCATCTGCCGATCAAAGAATTTCGGCTCCAGCGGCCGCACATTCAGCAGTTCGGCGGTTTGCCGGGCGAGCTCGCTCACGGCTTCGCGGCCCTGGGCCGATACCGCCAGGCTGGCGGTCAGGCTGATGCGCTGCAAATCGAGCAAATCCATCAGCGGCGCGAGCACTACCGCCAGCGTGGTGGCCGACGGACTTGGACTGCTGACCTGAAACGGTTTTTTCAAGCCGGCCAACACCTGAGCGTTGGCCTCAGGCACGACCTGCGGCGCCTTTTCGGCCGGCAAGGCGCCGGAGAGATCGATCACCGAGCATCCGGCATCGATCGCGCGGGAAGCAAAACTCAACGAAACCGCCGGGCCGGCCACGAAAAACCCAAGCTGTACCTTGCTGAAGTCGAACTCATCGACTTCCCGCACCCGTACGTTCTTGCCGCGAAACGGTACGGAACTGCCGGCCGATTCGCTGCTGGCCAACAGATGAAGGGTGCCGATCGGGAAATCGCGCTCTTCGAGAATCTGCACGAGCGTTTCGCCGACAGTACCGGTGGCGCCGATCACGGCAATATCAATGGACTGGCTCATGGGTTTTACCTCTGGCGAAACGGGGGGAGCGGCACTTTACCGGGTGGGTGGCATGCAGGCAATTCTGTGGTGCCTGACCTGCCCCCATCGCGAGCAAGCTCGCTCCCACAGGGATTGATGGTGTACACAAAATATCTATTCAACTCCAACTCACTGTGGGAGCGAGCTTGCTCCGGGCGGCGCTCCGACGATGGCGCCCGTTCAGACAGCAGATCACCCAAAGCAGATAACCATAAAAAAACCCGCACCTCTCTCAAGGCACGGGTTCTTTCATTGCATCAACCGATCAACGTTCGAGCAGGATCCGCAGCATGCGGCGCAGCGGTTCGGCCGCGCCCCACAGCAACTGGTCGCCAACAGTGAACGCGCCGACGAACTGCGAACCCATGTTCAGCTTGCGCAGACGGCCAACCGGGATGTTCAGGGTGCCGGTGACCTTGTTCGGGCTCAGCTCCTGAATGCTGGTCTCACGGCTGTTCGGTACCAGCTTGACCCAAGGGTTGTGCTGGCTGATCAGCCCTTCGATATCAGCGATCGGCACGTCTTTGTTCAGCTTGATGGTCAGCGCCTGGCTGTGGCAGCGCATGGCGCCAATGCGTACGCAGATGCCATCGACCGGGATCGGGCTCTTGAAGCGACCGAGGATCTTGTTGGTCTCGGCCTGGGCCTTCCACTCTTCGCGGCTCTGGCCGTTCGGCAGTTCCTTGTCGATCCACGGGATCAGGCTGCCGGCCAGCGGTACGCCGAAGTTTTCGGTCGGGTACGCGTCGCTGCGCATGGCTTCGGCAACACGACGGTCGATGTCGAGGATCGCGCTGGCCGGATCGGCCAGTTGATCGGCAACAGCGGCGTGGGTCGCGCCCATCTGCTTGATCAGTTCACGCATGTTCTGCGCGCCGGCACCGGAGGCCGCCTGATAGGTCATGGCGCTCATCCACTCCACCAGACCGGCTTCGAACAGGCCACCCAGACCCATCAGCATCAGGCTGACGGTGCAGTTGCCGCCGATGTAGTTCTTGGTGCCCGCGTCCAGCTGCTGGTCGATCACCTTGCGGTTGACCGGGTCCAGAACGATCACCGCGTCATCCTGCATGCGCAGGCTGGAAGCGGCGTCGATCCAGTAACCCTGCCAGCCGGCTTCACGCAGCTTGGGGAAGACTTCGCTGGTGTAGTCGCCACCCTGGCAGGTCAGAATCACGTCGAGGGTTTTCAGCTCTTCAATGCTGTAAGCGTCCTTGAGCGGAGCAATGTCCTTGCCCACGGACGGGCCTTGGCCACCGACATTGGAAGTGGTGAAAAACACCGGCTCGATAAGATCGAAATCCTGCTCTTCCAGCATCCGCTGCATGAGCACGGAACCGACCATACCGCGCCAACCGATCAGACCTACACGTTTCATCGCAACTACACCTTCTTGAAATGTGGGCCGCTGCCTTGTCTTGAATTTGGCAGCGGGCCCGAGAGATTACAGATTCCGCAGCGCGGCGACTACTGCGTCACCCATTTCCTGCGTACCGACTTTAGTGCAACCTGCCGACCAGATGTCGCCGGTGCGCAAGCCCTGATCCAGCACCAGGCTGACGGCTTTCTCGATGGCATCGGCCGCGGCCTGCTGGTTGAAGCTGTAACGCAGCATCATCGACACCGACAAAATGGTCGCCAACGGGTTGGCGATGCCCTTGCCCGCGATGTCCGGCGCCGAACCGTGGCACGGCTCGTACATGCCTTTGTTGTTGGTGTCCAGGGACGCCGACGGCAGCATGCCGATGGAACCGGTGAGCATCGAGGCCTGGTCGGACAGGATGTCGCCGAACATGTTGTCGGTGACGATCACGTCGAACTGCTTCGGTGCGCGCACCAGCTGCATCGCGGCGTTGTCGACGTACATGTGGCTCAGTTCGACTTCAGGATAATCCTTGGCCACTTGTTCGACCACTTCACGCCACAGCTGGCTGGAGGCCAGTACGTTGGCCTTGTCCACCGAGCACAGCTTCTTGCCACGGACCATGGCCATGTCGAAACCGACACGGGCGATACGACGAATTTCGCTTTCGCTGTACGGCAGGGTGTCATAGGACTGACGCTCGCCGTTTTCCAGGGTACGGGTACCGCGTGGCGCGCCGAAGTAGATGCCGCCGGTCAGCTCACGGACGATCAGGATGTCCAGGCCGGCCACGATTTCCGGCTTCAGGCTGGAAGCCTCGGCCAGTTGCGGGTACAGGATCGCCGGGCGCAGGTTGCCGAACAGGCCCAGTTGCGCACGGATTTTCAGCAGGCCGCGCTCAGGGCGGATGTCACGTTCGATGGCATCCCATTTCGGGCCGCCAACGGCACCCAGCAACACGGCGTCGGCCGCGCGGGCACGCTCCAGGGTCTCGTCGGCCAGCGGCACGCCGTGCTTGTCGATGGCAGCGCCGCCGATCACGTCGTGGCTCAGCTCGAAGCCCAGGGCGAACTTGTCGCTGGCCAGCTCCAGCACCTTGACCGCTTCGGCCATGATTTCCGGGCCAATACCGTCACCTGGGAGAATCAGAATCTGCTTGCTCATGCGTTCCTCATGTCATCAGTCGGTGCGCCCATGGACGCACCCGGAAAAATTCTATCGCTCAGCCATCAGCACCAATACATCGGTACTGAACGAACCATCGGCCTCAATCTCGAAATATTCGCGTACTTCGTTGCCCATCGACTGCTGCAACGCGCGGATCGCCGCGCGCATCACTTCAGGTGTGCGCATGCGCTCGACCCAGCTGTCGTACTCCAGACGCAGGCGCTGACGAGTGGTACTGCGCGTGTGCAGCCCCGCCTCGCTGACCTGGCGCAACCACTCGCCAGCGGAATAATCGCGCACATGGCTGGTGTCGCGCAGCACTTCGACGCTTTGCAGGTAAGTGTCGAACAGCGGGCTACCCGGTGACAATACGTCGACGAACGCCGCTACACCGCCCGGTTTCAACACCCGGCGCACTTCCCGCAACGCCACGCCGAGATCGCTCCAATGGTGCGCCGAATAACGGCTGAAGACGAAATCGAATTCGCCATCGGCGAACGGCAGGCGCTCGGCGGCACCGTTGACCGTGGACACGTTGCTCAAACCACGATCGACAGCGGCAGCGGTCACCACGTCGAGCATCTGCTGCGACAGGTCGTAGGCCACCACTTCTTTCACCAATGAGGCTACGTGAAAACTCACGTGACCGGCGCCGCAGCCCAGATCCAGGACCCTGGCATCACCCTGCCCGGCCAGCTCGGCCTGTAGCAGCGCGAATTCAGTGCCTTGAGCGTGTACGGCGCTGCTCAGGTAGGCCGAGGCCTGTTCACCGAATTGCTTCTGGACTACTTGGGTGTGTCGGGCGGTGCTGGTCATGGGGACTTCCTTTTTTGGGGTGAGTCTTGGGGTGTCTGGGCGGGCCTCTTCGCTGGCAAGCCAGCTCCTACAGGGGAATGCGTTTCAACTGTAGGAGCTGGCTTGCCAGCGAAGGGGCCGGCCCTGACTACATCAATCTCGGATCAATCAAGCGTCACGAAACAACCAAGGCTGGCTCGCCCGGTGCTTGGCTTCAAACACCGCAATCGCATCGCCGTCCTGCAAGGTCAGGCCGATATCGTCCAGGCCGTTGAGCAGGCAATGCTTGCGGAAGGCATCGATTTCGAAGCTCAACACCTTGCCGTCAGGGCGGGTCACGGTCTGGGCTTGCAGATCGACCTGCAATTGATAGCCCGGATTGGCCTCGACCTGCTGGAACAGCTCATCGACTTCAGCATCGCTCAAGATGATCGGCAGCAAGCCGTTCTTGAAGCTGTTGTTGAAGAAGATGTCGGCATAGCTCGGCGCGATGATGCTGCGGAAACCGTACTCTTCCAGCGCCCACGGCGCGTGTTCACGGCTGGAGCCGCAACCGAAGTTCTCGCGGGCCAGCAACACGCTGGCGCCCTGATAACGTTCGGCATTGAGGACGAAGTCCTTGTTCAGCGGACGCCTGGAGTTGTCCTGATAAGGCTGGCCCACATCCAGGTAACGCCATTCATCGAACAGGTTCGGGCCAAAACCCGTGCGCTTGATCGACTTCAAGAACTGCTTCGGGATGATCTGGTCGGTGTCGACGTTGGCACGATCCAAAGGCGCGACAAGACCAGTGTGCTGGGTAAAAGCTTTCATGCTGCGCTCCTTCAGATCAATTCACGGACGTCGACGAAACGACCGTTTACAGCAGCGGCCGCGGCCATGGCCGGGCTGACGAGGTGAGTACGACCACCGGCGCCCTGACGGCCTTCGAAGTTACGGTTGGAGGTCGAAGCGCAATGCTCGCCACTTTCCAAACGGTCCGGGTTCATCGCCAGGCACATCGAGCAACCCGGCTCACGCCATTCGAAACCGGCTTCGAGGAAAATCTTGTCCAGGCCTTCCGATTCAGCCTGGGCTTTAACCAGACCCGAGCCCGGCACGACGATGGCCTGCTTGATGGTCGAGGCCACTTTGCGGCCCTTGGCGATCACGGCCGCCGCACGCAGGTCTTCGATCCGCGAGTTGGTGCAGGAACCGATGAACACGCGGTCGAGCTGAATGTCGGTGATCGCCTGGTTGGCGGTCAACCCCATGTATTTCAAGGCGCGGACGATGGAGTCGCGCTTGACCAGGTCCATTTCCTTCGCAGGATCCGGCACGTTCTGATCAACAGCCAAGACCATTTCCGGCGAGGTGCCCCAGCTGACTTGTGGCTTGATCTGAGTGGCATCGAGCTCGACGATGGTGTCGAACTTGGCATCCGCATCGGAAACCAGGTCTTTCCAGGCCTCGACAGCCAAGTCCCATTCCGCGCCTTTCGGTGCGAAAGGACGGCCCTTGACGTAAGCCACGGTTTTTTCGTCAGCCGCTACCAGGCCCACACGAGCGCCAGCCTCGATGGACATGTTGCAGATGGTCATGCGGCCTTCCACAGACAGGTCGCGAATCGCGCTGCCGGCGAACTCGATGGCGTGGCCGTTACCGCCGGCGGTGCCGATCTTGCCGATCACGGCGAGCACGATGTCCTTGGCGGTCACGCCGAACGGCAATTGGCCTTCGACACGTACCAGCATGTTTTTCATTTTCTTGGCGACCAGGCACTGAGTGGCGAGCACATGCTCGACCTCGGAAGTACCGATACCGTGCGCCAACGCGCCGAATGCGCCGTGGGTCGAGGTGTGGGAGTCGCCGCAGACCACGGTCATGCCCGGCAACGTTGCGCCCTGCTCCGGGCCGATGACGTGGACGATGCCCTGGCGAACGTCGTTCATCTTGAACTCGACGATGCCGTATTCATCGCAGTTGTCATCGAGGGTCTGCACTTGCAGACGCGAGACCTGGTCAACGATGGCGTTGATGCCGCCCTTGCGCTCCGGCGTAGTCGGTACGTTGTGGTCCGGGGTCGCGATGTTGGCATCGATGCGCCATGGCTTGCGCCCGGCCAGACGCAGGCCTTCGAAGGCTTGCGGCGAGGTCACTTCGTGGATGATGTGACGGTCGATGTAAATCAGCGCAGAGCCATCGTCGCGCTGCTTGACCAAATGCGAATCCCAGAGCTTGTCGTAGAGCGTTTTGCCGGCCATCAGACGGTTCCTCATCAGCTTTTTCTATGCCAGTGAGGTCTGTATAGCGAGTTTCGTTAGTCAACTTCGGCGCCAGAAGCCCATATCCTGCGTTGCTGCTCCTCGCCATAGCGCGCTATGACTCGTCGCAGCGCCTTGGCTATGGACTTCTGGCATCCGAATTTGAACTAACAAACTCGCTACACAGACCTCTGGGTCTTGAAAGTCTCAATAACCCTTTGGCTTGTGAGGCTGATCCTATGGGGTTACATTAAATAACTCAAATTCATATTTTTTATGCTTTGGATAACCAACTGGAATACAACCATGGACCTGGCCAACCTCAATGCTTTTATTGCCATCGCCGAGACCGGAAGCTTCTCCGGCGCCGGCGAACGGCTGCACCTGACCCAGCCGGCCATCAGCAAACGCATCGCCGGGCTGGAGCAGCAATTGAAGGTGCGGCTGTTCGATCGCCTGGGTCGTGAAGTGGGCCTGACCGAGGCCGGGCGCGCCCTGCTGCCGCGGGCCTACCAGATTCTCAATGTCCTCGATGATACGCGCCGCGCCTTGACCAACCTCACAGGCGAGGTGACCGGTCGTCTGACCCTGGCCACCAGTCACCACATCGGCCTGCACCGCTTGCCGCCTTTATTAAGGGAGTTCACCCGACGCTACCCACAAGTGGCGCTGGATATTCAATTCCTCGACTCGGAAGTGGCCTACGAGGAAATTCTCCATGGCCGCGCCGAACTGGCGGTCATCACCCTCGCGCCAGAGCCCCATGCGCTGGTCAAGGCCACCCCGGTGTGGGACGACCCGCTGGATTTCGTGGTCGCCCCGGAGCATTCTCTACTCAACAACGGCAAGGTCAGCCTGGCAGACATCGCCCGGCACCCGGCGGTCTTTCCCGGCGGCAATACCTTTACCCACCACATTGTGCAACGGCTGTTTGAAGCCCAGGGCCTGACGCCAAACATCGCCATGAGCACCAACTATCTGGAAACCATCAAGATGATGGTCTCGATTGGCCTGGCCTGGAGCGTTTTGCCGCGCACCATGCTCGATGACCAGGTAGCACGCATACCTTTGCCGGGCATACAGCTCACTCGCCAGCTAGGCTATATCCTGCACACGGAAAGGACGCTGTCGAATGCTGCGCGGGCCTTCATGGCCTTGCTGGACGCTCAACTCGATCCGCCAGGGACTCAAGGCTAACTTGTGCTACTCCTATAGAGCCGAGAATTCCTGCAACAAACGCCCAAACTCAGCTCAAGGCTTGCCAATGCCGAAATCTGTAGACCGTATTCCGCCGATGCCGCGAATTCAGGCACTTGATCCGAAAAGCTCCGAACAGAGCTGGGAAAGTGCCTCGCAATTACTGGCCGCGCTCAACGGCGCGCGCCTGGGCGCCTGGTATTGGGACATCGAGCGCGGGCAGATCAGCTGGTCCCGGGGCACGCAGGCGCTGTTCGGCTTCGACCCCCGCAAACCATTGCCATCGGATCTGGAATACCTCGACCTGCTGCCCCCGGAAGATCGCGCGAAAACCCTTCGCGCCTTCCACGCGGTCATCGCTGGCGCGCCACTGGAGCAAGCGATGCATCACCGCATCCGCTGGCCCGATGGCAGCCTGCACTGGCTGGAAATCAACGGCAGCCTGTTGCCGGACAAGCACGGCAGGCCACGAATGATCGGCGTGATCCGTGAGATTACCCACCAGCGCCAGCGCGAGCAGGCGTTGAGCAGCTCGGAAAAACGCTTCGCCACCCTGTTTCACCTGTGCCCGAACATGGTCCTGCTGACCCGCCAGGAAGACGGCCTGATTTCCGAAGCCAACCAGCATTTCGAAAGCCTGTTCGGTTGGCCGGTACAAAACGCGATCGGCCGCACCACCCTGGAACTGGGGCTGTGGGTGCATCCCGAGCAACGGGCCGACCTGGTCAAGGCCACCAAGGCCAAAGGCGACCTGGTGAGCATGGAAGTGCAGTTTCGCGCCAGCAATGGCCAGGTCCATGACGGTATCCTCAGTGCGCAAAAAGTCGAGCTCGAAGGCCAGCCCTATCTACTGAGCACGTTCCTGGACACCACCGAACGCAAAGTCGCCGAACATGCCCTCAAGGACAGCCAGGAACGCCTCGACCTGGCCCTGGACTCCGCGCAACTCGGCACCTGGGACTGGCACATTCCCAGCGGCATGCTCTACGGATCGGCACGGGCCGCCCAACTGCACGGCCTGGACGCCAAACCCTTTCACGAGTCCTTCGACGAGTTTTTCGAAGGCGTGCCCGGCAAAGAACGCGACACCATGCGCGACGCTTACCGCAGCCTGCGTGAAGGCCCGGCCGGCAACTATCAATTGACCTACCGCGTGCAATTGCCTGACGGCAGCTCGCGCTACCTGGAAAGCCGCGCCCGCCTCTACCGCGATGACAACGGCGTGCCGGTGCGCATGGCAGGCACATTGCTCGACATCACCGACCAGGTGGAGCGCGAACAACGGCTGGTGGCATCCGAAGAGAAATTCGCCACGCTGTTCCAGGTCAGCCCCGACCCGATCTGCGTCACCCACCAGGACAGCGGCCAGTTCATTGAAATCAACTCCAGCTTCACCCAGACCTTCGGCTGGAGCACCGCCGATGTGATCGGCCGCAGCGCCGACGAAATAGGCCTGTGGGACGCTTCAGCGAAAAGCCTGCGACGGATCGAACAAGTGATCCGCGAACAAGGCCTGAACAACGTCGCCATTCTCGTCCAGCACAAGGACGGACAGGTCCTGACTTGCGTGATTTCCAGCCGCCAGATCAGCGTCGGCGACCAGCCCTGCATTGTCACCACGCTGCGCGACATCACCCAGCAACAGCGCTCGGAAGCGGCGCTCAAGGCCAGTGAAGAGAAATTCGCCAAGGCGTTCCACTCCAGCCCCGACGCCATCACCATCACCGAGCGCGACACCGGGCGCTATCTGGAGGTCAACGACGGCTTCTGCCGCCTGACCGGCTACCGCGCCGAAGAAGTGGTGGGCCGCACGGTGTATCAGGTGGGGATTTGGGCTGAAGAAAAACAACGCTCGGCGCTGCTGGCGGAATTGCAGATCAAGGGCCGGGTTCATCACCAGGAAATGCTCGGGCGTAACAAGCGCGGCGAACTGCTCACTGTCGAAGTCTCGGTGGAGCCGATCACCCTCAATGAAACCGCCTGCCTGCTGTTGACCGCGCGAGACGTCAGCCTGCTGAAAAACGCCGAAGCGCAGATTCGCCACCTGGCCTACCACGACTCACTGACCAACCTGCCCAATCGGGCATTACTGATGGACCGCCTGAGCCAGCAAATCGCCCTGCTCAAACGCCATAACCTGCGCGGCGCGCTGATGTTCCTCGACCTCGACCATTTCAAGCACATCAACGACTCCCTCGGGCATCCGGTGGGCGATACCGTGCTGAAAATCATCACCGCGCGCCTGGAGGCCAGCGTGCGCATGGAAGACACCGTTGCGCGCCTGGGCGGTGACGAATTCGTGGTACTGCTCAGCGGTCTCGAAGGCTCGCGCAGCGAGGTCAGCGATCAGGTACGCCAACTGGCCGACACCATCCGCGAACTGCTGTCCGAACCGATGTTCCTCGATGGCCAGCGCCTGCAAGTGACACCAAGCATCGGCATTGCGCTGATCCCCGATCACGGTTCGACCCCGACCGACCTGCTCAAACGCGCCGACATCGCGCTCTATCGCGCCAAGGACTCGGGGCGCAATACCGCGCAGATGTACCACAACACCATGCAAAAGGCCGCGAGCGAACGCCTGCGCATGGAAACCGACTTGCGCCTGGCGCTTTCCCGGGGCGAGTTTCGCGTGCATTACCAACCCCAGGTCGACGCCCGGGGCGACCGCATCGTCGGTGCCGAGGCCCTGGTACGCTGGAATCATCCGGAGCTTGGCCCGCAGTCACCCAACGAGTTCATCAAGGTACTGGAAGACAGCGGACTGATTCTGGAAGTCGGCACCTGGATCCTCGACGAAGCCTGCCAGGCCTTCAAGCAATTGATCGAAAACGGCCTGATAGACCCGCTAAGATTCAGCCTGTGTGTGAACATCAGCCCGCGCCAGTTCCGCCAGAACGACTTCGTCGAGCGCGTCGAAAACAGCCTGAACAGCTATGGCCTGCCCTGCTCCCTGCTGAAGCTGGAAATCACCGAAGGTATCGTGATCCAGAACCTGGAAGACACCATCAGCAAAATGCGCCGCCTGAAAAAACTCGGTGTGAGCTTCGCCATGGACGACTTCGGCACCGGCTATTCCTCGTTGACCTACCTCAAGCGCTTGCCGGTCGACACCCTGAAAATCGACAAGTCGTTCATCCGCGATGCCACCAGCGACCCGAACGACGCCGAGATCATCCGCGCCATCGTCGCCATGGCCCACAGTCTGGACTTGAAGGTGATTGCCGAAGGGGTGGAAACAGCAGAGCAACTGGAGTTCTTGCAGGGGCTGGATTGTCACTTTTACCAAGGGTATTTGCACAGCCAGCCGTTGCCTGTGGAGGAGTTTCAAAAACTATTGAAATAACCCCACTCCTGTAGGAGCGAGCCTGCTCGCGATGCACGCGAACGATTACGCGTGCTGGCTGGAAAAATCCGGTTTCCTTCAAACTTATCGCCGGAAGACCGTAGCAGAAAGCCATTGATTCTCCATTTCCTACACCCATCTCGGAAACATCCCATTTACGTTTATTTCCCCCGCGTTAACCCTGTGCGTCGCACTTTGCCATGCCTCCATTTTCACTCGGGGCAGGCGCAAATTGCTCGTAGGCGGGCGCACTGGAGCTGCTCGCTCAAGTCGCAAAAAGTCAGGAGTTAGTGCATTGGCAAAGGGATATTTCATTCGCAAGGGTGACAAGACCAGCTGCGGCGGCGAGGTGTTGGAGGCCGATACCCGCATCATGATGTTTGGCTTCGCCCATGCTCGTGCAGGGGACCCGGTGTCCTGCGGCAAGGACAACAAAACCTACGAAATCATGGGTGGCGTCTCATTCATGGACAGTCACGGGAGGCTGGTGGCCGGCACATTGGACAGTGTCAGCAGTTGCCCCTGCAAAGCCACACTGAAGCCCTCGCTTTTCGATGCCAGTTATGTCGGGAAGGATGCCCCTGCCCCTCGGACTGCCAGGGCAGCCGCTCAACCCGCACCACCACCCGCCCCCAGCCAACCGGTCGCGCCTCGCCAATCCGGGTTTACTTCAGCACCGAAGACTGCCACGCCTTCCTTCAGCGAACGGCCGGGAACGGCCTGCGAGAACCTCTGGCGCGGCTACCAGCAACGGGTCGAAAACGTCGTGGCGCCGGGCGGCCAGCTGATCACCGACCCGAAAGCGCGTAACAAGGCGATCAATGCCGCCTACGCCCAACTGTGGCGCCATGATCAGCGCTTCCAGTGGGCGGGCCTGGCCGCCTTCGCTTCCAAGCAGGTGGGCTGTGGTCTGCTGCACGCGGCGGAGTCGATCGAGAAAATGCAGGCTGAAGAAGAGTCGATGCAGCAGTTGAGGGACAGCGCCAGGCAAGGGCTGGTGGGTTTGCTCAGCCCCAGTGAGCGGGAAAAGCGAGCGACAATACGGGAATTTGAACAGCGCCAACGCGACTACGAACAGGCCAACCGTGACAACCCGGTGTGGGGCTTCACCCATTGGGGCGTCGACAGTGCATTGCCCCTCGCGCAACGGATGTACCGGTTCGTGCACGAGATGCTGGCCATGGGCAATACCACGCTGTTCCTGGATGTGTATCCGTTGCATGTGTTTTATGCGGAGCGGGGGTTGGAGGCGCTTAAGGCTTGTCTGGAATCACGGAAAAATATCTACGGAAGTGGCGAGTATCCAGTGTTGTGGCCAGTGGGACAGGAAACACTGAAATTCGGGATTGACCATGAGGAAATCCTCCTGGCCTTCGAGGCAATTGATACTGGCAATATTGCCGAAAGTGTTGAACATCTCGCCAAACATGAACAGCGGAACATCCTGCAACCGGCGATGTACGACGACACTGGGCTGAAATGGTTGCTGCGCGGTAACCATTTCTCCTACGTCACCGATGTGCCCTCTGGGGCCGCTCAGGCCATTGAACTGACTCTGGCCAGCCAGTGCCGTCCCGTCGAGGACGTGCGCACCATTGGTTTTAGCAACTTTCCCTTCGCCGACCTGGCCGACGTCGAGCGGCGCATGGCCTTCGTGCTTAAAGCCGCGGCGCAGTTTGATGATTTGCTGCAAAGCGACCAGCGTGACCAGATTGAGCAGTCGATTCGGGAAATCGCCGTGGGTGGGGGCGTGCGATGAGTTTGAAGCACCATCTGAGCTGGCGGCGTGGCATTTTGGTATTGGTGGTCGCATCCCTCCTGACGCTGTCAGCAATTGAGTTGCTATCGGACGAACCGGAAATCGCCTTGGTGATTGGTGAGCCATACGAGACCATGCGCCAGCGCTCCAGCGCACGCATCGGCCCAGCCATACCGGGGCACTCCTGGTTCAACGTCCCAAAGTCTGATGCCCGTCTTCGTTTCGCTGATCCTCAGTTCGGTTTTGTGACCCCACTGGCCCGCTTCTTCACAGTGGGTTTCGGTCGCGATCAGCGGATCGACGGCGTCCGCATGTCCCCGCAAATCGAGCCACTACTGCTCGACGACACCCTCAACGTCGTGCTGGATTTGCAGGAGCAATGGCGCAACGCTGGTTGGATACCTGCCCGAACCGAGAACTTCCCATCGTTCGCCGACACCCCGCAATGGCGAGCCCAACTGCGCGACGTCAACAAAGGCGGTACAGCCTACTGGCGAGCCGGTAACAAGTACCAACTGATGCTGGTGGTCAGTCGCTTCAGGGACAACAAGCGTCCCACCGAGGAACGCTACCTCATCACATTGGGAATCCACCGATCACGGGGCGTGCAATGATTATTTTGCAGTGCATGGGGCTGGACTTGAGTCAAAAAAAGACCCCGACAAGTCGGGGTCTTTTCGTTTCGGCCGGCTACCTGATCAATCACACGACCCGGCTTCGGGCTCGACTCAGTGTTGCAGAGCCTTCTTCTGCGTGCCGTTGATCGGGATGCGCTTGGCTTTCGCTTCTTCCGGTACCACTCGCAGCAGGTCGATGCTCAACAGACCGTTGCTCAGTCCGGCAGCCTTGATCTCGATGTGGTCCGCCAGGCGGAAGGACAGTTTGAAGGCACGTTGCGCAATGCCCTGATACAGATAAGTGACGTCTTCATTCGCGTCGCGTTTACCGCCACTGATGGTCAGCACACCTTTCTCGACTTCGAGCTCCAGATCTTCTTCCTGGAAACCTGCCGCGGCAATGACGATGCGGTATAGATCGTCGCCGTGTTTCTCCACGTTATAGGGTGGATAGCTGCTGCCTGGCTCGTTGCGCAGAGCGGTCTCGAACAGATCGTTGAAACGGTCGAAACCTACCGAGGAACGGAACAGTGGGGCCAGGGAAAATGTAGTAGCCATGATTCAAATCTCCTGAAAACAATCAGCAAGGTTTTTTGTCTCCGCGACCCGAATTCGGCATCGCGTAATCCTTAGATAGGGACCGCTGATTGCATTTCAAGAGATTTTTTTGAGCTTTTTTTAAAAAGTTTCAGGCCGCTTCCGCCACGGGCAGCCCCAGCAAACGCGAGACGTTATCCAGCTCGGTCTCACGGCGCAGCAGGGTGAACAGCTCCACCGCCTCGGGATAATTGCGGGTCAGCATCGCCAACCACTGCTTCAAGCGACCCGGCGATTGACGCGGCGTCATCTGCGCCTTGGCTTGCAGCCAGAAGTCCTGGATCAGTGGCAGCAACTCGGCCCAGGTCATCTCGACTACCTCCTCCCCGGCCCGCGCTGCCGCGATCTGCCGGGCGAGATCCGGGCGCGACACCAGGCCACGACCGAGCATGATGTCTTCCACGCCGCTGATCTCGCGGCAGCGACGCCAGTCTTCGACGCTCCAGATATCACCATTGGCGAACACCGGCACCTTGACCACGTCCTGCACCCGTGGAATCCACTCCCAGTGCGCGGGCGGTTTGTAGCCGTCAACCTTGGTCCGCGCGTGCACCACGATATGCTCCGCACCACCTTCGGCCAGGGCCGTGGCACACACCAGCGAACCGTCCGGGCTGTCGAAGCCCAGGCGCATCTTGGCAGTGACCGGAATGTGTGCAGGAACGGCGCGGCGGACGTGTTCGACGATCTGGTTGAGCAGTTCGGGCTCCTTGAGCAGTACCGCGCCACCACGGGATTTGTTGACGGTCTTGGCCGGACAGCCGAAGTTCAGGTCGATCACTTCAGAACCCAGCTCGCAAGCCAGCGCGGCATTTTCTGCCAGGCACACAGGATCGGAACCGAGCAGTTGCACACGCAGCGGCACACCGGAGGCCGTCCGGGCACCGTTGAGCAACTCCGGGCCGAACTTGTGGAAATAGGCAGGTGTGAGCAACTGGTCGTTGACCCGAATGAACTCGGTCACGCACCAGTCAATACCACCCACGCGGGTCAGCACATCGCGCAGGATGTCGTCGACCAACCCCTCCATGGGCGCCAAAGCAATTTGCATGAAAAACACACTCGAGGAAAAACGTGCGGCAGTTTACTGGTTTCAGCAGGACTCTGCAGAACATCGCAGATCCCCTGTAGGAGCAGCCGGTCGACGCTCGATTGCTCGCGATGGTCGTCAACGTTAACGCGACCAGCCTGACGCCCCGCGGCGGTCTCAGGTTTTTCGCGAGCGAGCTCGCTCCTACATTGGTTAGAGCGATAGCAATGCCGGAGCATAGCCCTCGATAAACTCCGCCGGCATGCGCTTGGGCTTGCCGCTGGACAGCTCGATACAGACGAAGGTGGTTTGCGCGCGCAGCAAGGTCGAATTGTCGCTGGGTCGCTTCAACTGGAAATGCCGGGTCATTCTCAGGCGCTGATCCCAATCGACAATCCAGGTCGCCAATTGCAACTCATCGCCTTCATAGGCTGCCGCCAGGTAATCGATCTCGTGGCGCACCACTGCCATCGCCCGGTCCAGCCGCCGGTATTCGACCAGGTCCAGGCCAAGGCGTTGGGAGTGGCGCCAGGCACAGCGTTCGAGCCAGGTCACGTAGACCGCGTTGTTCGCGTGCCCCAACCCGTCAATGTCCTCGGCGTCCACTTGCAGATCAATGATAAATGGCGTTTCCCGATCCCAGCCCATGCCCGACTCCCTGGTCAGATAATTTCGACCAGGGCAGTGTAACGGATGCTCAAGCGGATTGGCGCGATTGCAGACGGCGACCGGCCAGCAGTGATAACACGCCATCAATCACCCGAGGGTCAGCCAGCACCCGCTGATGCCCACCTTCTTGCAGGCGCAGCAAACGGCTGTCGAACCACGCTTCGTGAATCAGCTGGGATTCCTTCACAGAGACAAGATTGTCGTCTTCGGCGTGGACAATCAGTCCGGGCATGTCGAGTTGATAGTGTGCGACATCCAGCGTCGCGGCGCGCATGCCGACGTCTTGCTCGACCTGGCGAATGAACGCCGAACGGGCTTTTGGTGGCAGTCCGACGTAGCGGGCGAACCCACGCAACACACCAAGAATCCGCGCCGGGGCAGCGATGCAGACCAGGGTTTCCGTGCGCAGGCCCAACTGCACCGCTAGCATCGCACTGGCGCCCCCCATGGAGTGGCCGATGACCGCTTGCAGTGGCGGCAGTTCGGCGGCGGCTTCGAGCATGGCACGCGCAAAGAGCACCACATTCGCCTCGCTGCCCGGCGAGCGCCCATGAGCCGGACCATCCAGCGCGACCACGGAGTAACCGGCATCGACCAACGCCGTGATCAGGCTGGCAAACTGCGTTGGCCGCCCTTCCCAACCGTGCATCAGCAACACGGCCGGGCCTTGCCCCCAACGCAACGCCGAGAGGCCGAAACGCAAGGTGATCCGCTCGGACCTCGCCAACAGCGGCAGCTCCCAGTCACGGGGCGGCAGATCCCGCGGTGTCATGAAGGCCAGTCGCATTTTGCTAGCGACCAGTTTCGGGGCAAACCAGCCCAAGGTGCCATTAACGCCACGAACCCACTTTAACGCGCTCATCGCATTCTCCTCAGGCCGCAGCCTTCAGGTCAACGCACTGCCGATTTGGCGGCGCGCAGTAATCGATCGGACAACTCTCCCGGCCCCAGCGCCCGCGCCAGAGCCAGCCCACCCACCATCAAGGCCATATCGGCCAGGGCTTTTTCGGTTTCTTCAGGACTGGCCGCCAACTGCGCGACCATCATTTCGACGTGTTCATTCAATGCAATACGAAACGCTTCCGGCAGCCGTCCCAGTTCACCGACCGATGCCGGGATCGGGCACGCCGATTCGGAGGAATCACGGTGCTTGCGCGACAGGTAAAACGCTGCCACCAGAGTGCGGCGCTCTTCGCCGGTCAACTCCGCGTCCATGTCGGCAATCAGGTCGCGGCGGTGACCGAGCAATTGCTTGAACGCCTCCAGCATCATCGCGTCCTTGCTTTCGAAGTGTGCGTAGAAGCCGCCGACCGTCAGGCCCGCCGCGCCCATCACTTCGCCCACGCTTGGCTCGGCCGGGCCGCGCTGAATCAGCGCTGCGCTGGCAGCCTTGAGGATGCGTTCGCGGGTTTGAGCTTTTTTATCGTTCATCGTCGCCTCCGAATATTACGATTGAAATATTATTCTCATAATAAATTTTAGCAAGTCATGGGTGTGACCGCTGGTCTGAAGAACAGTTTTTTGGGAAATGGAGGAATTTGGCCAAACGCCAGACAAACAAAAGGGCCATTCAATAATTGAATGACCCTTATAAATCCCGCAGAGCGGGTAATCGTGGCGTCCCCTAGGGGACTCGAACCCCTGTTACCGCCGTGAAAGGGCGGTGTCCTAGGCCACTAGACGAAGGGGACACAAACCCTTCTATACAACTGATCAGTGCTGAGAGCTGATCGATTCAAGGCCGGTGTGGCCAGACCTTGAACTGTAAAATTGGTGGAGCTAAGCGGGATCGAACCGCTGACCTCCTGCATGCCATGCAGGCGCTCTCCCAGCTGAGCTATAGCCCCGGATTTTTCGCCTCGCGGCGGAGCGACATCTTGCAACATCGCTTCTGTAAAACTGGCGTCCCCTAGGGGACTCGAACCCCTGTTACCGCCGTGAAAGGGCGGTGTCCTAGGCCACTAGACGAAGGGGACGCAAACCCTTCTATACAACAGATCAACGCTGAGTGTTGATCGCTTCAAGACCGGTGTGGCCAGGCCTTGAAGTGTAAATTGGTGGAGCTAGACGGGATCGAACCGTCGACCTCTTGCATGCCATGCAAGCGCTCTCCCAGCTGAGCTATAGCCCCTCATCGTTGATGTCATCGCTGAGGACGGGGCGAATCTTAAGGGTGTATCGAAAGCCTGTCAAACTTATTTTTCAAAAAATTTAAAATTTTTTGCCGACATAACAATCACTTACCGCCCTCCCCCGGAAAATCCGGGAGGTTTGCAACCAACGCAGACCTGTAGGAGCTGGCGCAGCCTGCGATCTTTTGGCTTTGCTTTTTGAAAACAAGATCAAAAGATCGCAGCCTTCGGCAGCTCCTACAGTAGACCGCAAGCGCTTAAGCGATAGCGCCCAACAGCTTTTCCCACTCTTTGTTTTCTTTCTTCGACACACCGCCCAGCAGGTCGATCGCTTGGCGCAGACGGAAACGGGTCAGGTCCGGCCCGAGGATTTCCATCGCATCGAGCACCGACACCGAACTGGCCTGGCCGGTGATCGCAGCGAACATCAGCGGCATGGCATCACGCAGCTTCAGCTCCAGGGACTCGACCACCGCCTGAATGGTTGCGGTGATGCTGTCCTTCTCCCACTGACGCAGGCTTTCGAGCTTCCACAGGATCAACTGCATCAACTGGCGGACCTGATCGCCCGACAGCTTCTTGGATTCGAACAGCCTGGCATCGGGGTTCACGCCACCGGCAAAGAAGAACCCGGCCAGCGGTGCCACCTGGCTGAAGGTTTCGACGCGGCCCTGCACGTGCGGTGCGATCTTCATCATGTAATCGGAATTGAACGCCCACTTCTGCACGCGCGCAGCGAACTCTTCCACCGGCAGGTCACGCAGCCACTGACCGTTGAGCCAGGACAGTTTCTCGATGTCGAAGATCGGCCCGCCGAGGGACACGCGCTTCAGATCGAAGTTGTCGACCATTTCCTGCAACGAGAACTTCTCGCGCTCGTCCGGCATCGACCAGCCCATGCGGCCCAGGTAGTTGAGCATCGCTTCGGGCATGAAGCCCATGCGCTCGTAGAACGTCACCGAAGTCGGGTTCTTGCGCTTGGACAGCTTGCTCTTGTCCGGGTTACGCAGCAGCGGCATGTAGCACAGCTCCGGTTGTTCCCAGCCGAAGTACTCGTAAAGCAGGATCAGCTTCGGTGCCGATGGCAGCCACTCTTCGCCGCGCAAGACATGGGTGATGCCCATCAGGTGATCGTCGACCACGTTCGCCAGGAAGTACGTCGGCAGGCCGTCGGTCTTCATCAGAACTTGCATGTCCATGCGGTCCCACGGGATTTCAACGTCACCGCGCAGCATGTCCGGCACCACGCAGACGCCTTCGCTCGGCACCTTCATGCGGATAACGTGGGGCTCACCAGCGGCCAGGCGACGGGCGACTTCTTCCTTGGACAGCAGCAGCGCGCGGCCGTCGTAGCGCGGGGTTTCGCCACGGGCCATCTGCTCGGCGCGCATCTGGTCCAGTTCTTCGGCGGTGCAGAAGCACGGGAACGCATGGCCCAGGTCGACCAGTTGCTGGCAATACTTCTGATAAATATCGCCGCGCTCGCTTTGACGGTATGGACCGTGCGGGCCGCCGACGTCAGGGCCTTCGCTCCATTCGATGCCGAGCCAGCGCAAGGCGTCGAAAATCTGCTGTTCGGACTCGCGGGTCGAGCGCAGTTGGTCGGTGTCTTCGATCCGCAGGATGAACTCACCGCCGTGCTGCTTGGCAAAGCAGTAGTTGAACAAGGCGATGTAAGCGGTACCTACGTGGGGATCCCCGGTAGGCGATGGCGCGATGCGAGTGCGGACGGTGGTCATGGCATGTCTCGAAAAGAAAAAAGCAAAGTTCAAACAAGGCGCGAATGGTAACAGGCGACACCCGCCCGGCTCCAGCGAACAGGGCATTTAAGCCAAGGTTGCGGCTGTAACGCCCGTATGCCGCGGATATCGGCCGACGGCATTTACCGTTTATCGGCTGTATGCCAGATTCACCTGCTGATAACTTCCCTTACAATTTCTCGACTACAGTTTTCCCCATGCCTGCCCAACTCAAGCGTCGCCTGTCCTTTTTCCTGCTGATCATCCTGTTGATTGCCGGGGGCCTGTTTGCCCACTGGTTTTTAAAGGGGCGCTTTTATGAAAGCACCGACAACGCTTATGTCCAGGGCGAGATCACCCGTGTGTCGAGCCAATTGGGCGCGCGTATCGATCAGGTGCTGGTGCAGGACAACCAGCATGTCGAGAAAGGCCAGTTGCTGGTCAAACTCGAAGGCGACGACTTCCGCCTCGCTGTCGACCGCGCCAATGCCGCCCTGGCCACCCGCCAGGCCGAGCGCCTGCAAGCCCAGAGCAAACTGACCCAGCAGGCCAGCCTGATTGCCGCCAGCGAAGCGCAAGTCGCGTCCAGCCAGGTCAGCCTGGGCCGTTCGCAGATCGACCTGACCCGCGCCGAGACCTTGCGCAAACCCGGTTATGTCTCGGAAGAACGGGTGACCACCCTCTCCGCCGAATCCCACATTGCCCGCTCGCAAGTGGCCAAGGCCCAGGCCGACGCGCAAAGTCAGCGCCAGCAGGTCAATGCACTGACCGCCGAGATCAAACGCCTCGACGCGCAGATCGCCAACGCCAGGACCGACCTCGCCCAGGCAGAACTGAACCTGACCCGCAGCGAAATCCACGCACCTATCAGCGGCCTGATCGGCCAGCGTGCAGCCCGCGAAGGCCAATACGTGCAGGCCGGCGCTTACCTGTTATCGATCGTGCCGGATGAAGACATCTGGATTCAGGCCAATTTCAAGGAAACCCAGATCGGCCACATGCAGCCCGGCCAGAAAGCCGAGCTGACCTTCGACGCCTACAGCGACACCCCTATCGAAGCCCGGGTCGACAGCCTGTTCGCCGCCTCGGGGGCGCAGTTCAGCCTGTTGCCGCCGGACAATGCCACGGGCAACTTCACCAAGGTCGTACAACGGATTCCGGTAAAACTGACCTTCGCCGCGGACAACCCGTTGCGCGGCAAGATTCGTCCGGGCATGTCAGTGACCGCCAAGGTGAACATCAAGGACGCGCCTGAAGATGTCACCAGCAAAGTGAGCAGCAAAGACGCCGCTGACAATGGCCGGTGATCAACTGATCCGCCCGATCGGCGAACCGACCCGGCGGGACTGGATTGCGGTGATGAGCGTGATGCTCGGCGCCTTCATGGCGGTGCTGGACATCCAGATCACCAACTCCTCGCTCAAGGACATCCAGGGCGCGCTGTCGGCGACCCTGGAAGAAGGTTCGTGGATCTCCACCTCGTACCTGGTGGCGGAAATCATCATGATCCCGCTCACCGCCTGGCTGGTGCAGTTGCTGTCGGCGCGACGGCTTGCCGTGTGGGTGTCCCTCGGGTTTCTAGCGGCCTCCCTGCTCTGCTCCATGGCCTGGAGCCTGGAAAGCATGATCATGTTTCGCGCCTTGCAGGGCTTTACCGGCGGCGCGCTGATCCCGCTGGCATTCACCCTGACCCTGATCAAACTCCCGGAACACCACCGCGCCAAGGGCATGGCCATGTTCGCCATGACCGCCACCTTCGCCCCCTCCATCGGCCCGACCCTCGGCGGCTGGCTGACGGAAAACTGGGGCTGGGAATACATCTTCTACATCAACGTCCCGCCCGGCCTGATCATGATCGCCGGCCTGATGTACGGCCTGGAGAAGAAAGAAGCGCACTGGGAGTTGCTCAAAAGCACCGACTACGCCGGCATTCTCACTCTCGGCGTCGGGCTTGGTTGTTTGCAGGTTTTTCTGGAGGAAGGCCATCGCAAGGACTGGCTGGAGTCGAACCTGATCGTGACCCTGGGCAGCATCGCGCTGGTCAGCCTGATCACCTTTGTGATCGTGCAGTTTTCCAAACCCAATCCGCTGATCAATCTCGGCATCCTCGGCAACCGCAACTTCGGGCTATCCAGTATTTCCAGCGTCGGAATGGGGGTCGGGTTGTACGGCTCGATCTACCTGCTGCCGCTGTACCTGGCGCAGATCCAGAACTACAACGCCCTGCAGATTGGCGAAGTGATCATGTGGATGGGCGTGCCGCAGCTGTTTCTGATTCCACTGGTGCCCAAGCTGATGAAGTTCGTCTCGCCAAAATGGCTGTGCACGCTGGGCTTCGGGCTATTCGGGTTGGCGAGCTTCTCTTCGGGCGTGCTGAACCCGGACTTTGCCGGGCCACAGTTCAATCAGATCCAGATCATCCGCGCCCTGGGCCAGCCGCTGATCATGGTCACCATCTCGCTGATCGCGACCGCCTACATCCTGCCCCAGGATGCGGGATCGGCATCGAGCCTGTTCAACATCCTGCGCAACCTCGGCGGCGCCATCGGCATCGCCCTGCTCGCCACGCTGCTGGATGCGCGGGCCAAGGTGTACTTTGACTACCTGCGTGAATCCATCGTGCCGAGCAATCCGCAGGTGGCCGAGCGCATTACCTCGTTGACCGACCGACTGGGCAGTGAAACGGCGGCACTGGGCAAACTCAGCGAGATCGCGCATCAACAGGCGTCGATCATGGCCTATAACGATGCGTTTCATTTTGTCGGGATCGCGCTGGGGATCAGCATGGTGGCGGTGTTGCTGACCAGGAAATTGCCGGAGGGGTTGAAGGCTGGCGAAGCGCATTGACTCACCACTCTACCTGTAGGAGCGAGCTCGCTCGCGAAAAACCCGAGAACGCCGCAGCGTGTCAGGTTTTTAGCGTTATCGTTGACGACCATCGTCGGAACGCCGCCCGGAGCAAGCTCGCTCCTACAGGGTTTGTGTCAGACCGTCAGAAGTCTTTCGCGCAACTTGGCAATCTCGTCGCGCATCTGCGCCGCCGCTTCGAACTCCAGGTCGCGGGCGAGCTGGTACATCTTCTCTTCCAGGGCTTTAATGCGCTTGGCGATCTCGCCCGGCGAGCGCAATTCGGCCTCGTATCGGGCGTTTTCCTCGGCGGCCTTGGCCATGCCTTTGCGCTTCTTGCTGCGCGAACCGGGCACGGTGGCGCCTTCCATGATGTCGGCAACGTCCTTGAACACGCCTTTGGGCGTGATGCCATTGGCCAGGTTGAAGGCGATCTGCTTGTCGCGACGGCGCTCGGTTTCACCGATCGCCCGTTCCATGGATCCGGTAATGCGGTCGGCATAAAGAATCGCCCGGCCATTGAGGTTACGTGCCGCGCGCCCAATGGTCTGGATCAGTGAGCGCTCGGAACGCAGGAAGCCTTCCTTGTCGGCATCGAGGATCGCTACCAGCGAGACTTCCGGCATGTCCAGACCTTCACGCAACAGGTTGATGCCCACCAGCACATCGAAGGTGCCGAGGCGCAGGTCGCGGATGATCTCGACCCGCTCCACGGTGTCGATGTCCGAGTGCAGATAACGCACGCGCACGCCGTGATCCGCCAGGTAATCGGTCAAATCCTCGGCCATGCGCTTGGTCAGCGTGGTGACGAGCACCCGCTCCTCGACTGCGACGCGCTTGCTGATTTCCGACAGCAAGTCGTCGACCTGGGTCAGTGCCGGGCGGATCTCGATTTGCGGGTCCACCAGCCCGGTCGGGCGCACCACCATGTCAATGACGCGCCCGGCGTGTTCGGCTTCGTAGTTGCCGGGGGTCGCCGAGACGAAAATCGTCTGTGGGCTGATGCTTTCCCACTCATCGAAACGCATCGGCCGGTTGTCCAGGGCCGAAGGCAGGCGGAAACCGTATTCGACCAGGGTTTCCTTGCGCGAGCGGTCGCCCTTGTACATGGCGCCAACCTGCGGAACGCTGACGTGGGACTCGTCGATCACCAGCAAGGCATCGGCCGGCAGGTAATCGTAAAGGGTTGGTGGCGCCGCGCCGGCTTCACGACCGGACAGATAGCGCGAGTAGTTTTCGATGCCGTTGCAGTAACCCAGTTCGAGAATCATCTCCAGGTCGAAACGGGTGCGCTGCTCCAGGCGCTGGGCTTCCACCAGTTTGTTGTTGGAGCGCAAGTATTCCAGGCGCTCCTGCAACTCGACCTTGATCCCTTCGACCGCGCCCATCAGGGTTTCCCGTGGCGTCACGTAGTGGCTCTTCGGGTAGAAGGTGAAACGCGGCAGTTTGCGAATGACTTCGCCGGTCAGCGGATCGAACGCCGACAGGCTTTCCACTTCATCGTCGAACAGCTCGATGCGGATCGCCTCGAAATCGGATTCCGCCGGGTGGATATCGATCACATCGCCACGCACGCGGAAGGTCGCGCGGGCAAAATCCATGTCGTTGCGGGTGTATTGCAGGTCGGCCAGGCGTCGCAGCAATTCACGCTGATCGAGCCGGTCGCCGCGATCCACGTGCAACACCATCTTCAAATAGGTTTCCGGGCTGCCCAGACCGTAGATGCAGGACACCGTGGTGACGATGATCGCATCCTTGCGCTCAAGCAATGCCTTGGTCGCCGACAGACGCATCTGTTCGATGTGGTCGTTGATCGAGGCGTCTTTCTCGATGAAGGTGTCCGACGACGGCACATAGGCTTCGGGCTGGTAGTAGTCGTAGTAGGAAACGAAATACTCCACCGCGTTGTTCGGGAAGAACGCCTTGAACTCACCGTACAACTGCGCCGCCAGGGTCTTGTTCGGCGCCAGCACCAGAGTTGGGCGCTGCACCTGGGCGATCACATTGGCGATGCTGAAGGTCTTGCCCGAGCCGGTCACACCGAGCAGCGTCTGGTGCGCCAGCCCGGCCTCGATACCCTCGACCATCAGGCGGATGGCTTCCGGCTGATCGCCGGCGGGCTCGAAACGGGTGACTAGCTGGAATTCAGACATGAAATACCTCTGGATCACTCTTGCCGGCAAAACCGGCACGAACGAGAAAGACCGCAAACGACCGATGTCGCCCAAGGAAAAAACTGGATTGTGCTCAATGTGGAGCCGATTGCCAGCGCTTTCAAGGCAAACGTCCTACATCGCGCTAAACCTTTGCCGACGCCATTCGACTAACGGTCGATAAATAATCGGAAAAACTTACCCGAAATGCTGATTCGCCTGTCGCCAGCAATCGCCGATGGCCTCTATACTAGCTCCCCGTTTGTGCACCGCTCTAGTGCATTCGGCTGGAGCGCGACACGTCCCTCCACTCTCCATTCAGAGCCGCCGCAATAATGAGCCTGTTCTCCGCTGTCGAAATGGCACCACGCGATCCAATCCTGGGCCTCAACGAAGCATTCAACGCCGATACCCGTACCAACAAGGTCAACCTGGGGGTCGGTGTTTACTGCAACGAGGAGGGGCGAATTCCACTCCTGCGCGCCGTTGTCGAAGCCGAAACCATTCGCGCCGCTCAACACGTTTCCCGTGGCTACCTGCCAATCGACGGCATCGCTGCCTACGACCAGGCCGTGCAGAAATTGCTGTTCGGCAATGACTCGCCGCTGATCGCCGCTGGCCGCGTAATCACCACCCAGGCCGTCGGCGGTACTGGCGCACTGAAAATCGGTGCCGACTTCCTCAAGCAACTGCTGCCGAACGCCGTTGTGGCAATCAGCGATCCGAGCTGGGAAAACCACCGCGCGCTGTTCGAAACCGCCGGTTTCCCGGTACAGAACTACCGTTACTACGACGCCGCGACCCACGACGTGAATCGTACCGGCATGCTGGAAGACCTGAACGCGCTGCCAAACGGCTCGATCATTGTGCTGCACGCCTGCTGCCACAACCCGACTGGCGTGGACCTGAGCCCGGCCGACTGGAAAAACGTCCTGGAAGTCGTTAAAGCCAAAGGCCACGTACCATTCCTCGACATGGCGTATCAAGGTTTCGGCGATGGCATCGACGAAGATGCCGCTGCCGTACGCCTGTTTGCTGAATCGGGCCTGACTTTCTTCGCGTCCAGCTCGTTCTCCAAGTCGTTCTCGCTGTACGGCGAGCGCGTTGGGGCCCTGTCGATCGTCAGCGAATCGAAAGAAGAAAGCGCGCGCGTGCTGTCGCAAGTCAAACGCGTGATCCGCACCAACTACTCCAACCCACCGACCCACGGCGCCAGCGTTGTTGCTGCCGTACTGAACAGCCCGGAACTGCGCGCCCAGTGGGAAGCCGAACTGGCCGAGATGCGCCTGCGCATTCGTGGCATGCGCACCCAGATGGTCGATCTGCTGGCACAAAAAGCGCCTCAGCGCGATTTCAGCTTCGTCGGTCGTCAGTGCGGCATGTTCTCGTACTCCGGCTTGAGCGTTGAGCAGGTTCACCGCTTGCGCAACGAGTTCGGCATCTACGCCCTGGACACCGGCCGCATCTGCGTGGCCGCGCTGAACCAGAGCAACATCAAGGCCGTTACGGATGCCATCGTTCAGGTGATCTGAATCGCGTCGTGATACGAAAAACGGGAAGCCATGGGGCTTCCCGTTTTTTATTTGTCGCAGATAAATCTCAAAGCCTTGTCCCACCCCTCTAAACTGCACACATCTACCCTGTAGGAGCCGGCTTGCCGGCGATGGCGGTCGATCCACCAACATCAATGTTGACCGTTATGGCCTCTTCGCTGGCAAGCCAGCTCCTACAGGTTGTCTTCACCCGGATGTTTCGAGAACCCACATGAAAAACGATGACCTTCGCGCCGACCGCGATGACCTGGATGACCTGGATCACTTCATCCCCCGCCCCCCGACAAAGCGCGGCAACAACCTGGTGATGCAAGTGGCCGCTGGTGTGTTTCTCGGCGGCTTGGCCCTGTGGCTGGTGCAAATGGGGGCCACGGCGCTCTACGCCAAACTGATGCTTGGCACGATTACCTTCGGCGGTTAAGCCAGTTCGGTCGCACGCTGGCTGGCAGCGTCGTCATAGGCGACGTAGAGCGATTCGGCGATCTGACTCTTGATCGCCTTGGTGCTTTCCAGCCCGAGGACGAAGCCTTCCGCCTTGCCACCCGCGCGGTTCAATGCTTCAGCGGTGCCGGCCTGAGTGATGGCGTCGAACAACTTTTCGGCGTGGGGGCCGACACCTTTGGGCAGGCTGATCTGAGCGATGCTCATGGGTGCACCCCGTGGTGTCGAGGTGTGAGGGTCAAATGATTCATGGCGCGTACCTTTTCGGCGAATGGCCGGCAGCGCGTGTCACCACTTCCGGGCGGCCATGGTAGACCTCTGGGGCGATCCTGGTAACCGCCAATCGCCGCTAAACCACCGCCCGTCCCAATGATTCGCTCCAATTGTCATTCATTGCTTGACTTCTCTTTTTGAATCAGTAAGATACGCGCCATTCCGCGATAGCTCAGTTGGTAGAGCAAGTGACTGTTAATCACTGGGTCCCTGGTTCGAGTCCAGGTCGTGGAGCCAGACAAGGTTCCAGAGAAAGCTTTCAAAATCTCTGAAACCACCGAAAAACCCGCCTTCTCAGGCGGGTTTTTTCGTTTTGGCGTTCCGTGGCATCCCGGTGGGTACCACAATTCTGTTCAGTTAAGCGAATGTTGTCTCTGTAGGAGCGAGCTTGCTCGCGATGGCCGTTAACGATAACGCGTATTTACTGGTTAAACGCGGCGCTCTTGAGTCCATCGTCGGAACGCCGCCCGGAGCAAGCTCGCTCCTACAATTTCCTTAACTGAACAGCATTGCGGTGGGTACCAGCCGTTTCAAGGGTAGAGCCTGGGATAAAGGTCAGTTCGATAAAAGGGAGCACCCTTATGTCGCGCACTACTGCCCCACTCTCCGACGCCGCTTGCCGTTCGGCCAAGCCCACCGACCGCGCCTACAACCTTTTCGACGGCGACGGCCTTTACCTTCCAGTCCAACCCAATGGCCGCAAAGGCTGGCGCCTGAGATACGTCAAACCTGATGGCCGGGAAGGACTGACCTCATTCGGCAACTACCCCATCGTTGTCCTCCCCCGATGCGCGCCGCAAGCGCTTGCAGGTCAAGCGAAATTGCGTTGATAGTGAACATCAGCACGAGCACTTTGTTTGCCTACCAACTGGATGGTAGTTTATTAGCAAGTTTTAAATAACTGCAATCAACACCATCCCTGTGAGAATCCCATGCACGATTGGAAGCAAACCCGCAAAGACATCAATACTCGCCTGGTAGAACTAAACGGCCTGTCTCCGGAAACAATGAAAGGCATGGCGTCGCTCGGCGCTGCCGGCGGCAAGACCAATCACCTGGACGCGAAGACCCGGGAACTGATCTCCCTCGCCGTGGCCGTGACCACCCGCTGCGACGGTTGCATCGCCTTCCACGCCGCCGAAGCCAAGAAACTTGGCGTCACCAGTGAAGAAGTCGCCGAAGCGCTGGGCGTGGCAATCAACATGAACGCCGGTGCCGCGTTGGTGTACAGCACACATGTGCTGGACGCATTCGACAAGTCGTAAATCAAACGCTGACTTTCAACCTGTTAACGACTTCGAGACTAATCATGAATAAGCTGCTCACCCCTTACGATCTGTCCGGTACTGCGCTGAAAAACCGGGTCGTCATGGCCCCAATGACCCGCACCCGGACCCTGGACAACATCCCTGACGAGTTCACCGCGCTGTATTACGCACAGCGTGCTTCTGCTGGTCTGCTGATTACCGAAGGCCTGCCGATTTCCGACGAAGCCCGTGGCTACCTGTACACCCCAGGTATTTATGCCGACGAACACTTGCCAGGCTGGCGTCAGGTCACCGACGCGGTGCATGCCAAGGGCGGGAAGATCTTCGCGCAGTTATGGCACGTTGGCCGTATGTCCCATATTTCGGTGCATGGCATGGTTCCGGTTTCTTCGGGTACTCAGCCGGCGGTCGATACCACGGTATATGCCTGGATCGAGCCTGGCGAATCCGGTCCTGTGCAACCCAGCGCGCCCCGTGCATTGGAAACGGATGAAGTGAAACGTGTCATCGCTGACTTTGTGAAGTCGGCGCGCATGGCGATGGAGGCTGGTTTTGACGGTATAGAAATCATGGCTGCCAACGGGTTCCTGTTCGATCAGTTCCTCAGCAGCGCCTTGAACACCCGTACCGACCAGTACGGTGGCTCGATCGCCAATCGCCAGCGCTTTCTGCTGGAAACCATTGACGCGATTTCTGCCGAAATCGGCGGCTCGAAGATTGGCGTACGGTTCTCGCCGTTTGGCCGCCTGTATGACTTTGGCGTGTACGAAGGTGAAGCAGAAACCTGGATGAGCATGGCGGCAGCGCTTAATGAACGCGAACTGGCCTACGTCCACCTGAACTACCAACCGACCATCGTCGCCGCGCAAACGCCGCCTGGTTTCAGCGCTGCGTTCCGTGAAGCCTACAAGGGTACCTTGATGGCCGCCGGTGGGTTCACCCAAGCCCTCGCTGAGTCGGAACTGGTTAAAGGTGAACTCGACTTGATCGCCTTCGGTACGGCCTACATCGCCAACCCCGATCTGGTGGAGCGCATGCAGAACGGCTGGCCACTGGCAGAGGGTGACCGCGCGACTTACTACGGTGTCAGCGATCGCATTGCCAAGGGTTACACCGACTACCCGGAATACGTTGCAGCCAAAGCCTGATTATTTGCACGGCCATGACTGGCAGAGAACGACCCAATATAGCGGCCTGTCGTAGCTGGCACACAAACGCCGCTGCCTCCAAAACAGCGACGTTGTCTTGAGTCGTTACTCGGCCTGGTAATCGGCAACGAGCTTGTCCAAAAATACGAATAGTTTCTGGTTCATCTCATCGTAATCGTTAGCCCGCAACGCGGCTGGTTGCTGAACAAAACGCCGGTCAGTGAGCGTTATCAGTTCCGCCTCCGATGCCTGGATCAGCAGTTCCACGACGTCTTTGGTGAGTTCCATATGGCATTGAAAGCCGTACACCAGGTTGCTGTACTCGACGATTTGACGCGGGCAGCCCTCGCTGTACGCAATGATCCTGGCGTCCTGGGTGAGCCCTGGCATGTCATTGTGCCAATGGCCGACTTCCAGGGTTTCCCCGAAGTGCGAAAACTTCGGATTAGCCAAACCCTCTTGGGTTAAATAAATCGGGAATTTGCCAATTTCTTTTTCGGGGCTGTGGTTAAAAGTGGCACCCAGTGCTTCCCCGATCAATTGCGACCCCAGACAAACTCCAACCACAGCCCGCCGGGCCGAGATGGCTTTGCTAATGAGTTCCCGCTCGGCCAAGGCATTGAAATGCGGGCATTGCTCCAGCGTAATCGCCGGATCTTGCGGGCCACCCAACACCACCAGAAGGTCGAACGATTCTGCGGTATCTGGCAGGACATCATGTTGGTAGACGCGGGAATAGGTGGCTTGATAACCGCGAGCTTTTACCCAGTCCTCAAATGCACCGGGTGCTTCGAAGGACTCGTGCATCACGAAATGGACTTTCAACGTTTTACCCTCGGCTTCCAGATATTCAGGTCTATGGTGATCGCGCTTGCGCAATCACGAAAATAACAACGCTCGCTGCCCTGTAGGCAGCGAACGCCTCTACGCTGCGTCGACCAGCGACTACGATGCCAACTCGTCCAGCAGCCCTTTCAGGAAGATGCAACCTTGAGTATCGAGCGGTTGAAGTGGAAGGCGGGGGCCGCCGACGTCAAGCCCCTGCATCTTCAAACCTGCCTTGATAGTGGTCGGCAGGCCACGACGAGTGATGTATTCCAGCATTTCGTACTGGCGATAAAACAGCGTACGGGCTTCTTCCAGCTTTCCACTCTGCACGGCATGCCAGAGCGCCAGGTTCAGTTCGGGAATGAGGTTGGGTGCGGCGGTACACCAACCCGTGGCACCGGCAACCAAGGCCTCCAGGGCCAACGGGTTGCAGCCGTTGTAGAAGGCCACCTTGCCATCTGTTGCCTTGAACAGGCGGTGCATGCGTTGAATGTCGCCAGTGCTTTCCTTGACCATGGTGACATTCTTCACTTCGCTCAGAATGCGCAGGATCAGATCGACCGACAGGTCAGTGCCGCTGGTGCCTGGATTGTTGTAGAGCATGATCGGGATGTTGATGGCCGCACCTACAGCCTTGAAATGATCGACAATTTCCGTATCAGTCAGCTTCCAGTAAGAGACCGCAAGCACCATCACAGCCGTGGCACCACAAGATTCAGCCAGTTGGGCACGCTGTACGGTACGGGCAGTGGTCAGGTCTGAAACGCTGACTACAGTCGGAACTCGACCAGCAATCTTTTCCTGGCTGAAGCGGACAACCGACTCCCATTCGCTCTCGGAAAGATAAGCGCCCTCTCCGGTACTCCCCAGAGGGGCGATGGCATGCACGCCGGAAGCGATCAGCCTATCGATGGATTGCCCCAAGGCGACCAGATCCAGTGAGCCGTCGACTGCGAATGGAGTGATGGTGTAGCCGATAACGCCGCGAATTACAGAAGTAGACATACAGGCACCTTTGCCGTTTCTATGAATGAGTGGAGGTACGGTCAGGCCAGGCAGTCGCCATGGGCACGCAGTGCGCGCCGTGCGTAGTAGCTGAATGCAGCACCGTGACGTTTCGGGGTGGAGATCCAGTCGTGAGCTTCTTTGCCCAGCGCTTCGGGAATGGGGCGAATTTCCCCCGCGCTCATGGCCAACAATTGCATCCTGGCCGCACGTTCGAACAACAGCGCCAGCACGCAGGCCTCTTCAATCGAACCACCCGCAATCAGCAAGCCATGGTGGGAGAGCAAGATGGCGCGCTTGTCGCCGATAGCCTTGGAAATAATCTCGCCTTCTTCATTGCCCACCGGGACACCTGGCCAATCCTTGAGAAAAGCGCAGTCGTCGAACAGCGGGCAGATGTCCATATGGGAAACCGCGAGCGGCACCTCCAGCATCGACAGCGTGGCGCTGTGCAGTGGGTGCGTATGGATGATGCAGTTCACATCCGGGCGGGCCCGGTAGAGCCAGCTGTGAAAGCGATTGGCAGGGTTCGCCATGCCCTGCCCCTTAAGCACCTTGAGGTCTTCATCGACCACCAGCAGGTTCGACCCGCAAATCTCGTCAAAGCCCAAGCCCAGGCGCTGGGTATAATAGGTGCCCGGCGTTTCGGCACGGGCGGTGATCTGCCCGGCCAGCCCTGAATCATGGCCGCCGTCAAAAAGTATTCGGCAGGTGAGTGCAAGCTTCTGTCTCGGGGTATATTCGTTATCGATCAGCGCAGTCACCATTTGCTTCTCAGCGAGGGTGACGAGTTGATCCTTCGGGGTCTGCATGGTCGTGGTCACGGTCAGCACCTGGTCGAAAACAGTTCAAGTTGCCAAGGAGTCGCTGTAACGACCCTCAAGGACACAGAGTGATCCTAATGACACCTTGTGTCATAATCAAGCCAAGTGTCATTATTTTTCAAGGAACAGCGTTGGATGGCGGTACAGCTGAGAATTTTGCGTAAGAAGATGGGGATAACCCTGGAGCAGCTGGCCGGGCAAACCGGATTGACCAAGAGCTACCTGTCGAAGGTGGAGCGAGGTGTGAGTTCGCCCTCCATTGCGGTGGCGCTCAAACTGGCCAAGGCATTGAATGCCCAGGCCGAAGAGTTGTTCAGCACCGAAGCGGTGCCCGCCGAAGGCTACAGCCTGGTTCGACGCCAGCAGCGCGAGGCCAATGAAGGCGGTGTACCAGCGGCTCACGTACCGCTGGCGCGCCATATTGGCCATCGGGCATTGTTGCCATTTCTGGTCTATCCGCCACGCTCGTTTGGCCAGTCCGCCTTCAAGGAACACCTGGGAGAGGAGTTCATCTACGTGGTTCGTGGCCGTGTCGAAGTCGATTTCGGTAACGAACGGCAGACCCTGGATGAAGGCGACGCCCTGCATTTCAATGCGCAGAAATCTCACCGTTTGCGCACAGTTTCTGACGAGCAAGCAGAGTTGCTCGTAGTCGTACATAGCTCGGATTAGGCGCTAGTCAAATCCGATGCAATCGGTAGTCAGAACGAATGCAAACGGGTGGTCAAGTGGAGTGCAATTTCGCAAATCGCTGGCGAACCCGTGACTGCGCAAGACGTATTGATACTGCAAGTACGTAAATAAAGGACGCCATCCCCACCGCTGATGGAGGAGGTTCGGTTAAATCGCCTCCTCCAACTCCGTAAGAATGGCTTTTTTCATGGCTCCAACTGAACGGGATCCGGGCATGACCCGCAGCAGCCGCCCCTCATGGAACACCGCCAAGGATGGCACCGCCCGGATACCGTACATTTGCGCGATCGTCGGAGACACCGCCACATCAATCTTTGCAAAAGCCGCCAGGGAGTGAAGCTTTTCTTCCAAAGCATGAAAGACCGGCTTCATCTCCTGACAAGGCTTGCACCAGGACGCAGAAAACAGCACGACGCTGCTGCCTTTGGCCACATAGCGGGCGAACTGCTGAGCACTCAACTCAACGATACGGCTCATTTGGATCTCGCTCTCAATACGGATGAAGGGCGGCACAACCCGGTGCCGCACTGCTTCTGCTGATCAAATTTTGCAGCCATCCATGCCGCAGACTTGACCGCTGAACGCGTCATCTTCGACTTTCGACTTCTCCTGCATCTTGTTCAGCGCTTCAAGAAAAGCAGCCTCAGGCTGAGCACCGGACAATGAGAAGGCATTGTCGAATACAAACAAAGGCACGCCCGAACCTGGTTGCGCGGCGATATGTTCGTCCTCCTCCATCTCTACGCGCAATTCAGCGGATGACCACGCCCGTTGAATTGACGCGTCCGAAACACCTACGGCCTTGGCTATGGCCTCCAGGCTGCCGCGATCAAACAGCGACTGACCATGGGAGGTGCTTTGCTCATACAACGCCTCGACCAGGCGTTTTTTAACGGCTTCGTCCGCAACCGCCTTGACCAGTACATGGGCATCTGCAGTATCGCCAAACAGCATGCTGTCAAAGCGATAATCAAGCCCATCGGCCCGGCCATATTTACTGACGGTGTTCATCATCGCGACAGCGGAATCCGGATTGCCGAGCTTGCGTTCAAGGGCAGCGATCATAGGCTCCGGCGCGTGATTCGCCGCCAGACGATAGGCCCTGACGTTGATTTGTACATTGTCTTTTTCAGTAAATTTATCGAGCGCCTGCTCGAATCGACGCTTGGCTACCCAGCACCAAGGGCAAACAAAATCAGACCAGATATCCACTGCATATTTTTTCGAAGAAGTTTGCATGACTCGTCCTGTACCCAAAGAAATCAAGACCGCGTTACCAGCATTCAGCCTACTTTCACTTGTACGACTCAAGAGCGCCGCGTTTAGCCAGTAAATACGCGTTATCGTTAACGACCATCGTCGGAACGCCGCCCGGAGCAAGCTCGCTCCTACAATTTCCTTAAGTGAATAGCATTGCCTGCGATGGGAGCTTTCATCAGGCCGCGCTCGCCACTGTGGTCAGGCCCTAACAGCCATAATTCCAGCATCTACGTCCCAGATTGCGCCGGTCACCCAGGACGTCTTGTCCGACAGCAGGAACAGGATGGTGTTGGCGACGTCTTCGGGAACGCCGACTCGTCCCAGGGGGTGGAAATCGTTCAGCGACTTCATCGCTTCCGGGATCGCCTCTTTGTCCATGAACCCTTCATAGATCGAGGTGTGAACGATCCCTGGCGAGACGGCGTTGACCCGGATACCCGAGTGAGCCAATTCAATTGCCAGGTTGCGTGTCAGCGCATGCAGACCTGCCTTTGCCATGGAGTAGGCAGAGGCCGGTGAACCTGCCAATGCGGCCTGTGCACCGATGGAGCCGACGTTGACAATTGCCCCTTCAAGCCTGGCGGCCAGCATGTTCTTGACCACGGCCTGAGTGATGAAGAAGGTCGCACGATTGAGAGACAGGTACATGTCGTACTCAGCCTCATCGTGCTCGGTGAACGGCTTGGGAATAAAGATCCCGGCGGAGTTCACCATCAGGCTGATATCGCTATGGTTGGCATTGATTTCCTTGCGAACGAAATTCATGCCTTCTTCAGTCATCAGGTTGGCGACGATCACCGACACTGGGCCCAACGGGCTCAGTTCGTTACGCACCTTATCGGCCTTGTCTTGCCTACTGCCGGTGAGCACCACGCTGCCGCCTGCCTTGAGCACCATGCGGGCCGTTTCCAAGCCCATGCCACTGGTGCCACCGACAACCAGCAGTTTTTTACCTTTGAAAAAATCGTTCATTGCAGACTCCGGTTATCCAGAACTAATTAGGGTCGGCACCAAGGCGGCTGGCTGCCTGCTGGTGCACGCAAGGTTTGAATCTCTTTGAAACGAGCGAATCAGCCCTCACGCACTTCCAGGGTCGGCACCATACGGATAGCTTTCGAAAAATTGGCGTAGTTGACAGAGGTTTTGAGCACCACGTTGTGCAGCTCTTCAACACGCTCACGGGAGGCGTCGGTATGCAGGCGAATCACAACACTCACTTCGTCGTAGCCGGGGTTGACGCTTTCGTCGATGCCCAGGAAGCCACGCAGGTCGAGGGTGCCGTCAGTCTCGATTTCCAGGCTGTGAATCTTGATCCCCATCATCGCGGCATTGGCGGCATAACCGACCGACATGCAGGCGTTGAGAGCGGCCATCAGCAGCTCTTGAGGGTTAGGCGCAGTGTTTTGGCCCAGCAATTCATTAGGCTCATCGGCGACGATTTCGAAATCCCGCGAATAGGTTTCACCGGCCAGACTGTAGCGATTGACTTTGGCCACAGAGCGAGTCTGGCCTTTCCACTGAGTCTTGACGTTGAAGCTCGCGTGGCGCTTGGTCGCATCCTCAGCAACGCCTTGGGCAAACTGCTGGAGTGCGGCGACATCGATACCATTCAGGTTGTTGCTCATGTGTTCGTTCCTCTTCGGATGGACCGGGCGTTCGGCCCGGAAGAGAAACAAGCCTACCAACTAGTAGGTTGACTATCAATGGATTGTTCTTCTAACCAATCACCTCCAAAAAAAACAGCTTCGACAGAGTTTTCCTGAATAGGGATAACTGCGATAACAATGCAGTAATTTCTACTTAATCTTGTACTTCTGGTCACACACCGGAAGTGTAGACATGGGTAGGTATCCGCAGCCCAAACGCGAGACTAGACGTACGCTCGTCAGATTGAGTGCGCGCAAAAAGAATTCAGAGAGTGTGAGCTGAGCGGCTGAAACCACTTACGAGGCGGGAAAACGGACCGAGCCAGCAGGGGCAGAATCGGTCGTTTTATGACGCAGAAAAAGGCTGATCGAACCTCAGTGATGCGTTTCGGTAACCCGAAGTCCATCTAAAATGAAATCAAATCCTGAAAACTGTTCGTAATTGTCGCTCAGCGCCCAAGATACAAAGCTGCCACCTTCCAACGTATTCAAGATGAACCTGGCAACCTTCACGCCGTCCAGTTCGGCTTTGAGTTCCCCTGCCGCTTGGCCCAGTGCGATAGTGGCCTGAAGCCAATTGAGATGGATTTCGAAAAAGTCCCGCGTCAATTCCTTCAGGCTTTCAGGCAAAGCCAGCAATTCCGCCGCCAGGGCGCCGCAGAGCGGAAGCATCGCGTTTTTACTGCTTTGCGCGAACATCAAGGCGAAGGCATTGAGCCGATCGATAATGCCGGTATTTTCATCATTGATGCATTCCAGCTGATTCTTGAACCGGAACAGATAACTCTCAACGATGGCAATCGCCAGACTTTCCTTGGTGGGAAAGTGGTGGTGAATACTCGCCTTCTTGATACCGATGTCTTCCGCCAGATCGGCATAGCTGAAGGCTGCGTAGCCCTTGGTACGCAACAGAATCTCAGCGCTGGTCAGGAGATCGGAACGTGTACTCATGATGCCGTTTCCAGATTTATCAATGCGGCATCATAAATTAGTACTTCTTCATAAGACAGCGCTCAGGTTGCGCACCTATGAACCACCCTCCGAAAAACCCGCCTTCTGGCGCAATGCTGATTCTTTGTAGGAGCGAGCTTGCTCGCGATGGTCGTTAACGATGACGCGTATTTGCTGGCTAAACGCGGCGCTCTTGAGTCCATCGCGAGCAAGCTCGCTCCTACAAAGAATCAGCATTGGCCTTCTCAGGCGGGCTTTTCCGTTTTGGCGTTCCGTCGGATATGACCTACGGCTAAAGTTTTGTGGTCAGGTGAGCGGCGAGAGGACGGGGTGGCGTCCTATCCACCAGGCTTGCTTGCTTATTCGCTGTTTCAGTTTGACCCGTATTGTCAGGACGGATCTTGAACCAGATGGCGTACATCGCTGGCAGGAACACCAGCGTCATGATGGTTCCGACGAACGTGCCTCCGATCAGCGTGTAGGCCAGCGTCCCCCAGAAGACGGAGTGTGTCAGCGGAATGAATGCCAGGATTGCCGCCAGTGCTGTCAGCAGTACCGGGCGGGCACGTTGTACCGTGGCTTCGACCACTGCATGAAACGGGTCCAGCCCTTCTTGCGCGTTGTGATGGATTTGCCCAATCAGAATCAGCGTATTGCGCATCAAAATGCCCGAAAGGGCGATTAGACCGACCAGAGCGTTGATACCAAACGGCTGCTGGAAGATAAGCAGTGTCGGCACCACACCAATCAACCCCAGTGGCGAGGTGAGGAACACCATGATCATCGCCGAGATCGAACGGACCTGCACAATGATGACCAGCAGCGTCATGGCAATCATGATCGGGAATAACGGCAACATCGCTTTACCGGCCTTGCCCGACTCCTCGATGGCACCCGCCTGCTCAATCCGGTATCCGCCAGGCAGCTTGTCGATGACCGGCTGTAGCTCCTTCATGATCACGCTCGAGACGTCCGGTGGCTGCAAGCCTTCGGCAATGTCACCACGCACGGTGATGGTCGGTGTGCGGTCACGACGCCGCAGGACCGGATCTTCCATACGCACATCGACCGCTCCCACCTGGGACAACGGAATCCGCTGACCCGCCGTACCTACCAACGTAAAGCCTTCTATCTTGGCGGGATCGAGCCGGATATCACCCGCTGCGCGACCCACCACCTGCACCGAACGAATGTCCTCACGAACCGCGGTGATCGGTACTCCGGCCAGCAGGAACTGCAATTGCTGCGCGACTGAATTTGACGTCAACCCCACCGCCTCCAGGCGATCCTGATCCAGAGCAAAATGCAGCGTCGGCGTCAGCGGCCCCCAATCGGTGTTGACGGTTCTCATCATCGGGCTCGACTGCAACACGTCCTGTACCTGGCCCGCAATCTCGCGCAACGTTGACGGATCAGGTCCCATCACCCGGTAGGCAACAGGGAATGGCGAGTACGGCCCGAACACAAGCTGAGTCACCCTGACACGCGCTTCTGGGGCAAGTCCCTCGGCCGCCGCTTCGCGGATACGGAACTTGAGGGTCTCGCGCGCCTCCTGGCTGTCCGTCAGCACCACAATCTTCGCGAACGACGGATCAGGGAGTTCCGGCGCCATTGCCAGATAGAAGCGCGGCGCGCCTTGCCCGATATAGGCCGTGACGATCTTTGCCTCAGCCTGCTTTTGCAGCCAGGTCTCTATCTTGGCGGTGGTGGCGCTGGTCTGCTCAATGGAGGCTCCATAAGGCATTTGCACTTCAATCAATACCTCGGGACGGTCCGAGGTAGGAAAGAACTGCTTCTTGACCAGGCTCATGCCGAGGATCGCCACGACAAACGAAGCGATGACAGTGCCGGCCACCAGCCATTTGCGAGCGATGACTCGCGTCAAAACCTGGCGGAAGCGGTTGTAGCCAGGGGTGTTGTAGATGGCCGCGTGACCACCCTCGACTTTCTTGATGTTCGGCAACATCTTCACCCCCAGGTATGGGGTAAAAGCGACCGCAACCACCCAGGAGGCAATCAGGGCAATGCCCACGATCCAGAACATGTTGCTGGTGTACTCGCCGGCTGTCGATTGCGCGAAGCCGTTGGGCATAAAGCCGATAGCCGTCACCAGCGTACCGGAAAGCATCGGCGCGGCGGTATGACTCCAGGCGTACGCGGAAGCTTTGATGCGGTCGTAGCCCTCTTCCATTTTCACCACCATCATTTCGATAGCGATGATGGCGTCGTCCACCAGCAGTCCGAGCGCCAGAATCAACGAGCCGAGGGTAATACGGTCAAAGTTCTTTCCTGTGGCCGCCATCACCACAAACACCACGGCCAACGTCAATGGCACAGCCGCAGCGACCACAACGCCTACCCGCCAGCCCATGCTGAGAAAGCAGACAAGCATCACCACAAGCAGCGCGACGAAGAATTTGACCATGAACTCGCCGACGGCCGAATCGATATTTACAGATTGATCGGTGACCTTGGAGAGCGTCATGCCCAAAGGCATGCCTTCATTTATCTTGACCGTCTCCGCGTCCAACGCCTTGCCGAGGTCAAGGCCGTTCCAGCCCTCACGCATCACGATCCCCAGCAACAAGGCTTCTTCACCGTTATTGCGCACGAGAAAGGTTGCCGGATCTTCATACCCACGTTCGATCGTCGCCACGTCGGCGAGTTTGAGCGTGCGCCCCTGAACCGCAATGGGTGTGTCACGAATCTTTTGCACCTTATCGAGGGCGCCATCCAGCCGGAGGAAGACCTGTGGCCCATTGGTTTCGATCGAACCGGCGGGCGTGAGCACGTTTTGATTATTCAGCGCGGCAAAGATGTCCTGAGGAGATACGCCCAAGGTGGCCAGCCGATCATGGGAAAAGGAAACAAAGATACGTTCCGGCTGCTCCCCAATGATGTTGACCTTTTTCACGCCCGGCACATGCAACAGTTGTTGGCGCAACGACTCTGCATCACGCACCAACAGTCGCTGCGGCTCGCCTTTGGCTTTCAGGGCGAAAAGCGCAAATGTCACGTCCGAAAACTCGTCGTTGACCATTGGCCCGATGACACCCGCCGGCAGCTTCCTGGCCTCGTCGTCGAGTTTTTTACGCGCCTGATAGAACTCCTCCTGCACTTGCGAGGGCGGCGTACTATCGAGCAGTGACACCATCGTGAAAGCAAGGCCAGGACGGGTGTAGGTTTCCGTGCGGTCGTACCATTTCAGTTCTTGCAGGCGTTTTTCAAGTGGCTCTGCTACCTGATCCTGCATCTCCTGTGCCGTGGCGCCCGGCCACGCGGTAATGACCGTCAACTGCTTGACCGTAAACGGAGGATCTTCCGCACGCCCCAGCTGAAAGAACGACAAGATGCCCGCAACGGCAATCAGGAAGATCAGAAACACCGTGATAGAGCGCTCACGAACGGCGATCGCGGAAAGATTGAAGCGCCCCTCGCTCATGGACGACCCCCGGCAACTTTGACGCCATCCTGTTGAGGCAATCTCACCTCTTCACCTTCGCGCAACAGATGTGCGCCTAACGCTACGATCTGCTCGCCGACTTTAAGGTCGCCCGCGACTCGCACTGTGTCGTCGCTCAAGCCCAGGACTTGTACAGGTCGCCAGGCCACCTTCGCCGGTGTACCGGCGATGACCCACACGCCAGTGCCTTGGCCTGGGTCATAAACGGCTGCAATCGGTACTTGCAGCCCCTGCCCTTGCGTGGTGCCCTCAGCGATCCGAAGCGTGACGGTCGAACCTATCGGTGCATTGGCCAGCGCGCCGTCAAGCACATACCGCGCCTCGAAGGTACGTGTCATTCGGTCGGCCGAGTCAGAAAGCAGCCTCAGCTTCGCTGTAACAGCATCCGTGGCATTGCCATAAAGCGTCGCCTGCGCGGTGGATCCTGCTGCGGGGCGCAACGTCTCGGGCAGGTGCACGATCGCTTCGCGCTGCCCTGCCCGCGCCAGTCGAACCACGGGCTGTCCCGGGCTGACAACTTGTCCTGGCTCGGCGAGCGTCTCCACCACAACGCCGTCGGAATCCGCAAACAGCACCGCATAACCAGAAGCATTACGGGCAACGTCAGCCTGCGCGTCTGCAGCGCTGAGCTGCGCCTTTGCCGTATCGGCTGCGGCTTTGATCTGGTCATAGGCCGATGCAGAAATAGCGCCTGCGGCAACCAGACTGCGGTATCGCGCCTCGTCATCGGCTGTCTGCCTGGCTCGGGCCCGAGCCGCTATGACCGACTCTTGCTGTGCTCGCGCCTGCAACCCCAGGTCGATTGGGTCGAGGCGCATGAGTGGCTGACCACGCTTAACGGTCTGACCGGTATCAACCAGACGCTCAAGTACCTTGCCTGATACCCGAAAGCCAAGGTCGCCCTGGACGCGGGCAGCCACTACACCAGTGAAGGAACGCGAGACGTCGGACGAAGCCTGAACAGCAGTGGACCTCACCAAAGGGGCATGCGTGCGTGGATCTTCAACGGTGGATGAATCACCGCACGCCGTCAGGACGAGAGGCAACAAGCAAGCGGCAATAGGGAAAGGTCGAAGCCGGCGCATAGGTTCCCTTACTTAAAAATAGGACGAGCGTCATATTCTCAGCCAGGTGACTATAAGTGTCAATGGTCACAAACCATGAAACATCCAGTGTCTCAAGCTCAACACAGAAACCGCCGTTATCAACGAGGAAAACCAAAAATTTGCTCAAATCGCCTCAATTGACAGAGTGTGACTATTGCGTAATATGGTCACAAACATCCTCTATCGAAGGAATCTCAATGCCGCCCCTCCGTCCCATTGCTCTTTTGGTCAGCGCCGGCTTATTGGCAGGTTGCGCGGTCGGTCCGGACTACCATCGTCCAGAGGCTCCGCTTTCGGATCGTTACCTGGGTCAGCCTTCTGTCGAACAGCGGCGTGGAGCGACGCCGACCAACCTTGCAGCCTGGTGGGAAGGCTTTGGCGATCCAGTGCTAACCGAATTCATCTCCAAGGCGCTTGAGCAGAATCTGGACCTGGCGCAGGCGTCGGCGCGAGTCACGCAGGCGCGGGCCGGACTAGGTGCTGCAAATGCCGCTTTACTCCCCTCAGGGAACATCAACGGACAGGCCGCGCGCTCCTACCAGTCAATCGAGACGCCGCTCGGCCAGGTGTTGAACTCAACGCCTGGCAATGATCGGTACGCAAGTTCCTACGAGGCCAACCTCGATGCCAGCTGGGAGGCAGATGTCTTTGGCGGATTGCGCCGCGCACGCGAAGCTGCCCTGGCCGAGTACCAGGCTTCCCAGGCGGGCGCCGCTGCCACACGACTGGCCATCGCCGCGCAGACCGCTGATATCTACATCACTATCCGCGGACTGCAGGCCCGGCTGGACATTGCGAATCGGCAAGTCAAAACGCAGCAGGCGCTACTAGAGAAAGTCCAATTGCTCTACAGCAAGGGGCTCGCCGCCAACTACCAGGTTCTCCAGACCGAGGGGGAGCTATCGCAGGTCCAAGCGACAGTGCCGGTCCTGCAGACCGGTCTGGATGCTGCCATGAATGCGCTGGATGTGATGCTCGGCACGCCACCCGGCACTCACCGCACGCAACTGGCAAGTGCGGGGAGCATTCCTGTAGCACCGCAGTTGAAGGCGATGGGAACGCCGGCCGATTTGCTGCGCCGCAGACCAGATCTCATTGTGGCTGAGCGCCGTCTCGCCGCCTCAAACGCACGCATCGGGGAGGCGATTGCCGAGTACTACCCGAAATTCTCCCTTAGCGCATTGCTGGGCAGTGCCACGGCTGTATCCGCAGGCAACCTTTTCACCAGCGGCGCCAGCCAGTCGGCGGGCGTATTGGGTCTACGCTGGAGACTCTTCGACTTCGGTCGTATTAACGCCCAAATCGACCAAGCCAAGGGACAGGAAGCCGAAACCCTGGCCGCTTACCGTCAGTCCGTGCTGCGCGCCACCGAGGATGTCGAGAACGCGCTCTCCGCCCTGGTGAATCGGGAAGCTCAAGCAACCATCCTCACCGGGGGAGAGGCGTCTCTGACGCAGGCTCGCCAATCGTCGTTCATTGCCTATGAGAAAGGCACGGCCAGCCTGATCGATGTGCTGCACGCCGACGAGACGATGCTGCAGGCTTCTGATGCCCGAGCGCAAGCACGAACGGAATCGGCACGAGCGGCGGTTGCGGCATTCAAGTCGCTAGGTGGTGGCTGGCAACCTCTTGAAGCCCAGCCTGTTGCGACACGATGACCTGATAAGGTGACGTAGCACTACAGAAAGGCTCGAGATGTGCTCTTAAAGGTCGGGAGGCAACGCGTGCTCCCGACCGGACAGTTATCGTGTAACAGTACTCAACTAGAAACGGTAACTGACAGAAGTACCGAGCCCGCTCGCACTGTTCTTGTATTTGGCACTGTATGCACCTCTGGTCGGCGAGGTTTCGTTGACCTGCACGCTCTCCTCCCACAGGTAGGAATAAGCAACATCGATCGTGACGTTGTCCGCCGGAGTCCAGCCAGCACCGAAGCTGACAACCTTCCGGTCGCCTGTAGGAATGCGTGGTCCCCGGTTGGTGTTGTTGGTGGGCGACTGATCAACCGACAAACCTGCGCGAAGTACCCATTGGTTGTTCAGTTGATACGCCGTACCAATAGCGTGAGCCCATGTATCGTGCCAATTCTGTTCTTCGGTAATGGTGCCTAGCGCGCCGCTCAACGCAGGGGGTAAACCTGTGTTCTCGATGGTTAACTCTTTGAAGCGACTCCAGCGAGTCCAGGTGCTCCCCAAGTAGAGGGTCCAGTCGTTATCAAGCTGATGAGTCACCGAGAAATCCACTGACTCTGGTGTATCCACATCCAGCGAAGCGTCATAACTCCGGCCGCTGACCCCCAACACGCTAAAGATGCCGTCAGTGACCTTGGTCTTGGCATCCAATTGATAACTGACCCTGGAATGGTAGGTCATGCCCAAACGGGTTCGGTCTGTAGCCTGCACCAGGATACCGGCGTTGAAACCGAGGGCCGTGTCGTCGCCAGAGCTTTTGAGTTTTCCGTCGTTGCGACCAGGACTGAGTGGGTTGGGCACCATACCGGACAGCTCACCGCTGATACGGTTGATGGTCGGACCGAACCCGATCGAAACTTTGTCGTTAAAGGCATAGCTGATGGTGGGCTGGAACGTAAAAGTCGTGACCTCGCTTTTATTGGCGTAGTAACGCCCGGCAAAACCGCTGCCATAGTCAGTCATCAGACCGAAAGGTACATAAAAACCCACACCAAACGCCCAATGCTCATCGATAGGTTTGACGTAGTACCCCATAGGTACCGTGGTGGTTGGAACCATGTCGCCGTCTTCCTGGCCTCCGAATGTACTGCGGGTTTGGCTTATGTCGGACTTGGCGAAAAGAGTCGCCGCCCCCACGCTGACCTGCTCTCTTTTCAAGCGAGACATTCCCGCGGGATTACCGAAGACCGTGCTCGCATCTTCAGCGGAGGAGGCGCGACCGGCAAACCCGGATCCCATCCCACTGATGCTTTGTTCATTGAGAGCGAAGCCGCTTGCAAAAACGTTTGAGGATGCGAGCACGACAGCAAGGCCCAATGGGCTCTTGAGCAATATTGTTTTCATTGTTTGAACTCTATGGGTATCACTGAGATGAAACAGTAGAAGCGACGCATCCCCATACTTATTCATGTGACCAATTCAGTCAATAGTCACAAAGCAGATAAATAAAATGCCCTTCGACGGATGAGAAGAAGGGCAAAGTGAAAAGCCGTTTTGATGATCTGGTGCTTACCCGGGTATGCCGTAAACCTTTAGCCGAGGGTCAAGGCATGAGGCTACGCAAGATGAGGTTGGAGGTGAGCGTGGGCGCTTCCTCGACGAAATCGAGGTTGTACTGCAGCAGCAAAGGATTGACGAATGGCCGCAGCGCGAGATGTATCGCTTCTACTGTCTCGTCCAGTGGAGTCTTGCGTTCAAATTCGCCAATTTCTCGCCCTTCCCGCACGATTTGCAACACGAAGTGTTTGATCTGTGCGTCATAAACCTGCGAACTGGGCCAGCTTTCCGACGCCGCGAACGCTGCAATGTCATACAGCTTTCGGTCGTTGAAGAACAGATTCACACCTGTGGCGATCACAGTTTTGACCAAGCGTCGAAAGCGCTCCGTCGGCGACAGGTCTTCTACATTGATTGCCTGCTCCACAGCCGCGACGATTTCTGCCAGACAATTTGCGCAGATGGCTTCACCGATCGCCTGCTTGGAATCAAAAAATTTGTAGATGTAGGCCTTTGAAAACCCGATGGCCTTTGCCAGGTCGGAAACCGTGGTTTTGCCGTAGCCGTACTGACTGAAATGTTCATTGGCCGCCGCGACAATCTGGTCTCGAATGTCGTGATCGGCTGGGCCACGGGGGCTGGGCGAAGATGAAGATTTTGATGGCTGATTCATGAGCACAGCTTACTCACCCTATCGAAGACTGACAACTTGTGACCGATTAGTTTTATAGTCACAAATCGACCGTTTTGAACGACTTTTCCGAGCGATCACACATGCTGCGGCCCTGTTCATGGGGTATCGAAAGGATCAGGGGCTTTTTTGTAGTTTTTCATAAAGTCAAAAGATCGCAGCCTGCGGCAGCTCCATGTAGGAGCTGCCGCAGGCTGCGATCTTTTGATCTACCGGCCTTTAGACATGCTCACTGCTTTTCGCGTGCACCGCCCGTGGTTCTGCCACGCCGTGTTCCGATTCCAGCACCGGAATCTCCTTGCCGTCGCAATCGTGCAGTTTACCGTCGCTGAAGTAGTCCCCTTCGCGCAACGCCGCCAGATCCTGATAACGCAGCACCCGCTCGGTACCGGCCGCAAACACCGATTGCTGGTCAGAGTTACCGGCGGTGAGATGGTTGAAGGTCAGGTTCAGCACGATAGCCATGATCGCTGACGAGCTGATGCCCGAATGGAAAATGGTCGCGAACCAGCTTGGGAAGTGATCGTAGAAGTTCGGCACCGCGATCGGGATCATGCCGAAGCCGATGGAGGTGGCGACAATGATCAGATTGACGTTGTTGCGGTAGTCGACCTTGGACAAGGTCCGAATGCCGCTGGCCGCGACGGTGCCGAACAGCACGATGCCGGCGCCACCCAGTACCGAGGTCGGCACGGCGGCGATAACCCGGCCCATGAACGGCAGCAGGCCGAGGATCACCAGGAACAGACCGCCAGTGGCCACCACGTAGCGGCTCTTGATGCCGGTGACCGCCACCAGGCCGACGTTCTGGGCGAAAGCGCTCTGGGTGAAGGATCCGAAGATCGGCGCGAACATGCTCGACAGCATGTCGGCACGCAGACCGTTGCCCAGGCGCCTGGAATCGACCTTGGTGCCGATGATCTCACCGACGGCCAGAATATCCGCCGAAGTTTCCACCAGCGTCACCATCACCACGATGCACATCGACAGGATCGCAGCGAAGTGAAAGGTCGGCATGCCGAAATGGAACGGCGTCGGGAAGCCGAACATCGGGCCCTGGGTTACAGACGAGAAATCCGCCATGCCGAGGAACACCGCGATCACCGTACCGATGACCATGGCCAGCAGAATCGACAGGCGGGAGATGGTCGCACTGCCGATCTTGCTCAGCAGCAGTACCAGCACCAGCGTTACCGCCGCCAGACCGATGTTCGCCATGCTGCCGAATTCCGGCGCGTGGCTGTTGCCGCCCATAGCCCAGCGCGCGGCTACCGGCATCAGCGTCAGGCCGATGGTGGTAATCACGATCCCGGTCACCAGCGGCGGGAAGAACCTGGTGATACGCGAGAACACCGGGGTTATCAGCAACCCGATCAGGGACGCCGCTATCACCGCACCCAACACCGACTGAAACCCGCCCTCCCCGCCACTGCTGACAATCGCCACCATGGTCGCGACACCAGAGAAGGACACGCCCTGCACCAGCGGCAATTGACAACCAAAAAACGGTAAGCCCAGGGTTTGCAGCAGTGTTGCCAGCCCCCCCGCAAACAATGAAGCAGCAATCAACAAACCGATGTCCGCCGGCGAGAGCCCGGCCGCCTGGCCGATGATCAATGGCACCGCGACAATACCGCCATACATGGTCAGAACATGTTGCAGGCCATAAGCCATATTCGCGCCGATCCCAAGATTTTCGTCCTCGGGCCGTTGGTGTGAAACATGGGGCGTTTTCATGGTAGGGGGTTCCCTGGTTTTTGTTATTCGCACACTGTATGCAATAGTCAGGACAAATGTCTATAGAGTTGTATACAACTTATCAGTCACAAAATGGATACCTGTCCATTTCCACCTGCTACCCACCCTCCAGGCCCCGCCAAAAAACCTTGAAATACATCCCTCCCTGTCCAGACACGGGTGCTGGCTAGTCTTTCGAATTCCTGGCGACCATCGGTAAGGCCTGCCCCTTTCATATACATATAAAGTATGCATAATGAAGTCATTCGAGATTCAGTTCCACAAGGCAAAGAACGCAGCCAACAAACTCAAGCACCAAGGCATCAGCCTCGCAGAGACTGAACCGGTATTCCATGACGAACGGGCGCTGACCATCGAGGACAACCACCATGATGAACAACGCTGGATCACCCTGGGGCTGGATGCCAAAGGTCGATTGCTGGTCGTCGCGTACACCCATCGCGATCCGGATTTCGTTCGAATCATTTCCGCGCGCATCGCCACCAAAAGCGAGCGCCGTCAGTACCTGGAGGCATGACCGATGAAAGACGAATACGATTTCAGCAACGCCAGGCGCGGGGCCGTGGTGCCCGCCAAAGGCAAGACCCGCATTACCATCATGCTCGATGACGCTGTCATCGAAGCCGCCCGCGCACTGGCAGAAAACGAGGGGTACGGCTACCAGACGGCGATCAACAATACGTTGCGCCGGGCCCTGCTCAACGAAGGCAAGACCACACAACTGAAACCAACCCTCACCCCTGCCGAACTCAAGGGCCTGGAGCAGAAACTGGCAGAGGCCTTGCGCGAAATTCAACGGGTGATGGAGCCGGGTATTCGGCCCTGAAACACCAAGGGCCGATCAATCGGATCAGCCCTTGGTGATGTCTACGATCAGCCCGCTATTGCGGCGCTGCGATCAATCGTTCCAGTGTCCGCACCAATTGCGCCTGTTCCGGTACGCGAATGCCGAACTCGCTGCCCAGCAGGCCGATCAATTCCTGCACATCCGTCACCTGCCGCCGCTCGCTGTCGTGGCCAATCCGGTGGATCGCGAAGTTGCCGTTGTTGAGCGTACGCCGCCACCCCTCCCCGGTGCGCGCCACCATCAATTGCTCGGCGAAAGCCGACTCGGGGTGGGTCGAGACGTACCAGTTGCCCACGGCAAAATCGATATCCTCCTGGCGTTGCAGGTCGAAGATGTACATCGCTCGCCATTCCCCCGCAACGTTGGCGCGCAGGGTAAAGCCGTCGACGTGCAGGTCGATGCGATACGGCTCGTGAGGGGTGAGTTGTTCGGCGCGGGAATCGAGCAACAGGGGCGCGGTCGGTACCATGCCGCCGAAGCCGACGTCGGTGATGTAGCGCACGTCATCGATGATGACCAGGCTCAAGCGATGGGTCCGGGCAGTCCAGGCGCCCTCCGGCTGGCCCATCACCACCCGGCCGCTGATGGCACGGGCGTCGAAACCCAGCGCTTGAAGCAAGGCCAGGAACAGGTTGTTGAGTTCGTAGCAGTAACCGCCACGACCGTCATGCAAGACCTTCTGCTCGATGGACGGCAAGTCGATCAGCACCGGATCGCCGGATAATGTGGTGAGGTTTTCAAACGGGAAAACGCCGGTATGGCGCAGTTGCAGTTGGCGCAAGGTTTCCAGGGTCGGTGCCGGAGGTGCGTCGAAGCCCAGGCGTCGCAGATACAAAGCACGGTCAGTCAGGCATGGCTCGCTCATCGCTCAATCCTTTTGCACGCAAGCGGCGGATTACTCCGCCAGTGGCCGCTATGTATACGGGATCAAGCACTGCCGCCGACAATTGATTTAGCCAATCACCGGAAATGAAAAAACTCTACTGCGCTTGCGCAGCCCTACACACCAGCATCAGGTAACGACTCATCCCTGGAGACGACCATGATGAACATCAGAATGACTTCGCTGCTCTTGGCGGGATTGTTGTCGGCAACGCCCCTGGCCACGCCCCTGGCCACGTTGGCGGCGTCCGGCAATGGCAATGGCACGCCCGGTACGACATCGGGCGCCACCCGCAACCCAACCATGCGGCCAGACAACAACCGACCCAGCGCACCCTCGGGTGACTACAGCCGCAGTCATGGCCCCGGCTCGTCAATCGGCAGCACCGGCGTCAATGGTCCGGGTAGCGGCGCGGGTGGTGGAACCGGCGCCCCCGGAGGTGGAACCGGCGGTGCTGGCGGCGGGACGGGCAGCTGGACAGGCAAAAGCAGCCGATGACGTGCAGTCATTGGCTGTTTTTTGTCGCCAGGGGCTTACATCGGCTTGACCGCCGGCGGGTTCCATTGGCCATTCAGCGCCTCGGCTTTCGGGCCGTACAAACGCATCGTCAGGTTGAACGGGCCTTTGGGCGCCGGCAGCCAGTTGGCCTCCAGATCCTTGCCGGGGCTTTCGTTCTGGAAATAGAGGTCCAGCGAGCCATCGGCGTTGGCCTTGAACGGCATCCAGCTACTGACCGCAAAACGATTGAGCGAGTTGCCGACCTGGAAACCTTCCGGGTCATACAGGGTGATCGACCAGAAGGCGTTCACCGGCGGCGCCTCGCCCTTGTTGAAATGCAGCACGTACTTGTTTGCACCCTCGAGCGGCTTGCCGTCACTGTCGCCGATGTTCAACGGATAAATCGCATCCTCGGGCAGGTTGGCACCGAGCCCCATCTGCGTAACGATGGCGCGCTTAAGGTAGTAGTTGCCGTAGACGCCCATGGTGTCGGTGTTCATCGACCAGCCATTGACCTCCCGCGCCAGGGTCGGCACTTTCCAGGTCATCAAGGCCTGCGCATCCTGCGGCACCGTTTGCAGCGCGGCCCGGATCTGCGGGTCCAGCGCGTCCATGTCGAACGGCTTGCCGGCTTCGATGCCGATACGCTTGATCTGCGCCAGCATTGGCTGGTCGGTGCTGTGCGGCGGGTTCACCTTCAGCAGGTCAGCCGCGTAAGTGAAGTAATTGGCAGCCGACATGGAATCGACCTGAATCTTCGGCGGCGTTTTCATGTCCACCGCCGGGTCGACCTTCACGGTGACGGCTTCAGGCTCCTTGCCCAAGCGGGACAACGGCGTCACCGTGTAGCCGGCCTGGATCTTGTGCACCGCCGCGTAATCCGCCGCACCGTCGGTCTTGGTTCGGCCGATGATCCAGACAAAGGGCGTGGGTGCCGGCAGGTGACTCATCCCGGCGGGCACCGTGCCGGTCCACCCCGGTGGCGTCACCAAAAATTGCCCGGCCTCGGTGCCCGTGGTGCGCCAGCCCGGCGAAGCGAACACATCAGTCCACATATCCAGCATCGGTAACAGGTAGAAGCGCCCGTCGGTATCCGGCGCGGCGATCACCAGCGGTTCCTTGGTCAAGTCCAGCCAGGCAATCGAATACAAGGTGTCGAAATTAGCCCGCACCACCCCTTTGAACTCGGCCGGCGGATACTGCGGCACACTCACAAACATGTTCATCGGGCCTTTGCCGAATTCCTTGCCCGGTTCGATGTTGGTGAACTGCTTGCGGGTAATGTCCATGCTCAGCAGCGGGTAAAAATAGATGTAGGCATCCACGCCGATCGCGTGAGCTTCTGCGGCAGTGATTTTCGATTGCGCGTGGCTGGCCAGCGGGAAGATGGCAGCGGCTGCGACGGTCAGAGCAACGGCTGTCAACGCTTGGGGTATCAACATGTTGGCGATCGTCCGTGCGAGGGGGAGCCTGCCGGGTTCGGCAGCGCTAACGGAACTCTAGACGATCAATTCAGCCAGGCCCGGGAGGCGGACCACCGGCAGGAAAAGCACTTCAACGATCGGAACGCATCAACGCCTCGACACCACCGGCCATCGACAACGTGGCCACGCGGTTTCGCCCCGAATGCTTGGCCTGATACAACGCCGCATCCGCCCGCTCGACAAACACGTCCATGCTGTCACGCCCCGACGGCACGAACGAATAGCAACCCAGACTGACCGTTACGTAGCCATTGGGCGAGCCGGTGTGACTGATGCTCTTGTCAATGACGCTGCGGCGGATCTGCTCGGCAATCGTCATGGCACCGTGGATGTCGGTGTCCGGCAGCAACACCGCAAACTCTTCACCGCCGTAACGCACCGCCAGATCGGCCTTGCGGTGGCAACAACTCTTCAACGCGCGTGCCACTTCGGCCAGGCAGTGATCCCCCACCACATGGCCGTAGGTATCGTTGTAGCGCTTGAAGTAATCGATATCGAGCATGATCAGGCTCAAGGGGCTGGCCTGCCGGGCGCCGCGCCCGAACTCGATGCCCAGCGCCCGCTCGAACAATCGGCGGTTGGCCAGCCCGGTCAGGCTGTCGTGGGTGGCGATCAGCTCCAGCGCTTGCTGGGCCCTGCGCAAATCCGACTCGACCCGCTCGCCAACACGCACCTGATACAGGAACACCCACCCGAACAAACCCACGACCAGCAACACCAGGGCAACGATAAGACTGGAGCGAAACGCCGTGTCGTACCAGCCCGCGAGAATGGTCTCCGTGGACGACGCAGCGGCTACTACCAGCGGATACGCCTCCAGCTGGCGGTAACCGTACAGGCGTGTCACACCATCGATGATGGACGTGAACATCGCATTGCCGGAGGTGGCCAGTGGCAGGAACTTCTGGAAAATCTCGCCCTGGGCCAGCGACACGCCGATCTGCGCCTCTACAAAAGGTCGACGCGCCAACAGCGTGCCATCGGTCAGGCCGAGAAACATCGAGCCGTTGTCGTCGAGGCTGAAACTTTTGAAGAACTGGTCGAAGTACGACATCTTGATGCCGGCCAGCAACACGCCCTGGAAATGCCCGTTCCTGTCGTTGACCCGTTTGGAAACCGGAATGATCCACTCGCCGTTTTCCCGGCTGCGGATGGCCGGGCCGATGTGCGCCACCGACGATACGTTCTGCTGGTGATACTTGAAGTACTCGCGATCCGCGACCCCGGCACCCCGGGGCAGGTTCTCAAACGAGGTCACCACCCACTGGCCCTTCTGGTCGAACAGCAGGATGCCGTGCAACTGATCCAGCGCCAGCACCCGCCGGGCGAAGGTCTGCTGCAAGCGTGGTTGTTGGTCCGGGCCGAAACCGTCGACCTGAATCCAGTCCACCAGACTGGTCAGCACCAGGTCGGCCTTCATGAAGGTGTCTTCGGCTTGCTGCGCCATGGCCCGCGTCAGGTTCGAAGACGCCACTTGCGCCAGGCTCAGATCATGGCGACGGGACTGTTCCAGTTGCAGGTAGAGCAAACCGCACAGGCACAGACACACCGTGGCAATGAACAACACCGCGGCCTTGCGCAGCGGTATGCGTTTCAATGCGACGCCAGGGGCGTGGTCCGGGTCGTTAAAGCGAGTGGGCAAAAGTTCATCCTGTCGGGGGCAAGGCATGGGCACCGACCCAAAGCCCTCAATCTTTATGGGCCGTAGTTTACGGGGTTATCCATGATAAATGGGTGGCCACTTGCCCAGCGGTATCACACCTGCCCGGGGGTGCTGCCCAAGCACAGCGCCTGCACCCTGCATGTGCCGCAAACATGACCCAAGGCAAGCGCGCCCCCCGCATCAACGAGCTACGATTAGTCTGAACTCCACACAGGGAATCGACATGAGCAAGGCAGACGAGCTCGCGGCAAAATTGAAACAGACACGGCTGACCAGCGCGGATCAGGCGATCGATGCCTGGCCGAGCCAGGTCTACGAACTGTATCAACGGATAGAAACCTGGCTGCTGCCCCTGACCGAAGCGGGCCTGGTCCTGCGGCGCAACCCCACCCACGTGTTCGAGAGTCACCCCAATGGCGACGCTTACAACTACGCCATCGACCAGTTGGTGATTGCCGGCAACGAGCACAGCCTCACCTTTGACCCGGTTGCACGCTTCACTGCAGATGGCGATGGGCGGGTCGAGATTCACTCCCAAGGCAACGAATTCGCCCTGTTGCGTACCGTGGACGAACACGGTGAAACACACTGGTGGCTACAAACGATCGAGCAGGCCACAGCGCAGCTGGATGCGGTGGCGCTGACGGAAAGCGATCTGCTTTTAGTCGTGCAACAAGGGCTGGCGCTTTAGGGGGGAGCTGAATACCGCCCTTCCTTGTAGGAGCGAGCTTGCTCGCGATGGACCTGAGGGCGACGCGTTCATCCAGACAACACGCGTTATCGTTAACGTCCATCGCGAGCAAGCTCGCTCCTACAGTGTCCGCGTCTATTCATTACTGTTGGTTCTGTCCCTTCACCACCAGCGGTACCTCTGCTCGACGCAAGTCCAGAGCGGGCAACTTCACAGGCTGACTCAAGCCCTGCAGCACCCTGGCATCGTAATCATAGATGTCAGGCTTGAACGTCACCCGCCCGTCCTTGCTCAGGTCCACGGTCCAGTAAGCCAACAGCACCGGCACTTTCACCGGTAGCTGGATGTTCTCGGTCCTGCCATTGGCCAACTGCTTCTGAATGCCGGCGCTGTTCCAGCGCACCGGGTCGTTGAACAACAACTCGACCAGTTGCAATGGGTTTTCCACGCGGATGCAGCCTGAACTGGTGGCCCGAACCGTTTTGGCAAACAGTTCGCGGTGCGGCGTGTCATGCAGGTAAATCGAATAGTCGTTGGGGAAGCGGATCGCCACCTGCCCCAGCGAACTGTCGGGCCCGGCATCCTGACGCAGGTGGATGCCTCGCGGGTTGCTCCAGTCAACGCTCGACGGATCGAGCACATTGCCTTCGCGATCAAGCACGCGAATCCGGTTGGCCTCCAGATAGCCCGGATCGTTCTGGACTTTTGGAATCACGTCCTGCTTGAGAATGGTCGGCGGCACGGTCCAGGTCGGGTTGAACGTGATGTAGGTGATTTCGGCCTGGAACACCGGCGTGCTGCGCACCGGTTTACCGACTTGCACCCGCGAACGCCAGATCGGCAGACCGTCGCGGTACATCGCCACCTTGTATCCGGCGATATCGACGATCACGAACGTGCCCTGAAGCTTGTACAACAGCCACCGGGCGCGCTCCATGTTGACCCGCACCTGATCGATCCGCGCCTCGACCGGCACGTTCAGTGCCGCCAGCGTCGCCGCCCCCGCCACGCCATCGGCACCCAGGTATTGCTCGGTCTGATACTTCTTCACCGCGGCAATGACCTTATCGTCGTAACCGGCCTTTTTCGACAGCTGCGGGTCCAGGTATCCGCCCGCCACCAGACGCGCACGCAATTGTGCGACAGCCGCCCCGTCCATGCCGGGCTTGAGCGATTGCCCTTCGGTGACTTTCGGCCAGCCGCCCGCATCACGAACCTGGCGCAACCGGGCCAGGCCCTCACGCAAGTTGCGGTAAATCTCTTCCTGAGGAGGCGCCTCGGCAAAGGCACGCGCCACGTCATGGGCATCGAGGGCGGCGAACAGGTTGTTCATGTCTTCGCGGGCATCACCGCCGGAAGGCTCGAAATTCCAGTGAATGTCCAGCCGCGACGGATCGACCTTGCCCCGCCGCAGTTGCAGCAGCGCGGTGATGAACGTGCGGGTCGCCGCCATGTCGAACATCGCCCGTTGCGCCGTGGAAGGCATGGCCACTACCAGCGATTCATGGGCCTGAGCCAGTTCGGAGATGCGGAAATCCGCCGGATTCAGGCCGTCGATCCGGGTGTCTTCAAGGCTCTTGAGTAACTGGGCCACGTCACGTTCATCTGTCCACGCGGCGCGATAGTTGCGATGCATATAGAAATCCAGCACCACCCGGCTGACATCCACGCGCTGATAGCGCCGGGAAGTGAGCAACGGCGGAAAGGCCGAACGCAGCGGTTCCAGTGTTGCCTGAATCGCCTGGCCGACCGCATCGTCGGGCGCTGCGGCATCGATTGTGCTGCTTGCTGCAGATACCGGCTCAATCGGCGAAGTTTGCCCAAACGCCGCACCGCTGATCAGAAAGCCCATAAAAAATATGCGGCTTATGACGAATGACCTTGTTAATTGCACCATGGATAATCCTTAATCACCCGTTTCAAACGGCTAGCTTTCTACTCGCTGCCAGCTAGACTCGAAATTATCATGATGAGACCCGACTATGGCGCTCAACCGCTTTGGCCCTTTGTTTGCCATTTTACTGACGTGCCTTTCAGTAACGTCAGCCTACGCCGATTCGCTTGAAAACGCGCTGGTCAAAGCAGCTCCAGGCGCCGACGCCAAAGTGATTGCCCTGGCGGTTCGCGCAACCCAATGCAGCCGCGCCCAAGGTGTCGCCCCCGCCCAAAGACTGGCGGTGATCGATTATTCCCTGCCTTCGACCGAACAACGCCTGTGGGTCTTCGACCTTAAACGGCGCAAGTTGCTGTTTCACGAACTGGTCGCCCATGGCCGCAACAGCGGTGAAAACATGGCCACGCTGTTCTCCAACCAGAATGAAAGCCACGCCACCAGCCTCGGCCTGTTCCGCACACAAGAGAGCTACCTCGGCCAGAACGGTTACTCGCTGCGCATGGAAGGCCTGGAGCCCGGCTTCAACGATAACGCCTTTGACCGGGCCATCGTCATTCACGGCGCGCCCTATGTCAGCCCGGTGCTGGCCCGCGCGAATGGCCGGATCGGCCGCAGCCTGGGTTGCCCGGCCGTCAGACCGGCGATTGCCCATCGACTGATCGATTCGATGAAGGACGGGCAGTTGCTGTTTTCCTACTACCCGGACCAGCGCTGGTTGAAGTCGTCTTCCTACATCAACTGCGGCAGCGATACCGTGGCCTCGAGGGAAAAGACCACTTCGCGCCAGTAAGCAACGCCCCAACCTGTCAAAACTGTAATCCCCGCCTCAGCCTGCTGAAAGGCACCGCCCGTTAGCCTCGTCGACAAGTTCAACAGGCTGACGGGCGGAACAAACGGCATGCACTCCCACACTTCAAGACGCACCTTCGTCAAAGGCCTGGCCATCGGCGGGCTCTTCGGCGGCCTCGGGTTATGGCGCACGCCGGTCTGGGCGATCAGCAGTCCCGGCGAACCGCAGGTGTTGGCCGGTCACGATTTCGACCTGTACATCGGCGAATCCCCGGCCAACTTCAGCGGCAGCCCACGCACCGCGATGACCATCAACGGCGGCATCCCCGGCCCGCTGCTGCGCTGGCGTGAAGGCGATACGGTGACGCTGCGGGTGCGCAACAAACTCAAGGACAGCACCTCCATTCACTGGCACGGCATCTTGCTGCCGACCAACATGGACGGCGTGCCGGGGCTGAGTTTCAAGGGCATCGAGCCGGGCGGCATGTACGTCTACCAGTTCACCGTGCGACAGAACGGCACCTACTGGTATCACAGCCATTCGGGCTTTCAGGAGCAATCCGGCGTCTACGGCCCGCTGGTGATCGACGCCAAAGACCCGGAGCCGTTCCAGTACGACCGCGACTACGTGGTGATGCTCAGCGACTGGACCGACGAAGACCCGGTCGGCCTGATGAAGACCCTGAAAAAGCAGTCCGATTACTACAACTTCAACAAACGCACCGTGGGCGACTTCATCCACGACGTCAGCGAAAAAGGCTGGGGGCCGACCGTCGCCGACCGCAAGATGTGGGCCGAGATGAAGATGAACCCCACCGACCTGGCGGACGTCGGCGGCGCCACTTACACCTACCTGCTGAACGGCCAGGCGCCGGACATGAACTGGACCGGGGTATTCCGCCCGGGGGAAAAGCTGCGGCTGCGCTTCATCAACGGCTCGTCCATGACCTACTTCGACGTGCGCATCCCCGGCCTGAAAATGACCGTGGTCGCCGCCGATGGCCTGCACGTCAAACCGGTGAGCGTCGACGAGTTTCGCATTGCCGTGGCGGAAACCTTCGACGTCATCGTCGAACCGATCGAAGCGGCCTACACCCTGTTCGCCCAGGCGATGGATCGCACCGGATTCGCACGCGGCACCCTGGCGGTAAAAGCGGGACTGATTGCGCCGCTGCCGCCACTGGACCCGCGCCCGCTGGTGACCATGGATGACATGGGCATGGCCGGCATGGGTATGGCCGGCATGGACCACGGCAGCATGGCGGGCATGGATCACGGCAACATGGCCATGGGCGACATGCCCGGCATGCAGTCCCACCCGGCCTCGGAAACCGACAACCCGCTGGTGGACATGCAAGCCATGTCCACCTCACCGAAACTCGACGATCCCGGCATGGGCCTGCGCAACAACGGTCGCCGTGTGCTCACCTATTCCGACTTGCGCAGCACCTTCGAAGACCCGGACGGCCGCGAGCCCGGCCGCACCCTGGAACTGCACCTGACCGGGCACATGGAAAAATTCGCCTGGTCGTTCAACGGCGTGAAGTTCTCTGATGCAGAACCTCTGCGCCTCAAGTACGGCGAGCGGCTGCGGATCGTGCTGGTCAACGACACGATGATGATGCACCCCATCCACCTGCATGGTTTGTGGAGCGACCTCGAAGACGAGAACGGCCAGTTCATGGTGCGCAAACACACCATCGACATGCCACCGGGCTCCCGGCGCAGCTATCGGGTCACCGCCGATGCGCTCGGCCGCTGGGCCTATCACTGCCATCTCCTGTACCACATGGAAATGGGCATGTTCCGTGAAGTTCGCGTGGAAGAATGAGGCGCACCCCATGATTCGATTCACCCCGGTTTTTTTCGCACTCGCGACCTCGACGGCGATGGCCGCCAGCGATGACATGCAAGGCATGGATCACAGCCAGATGGACCACAGTCAGATGCAAAGCATGGACGAGGGCCAGATGCAGCCCGCCGCCCCCAGCGAAAGTCGCACACCGATCCCGGTGCTGACCGATGCCGATCGCGCTGCCGTGTATGCCGATCCCGCCGGTCACCACGTACATGACAGCACGCTCAATTCATTCTTCCTCGCCGACAAACTGGAATGGCAGGACGCCGATGACGGCAGCACCCTGGCCTGGGATTTGTCCGGCTGGGTCGGCGGTGACATCGATCGCCTGTGGCTGCGCTCCGAAGGCGAACGCAGCAACGGCGTGACCGAGGATGCGGAAATCCAGGCCCTGTGGGGCCACGCCATTTCCCCGTGGTGGGACGTCGTCAGCGGCGTGCGCCAGGACTTCAAGCCCGGCGCCCCGCAAACCTGGGCCGCGTTCGGCGTGCAAGGCATGGCGCTGTACAACTTCGAGGCCGAAGCCACGGCTTTCATCGGCGAAGGCGGCCAGAGCGCCGTGCGGCTGGAAGGCGACTACGACATCCTGCTGACCAATCGGCTGATCCTGCAGCCAACCGTCGAACTCAACGCCTATGGCAAAAACGACCCGCAACGGGGCATCGGCGCGGGGCTGTCCAACACCGAAGCCGGCCTGCGCCTGCGCTACGAAATCCGTCGGGAATTCGCGCCCTACGTCGGCGTGACCTGGAACCGCACCTACGGCAACACCACCGACTTCGCCAGTGACGAAGGCGAGGACCGCAGCGAAACACGCCTGGTGCTCGGTGTTCGGCTGTGGTTCTGAACAGACTCACCTCAAACCAACAACCGCTTCAAGCGGTAAAGGACCTTGCATGCGCCTCATCAAACCCACCGCCGTCGTTATCACGTTGCTCAGCGGCCTGCTCATGAGCACCCTCGCTCAAGCGCACCCCAAACTGCTCGCCTCCACCCCAGCGGAAGGCGCAGAAGGTACGCCGCCCGACAAGATCGAGCTGCACTTTTCCGAAAACCTCGTCACCCAGTTTTCTGGCGCCAAACTGCTGATGACCGAAATGTCCGGCATGGCCCACGCCCCGATGCCGGTCAAGGCCAAAGTCAGCGGCGGCAGTGATCCGAAGACCATGTTAATCACCCCGACAACCCCCTTGACTGCCGGCACCTACAAGGTCGAATGGCGCGCGGTGTCGTCGGACACCCACCCGATCACCGGCAACGTCACCTTCAAAGTGAAATGATCGATGAGCGACTCGGCCAACGTCGTGCTGCGGTTTGTGTTGTATGTGGATTTGATGCTGTTGTTTGGCGTGGCGCTGTTTGGGCTGTATAGCCTTAAAGGACGGGAACGACGTTCGGGGACCGTGCTGCCCTTTTGCGGATTGTTGGCGGGTTTTGCCGGACTCGGGGCATTGTTGTCGAGCGCCGGCATGGTGCTGATGGCCAGCACCATGAGCGGCGAATCAGACGTTGCCGAGTTGCGCCCTCACATCGAGATGATGCTGTTCGAAACCGACGTCGGGTTGGCCTGGGCCGTGCGGATGATTGCATTGGCGGTCGTGGGGCTGGCATTGACGTTCCACTCACGCGCCCCCGGCATCAGCCTGGTGATCGCCGCCACGGCCGGCGGCATCGCCCTCGCCAGCCTGGCCTGGAGCGGGCACGGCGCCATGGACGAAGACAGTCGCCGCTACTGGCACTTCACCGCGGACATCCTGCACCTGCAAATAGCGGGCGCCTGGCTCGGTGCGTTGCTTGCGTTTGCCCTGATGGCGCAAACCCGGGCCCTGCAAACCGAAGCTCACATACGGTTGCTGGCTCGCGCGATCAAGCGATTCGAACTTGCCGGCGCGCTGATCGTCGTGATCATCACCCTGACGGGCGTGGTGAACTACCTGTTCATCGTCGGGCCGAAGCTCGATGAGGTTTTACTCAGCCACTACGGAATTTTGCTGACGATCAAAGTGTTGCTGTTTGCCGGGATGCTGGTGTTGGCGGCGTTGAACCGCTTTCATCTTGGGCCCTTGCTGGAGCGGTCGTTGCGAGAGGGCCAATATCGCGTGGCAGCCCATGCACTTCGACGCAGTGTGGTGCTGGAAATGATCGCGGCGGTATTGATTGTGGGCTTGGTGGCGTGGCTGGGGACGTTGAGTCCGGAAGTGGAAATGAGCAATGTTCAGGGGGAAATCTCTGACACTTAAGTACTGATTTAAATTTGGGCCACCCAGGCCTGGGCAAAGGCCCAGGCGTTGGGATCTTTGCTGGTTGGCATTTTCATCCTCCCGAGTACGAATTTTCTCTAAATTAGCCGTACGTCTCGGCGGACTTGCCAATGAGGAACTCTTGATTCAATGTAATGACAAATGTCATTACATGAGAATCTATCCCATGGCATCTATCAACATCCGTATCGATGACGACCTCAAGGCTCGCGCCTTTCTCGAACTGGAAAAGCTCGGCGTCACGCCTTCCGAACTGATTCGCCAGGCCCTGCAATATGTGGCGGAGCGTGGTCAGTTGCCTTTCAAGCCTGTCTTGATGACTGAAGACGATGAGGCTTTATTGGCTACCGTGCGGGAACGGCTTGCATCTCCTCAACGAGTAAAGGTTTCTATAGATGACCTATAGCCTTGAGTTTGATGCCCGTGCATTGAAGGAGTGGCAAAAACTTGGCGACACAGTCCGACAGCAGCTCAAAAAGTAACTGGTGGAGATCCTGAACAATCCACGCATTGAAGCTAACCGCCTGCATGGTTTTCCCGACTGCTACAAGGTCAAACTACGTAGCAGCGGTTACCGCTTGGTCTATCAAGTGATTGACCAGGAAATTACTGTGTTTGTGGTAGCCGTGGATAAACGGGAACGTGAGCAGGTTTATCGCAAGGCGGCTGAACGTTTGAAGTAGTGGTCGATTTTTCACACCGGTGAAAGTTTCACTACACTCCCCTTCAAAACCACTCCAGCACAAAAGCCCGATAACAATGAAGAAAATCAACAGAGCAATGATGCTCGGCGGCTTGCTCGCACTCGCCCTTGGCGCTCAGGCAGAACCTTCGCATCTGGACAGCGTCATGCAACAGGGACAACTGCGCGCCTGCACCACCGGCGACTACAAGCCCTACACCCTCAAAGCCGGGGACGGCGAATATTCCGGCATCGACATCGCCATGGCCCGCACCCTGGCCGACAGCCTGGGCGTCAAGGTCGAGTGGGTGCCCACCACCTGGAAAACCCTGATGCCCGACATGCTCGCCGGCAAGTGCGACATCGCCATGGGCGGCATCTCGGTCACCCTGGAACGGCAGAAAAAAGCCTTCTTCAGCACCACCCTGGAAGTCGACGGCAAAATCCCGCTGGTGCGCTGCGAAGACCAGGCGCTGTACCAGACCGTCGAACAGATCAACCAGCCCTCGGTTCGCCTGGTCGAACCTGCCGGCGGCACCAACGAAGCGTTCGTTCACGCCTACCTGCCCCAGGCGCAATTGCAGCTGCACGACAACATCAGCATTTTTCAGGAACTGCTGGATAAAAAGGCCGACGTGATGATCACCGACGCATCGGAGGCGTTGTATCAGCAGAAACTCAAACCGGGCCTGTGCGCCGTCAACCCCACGCACTACCTGCAATACGGCGAAAAAGCCTACCTGCTGCCCCGCGACGACATCACCTGGAAGCTGTACGTCGATCAATGGCTGCATCTGGCCAAGGCGACGGGCAACTACCAGAAGATTCGGCGGCAGTGGCTGGTGGTGCCTGAAGCGAAGTAACGGGACACCCGCACAAAAAAAGGGCGCTCCCGTGGAAGCGCCCTTTTTTCATTGCGGACCGCGTATCAATCGTCGTGCAGCAATCCTGAACTGTATTCGCCGAAGCTATTGCCGAGCGCGCTGCCATGGAAATTCATCTTGGCGGCATTGCTGTGGGTCGGCCCCGGGCCAAAGCCGGCCGGCTGCACCGAGTCGGTCGAATAATCGCTATGGGAGCTCACACCGGAACAGGCACTCAGCAACAAAGCACCGGCAATCAGCGAAACTTTGACGAGGTTTGCGATCATTTTTTTATTCCTGTGGGTTGAGGCGCGGGGGGCATGACCTTTGGCAGTTATCCTACGCCTCGTCTGCGCCGGGGATCATGAAATTTTGTGGGGCGACAGCATTGGTTCAAGAACCGTGTGCACCTGGCAATATCTCACTCCCATTGCCTTGCGGATCGACATTGTCCAAGGCTCGATTCACCAACAACTCCCCCACCACCGCCAGTTGCTGAATCGACAGCGCCAAACTGCGGGTTGAACCTTCGAGCTTGCAAGCCAGGTCAGTGGTCAAGACGTTCAACGAGGCGAGGGTTTCGCAGGCATGGCACAGGAGCGTTTCAGTGTCGACGTTGGGAAGAATGGTGAACACATGGCACACGGGATCAGCGTGATTCGGGTTTCGCAGGCGTTTGCTGACCACCCGCTGAGAGTCAGCGGATAGTTGAGGAAGATCGAGAGAATCGGAAGCCATTGCGGTTTCCGGAGGGTCAGGCGTTATCTTTTTCATCGTTTTCGTTCCTAGAATTAACCAAAGGAACTGCCAGCATCACTTCCACATGATGGGGTGGCAGCTGTGCACGGGTGTGGAAGACCGGGGATCTAGATCGGCATAGGGGACGGCCTTGCCGTTCCCCTGCCACACCACCCGGCATGCGGGTCCGCACCGGGCGGTTCGAGAGATTGAGGTCAGGAGAGACGCGGCAATCCCAGGCGATCAAACCAAGCCAGATTCAGCACCCGATTCAACCAA
>NZ_JBFTOU010000015.1:0-195367 GCF_056398125.1 Pseudomonas sp. 05L36 | reverse complement strand
AACCACCTGATCCCATCCCGAACTCAGCAGTGAAACGATGCATCGCCGATGGTAGTGTGGGGTTTCCCCATGTGAGAGTAGGTCATCGTCAAGATTAAATTCCGAAACCCCTATCTGCGCATGCAGGTAGGGGTTTTGTTTTTGTCCGCAGGAAAGCCACGGCTGCTGGATTTCTATGCAATCGCTCGATGCGTGGCTATCATGCGGGCCTCATTGTGAGGCGAGACCTGCATGCTGACGTTGTTAAAGCTTCTTAAAGATGGCCGATTCCATTCGGGTCAAGCATTGGGCGCCGCCCTGGGCGTCAGTCGTAGTGCTGTGTGGAAGCAGCTTCAGCATTTGGAAGCTGAGCTGGGTTTGTCTATTCATAAAGTTCGTGGGCGCGGCTATCAATTGTCCGCGCCATTAGCGCTGCTCGATCCTGCCGAGATAAGCGCTCAGGCGCATTCTTGCGCCTGGCCCGTCCAGGTTTACGACTCAATCGACTCCACGAACGCCGAGGCACTGCGTGCTATCGAGCGGGGGCAAGCGGCACCGTTTGTGGTGCTTTCGGAGCGGCAGACGGCCGGGCGCGGGCGACGTGGTCGCAAGTGGGTCAGTCCATTCGCAGAAAATGTCTATTACAGCCTGGTGCTACGCATTGATGGTGGGATGCGTCAGTTGGAGGGCTTGAGTCTCGTCGTTGGACTCGCTGTCTTGCAGACGTTGCGTGAGCTCGGTATTGCAGCCGCTGGATTGAAATGGCCTAACGATGTTCTTGTAGGCCAGAAAAAAATCGCGGGAATATTGCTGGAGTTGGTTGGTGATCCTGCTGATGTGTGCCACGTGGTCCTGGGAGTGGGAATCAATGTGAACATGCAGTCCGCTGACGAGGTGGACCAGCAATGGACATCCCTGCGGCTCGAGTCAGGCAAATTGTTTGATCGCAACCAATTGGTTGCGGTGCTGGGGGAGATGCTGCAGCGATACCTCGCTCGTCACCAGGCGGGTGGTTTTTTGGCCATCCAGTCAGAGTGGGAGCAAAATCACCTGTGGCAGGGGCGAAGCGTGTCGTTGATTGCCGGCGTCAATCAAATTGATGGTGAGGTGCTTGGTATTGATGGCCAGGGCGCCTTGCGCCTGAAGGTGGATGGTGTGGAGAAAGTCTTCAGTGGTGGTGAATTGAGCCTGAGGTTGCGTGATGATTCTTGAGCTCGATTGTGGGAATAGTTTCATCAAGTGGCGCGTGCTTGCCGCTAATGCCGGGCAGGTGCTTGGTGAGGGGGTCGTCGATTCCAATCTCGCATTGCTTGAGGGGTTGGGGAGGCTCAAAGGGCTTGCCCTTACGTTTTGCCGGCTGGTGAGCGTCAGGACCGCGGAGGAAACCGCTGCGCTGACGTCGTTGCTGAGGGATGCCTTTGATGTGCCGGTTGTGTGCGCATCGCCTGCGCGCGAAATGTCAGGCGTGCGCAATGGGTATGAAGAGTTTGAGCGGCTGGGTCTGGATCGGTGGCTCGCAATGCTCGGAGGCTTTCATCTGGCTTCAGGTGCGTGCCTGGTGCTCGATTTCGGTACGGCGGTGACCGCTGACTTTATCGCGGCGGATGGAGAGCACCTGGGCGGTTTCATCTGTCCGGGGATGCCGTTGATGCGCAACCAGTTGCGCACCCACACCCGAAAAATTCGTTATGGGGATCTGGCGGCCGAGCAGGCTCAGGAAAGTCTTGTTCCTGGTCGCGCGACTGTCGAGGCTGTAGAGCGTGGTTGTCTGTTGATGTTGCGCGGCTTCGTGCTGACCCAGCTCGAATTGGCGCGCAGTTACTGGGGTGAGGACTTTGTCGTGTTCCTCACCGGTGGGGATGCGAGCCTGGTTGCTGAGGTCGTGCCTCAGGCCAGGGTAGTTCCGGACTTGGTGTTCGTCGGATTGGCCATGGCCTGTCCCTTGTCCTGAGGTTTTTATGCGTTGGCTGTTTCTGCTGCTGCTTGTCCTCAATGGCTTCTACTACATTTGGCATCAACAAGAGGCTCCTCTGCGCGCGAAGGATGTCACGCCTTTGAGTCTGTATCGCGGGTCTCAACAAGATATCCGCTTGTTGAGCGAGGCAAGTGACGTCTCCAAAGACAAGGGTAAGGCTGTCTCGACAGACAATGGCTGCCTTTATCTGGGCGGCTATACGCGCCAGGAGGCCGCGCAGGCGGTTGAGCGTCGTTTGAGCGGGATGGAGGTCAAGTATCAGTCCCTGCCGAAAGCTGCGACAGAAGGGGCAGGGTATTGGGTGCGAATCGCACCGGAAAGCCGGCGTTGGCTGGACGATTTGCAGCTGCAAAACCTTTCTAAAGAATTCAATGAGTTAAAACATAAAATAATGCCGTGCGAGGGGGTTGCACCCACCGAATAGTTTGCATAGAATGGCGCCCGCTCCACAGCGAACACCGGAAACGGTTAACGGTGTGAAGCGAGGTCAACGCAGCTAAGCTCAGGTTTTTAATGAGAAAAATGCTTGACAGAAGGCTGGCATGATGTAGAATGCCGGCTCGCTTAGGAGGGGTTCCCGAGCGGCCAAAGGGATCAGACTGTAAATCTGACGTCTACGACTTCGAAGGTTCGAATCCTTCCCCCTCCACCATTTTTAGCGAGAGCTGTAAGCCTCGCGGGTATAGTTTAGTGGTAGAACCTCAGCCTTCCAAGCTGATGATGCGGGTTCGATTCCCGCTACCCGCTCCAAGTTTACAGGTTTTGCAAAGTGTTACGCTCTTGTAGCTCAGTTGGTAGAGCACACCCTTGGTAAGGGTGAGGTCAGCGGTTCAAATCCGCTCAAGAGCTCCATATAACAAGGCAGATATGAAAATATCTGCCTTTGTTTTAGGTGGTAGTGGTTGCGCCTGATTGTGTTTCTGAGGGTTGCCGGTGTCGTGGATGTCGGTGTTGCAGCCAGGATTGCCTAGTAAGTGTTGTAAAGTCTTTTTCGGGTCGGCATAATGGTCGGCCTGATTTTGTTTTAGGTCAGTAGCTCAATTGGCAGAGCGACGGTCTCCAAAACCGTAGGTTGGGGGTTCGATTCCCTCCTGACCTGCCAGATTCACTCGGTGTGTCTGGCTTTCTTTTCACAGGATCTTCATAGATGACTCCTAAAGCTGAAGCTCAAGGCTCTCGTTTCGACCTCCTCAAGTGGCTTGTAGTAGTCGTTCTGGTGGTTGTTGGCGTTGTTGGCAATCAGTACTTTTCTGCTTCGCCGATCCTGTACCGCGTACTCGCATTGCTTGCTATTGCTGCCGTAGCTGCCTTTGTAGGCCTGCAGACGGTCAAGGGCAAGTCTTTCTTTGTACTGGTTAAGGAAGCGCGCACCGAAATTCGTAAAGTCGTTTGGCCAACTCGCCAAGAAACCACGCAGACCACGTTGATCGTTGTGGCTGTTGTCCTGGTTATGGCGTTGCTGTTGTGGGGGCTTGATTCCCTGCTCGGCTGGCTTGTTTCCTTGATCGTCGGCTAAGGGTGTCCCGTGGCTAAGCGTTGGTATGTTGTGCATGCTTACTCCGGTTACGAGAAGCATGTAATGCGCTCGCTGATCGAGCGCGTAAAGCTGGCCGGTATGGAAGATGGCTTCGGCGAGATTCTGGTTCCCACTGAAGAAGTGGTTGAAATGCGCAATGGCCAGAAGCGCAAAAGCGAACGCAAATTCTTCCCTGGCTATGTGCTGGTGCAGATGGATATGAACGAGGGTACTTGGCACTTGGTCAAGGATACTCCTCGGGTGATGGGTTTCATTGGTGGTACTGCCGATAAGCCTGCGCCAATCACCGATAAAGAAGCAGAAGCGATTCTGCGCCGCGTTGCCGATGGCAGCGACAAGCCGAAGCCGAAGACGTTGTTCGAACCGGGTGAGTCGGTGCGTGTCAATGATGGTCCGTTCGCAGACTTTACCGGTGTTGTTGAAGAAGTTAACTACGAAAAGAGCCGGATCCAGGTCGCAGTGCTCATTTTCGGTCGCTCTACTCCGGTGGAGCTCGAGTTCAGCCAGGTCGAAAAGGTCTAGTTGAACAAAAATCCCAACCCCGCAGCCGTAGGCTGTGGGGTTTTGTCGTCACTGGGATAAACGCGCAAGTAACCGGGGAGCCTCTCGAGGCGTTCGAACCCGTAATTGGAGTGCCTCATGGCCAAGAAGATTACCGCTTACATCAAGCTGCAAGTGAAGGCCGCTCAGGCTAACCCAAGCCCACCTGTTGGTCCTGCTCTGGGTCAGCACGGCGTGAACATCATGGAATTCTGCAAGGCTTTCAACGCCCGTACTCAGGGTCTTGAGCCAGGTCTGCCGACTCCAGTGATCATCACTGTCTACAGCGACCGTAGCTTCACTTTCGAAACCAAATCCACCCCTGCTTCGGTTCTGCTGAAGAAGGCGGCCGGTCTGACCAGCGGTTCCGCTCGTCCGAACACCGTTAAGGTTGGCACCGTGACTCGTGCTCAGCTGGAAGAAATCGCGAAAACCAAAAACGCGGATCTGACTGCAGCTGATATGGAAGCAGCCGTGCGTACCATCGCCGGTTCTGCTCGTAGCATGGGCCTTAACGTGGAGGGTGTGTAATGGCTAAGCTGACCAAGCGTCAAAAGGCTATCGCCGGCAAAATCGAAGCAGGCAAGGCCTACAACTTTGTAGACGCCGCTGCCCTGCTGGCCGAGCTGTCGACTGTCAAGTTCAGCGAGTCGTTCGACGTAGCTGTAAACCTGGGTGTTGACCCGCGTAAATCCGACCAGGTCGTTCGTAGCGCTACTGTGCTGCCACACGGCACTGGCAAGACCGTTCGCGTTGCTGTGTTCACCCAGGGTCCAGCTGCTGAAGCCGCTCTGGCTGCCGGCGCTGACCGTGTAGGCATGGACGACCTGGCTGCCGAAATGAAAGGCGGCGACCTGAACTATGACGTAGTTATCGCATCCCCGGATGCAATGCGCGTTGTAGGTCAGTTGGGTCAGATCCTCGGTCCACGTGGCCTGATGCCTAACCCTAAAGTCGGCACCGTAACTCCAGACGTAGCTACCGCGGTTAAAAACGCCAAGGCTGGTCAGGTTCGTTATCGCACCGACAAAAACGGCATCATCCACACTTCCGTTGGCAAGATCGGCTTCGACGCCGTCAAGCTGAAGGAAAACGTTGAAGCCCTGATCGCTGATCTGAAGCGTATCAAGCCAGCTTCCTCGAAAGGCATTTACGTCAAGCGCGTTACCCTGAGCACCACTATGGGCCCAGGTCTGGTCATCGACCAAAGCTCGCTCGACGCGTAAGACACAGATTGGCGCGAGCGATCGCGCCAATTGAAAAATTGGGGTCCCTGCCTGGCGGGGGCTATCCAAGACCGTAGGCGACGCAAGTCTTAAACCACAAGCCTACGCAGATGGTGCTCCCGGTTCCTTACCGAATCAGACACCAAAACGACATCCGGTTTCGACCAGATGAAACGGTAACAAGCAGGAGTTAAACCCGTGGCAATTAAACTCGAAGACAAGAAGGCCATCGTCGCTGAAGTCAACGAGGCTGCCAAAGTCGCTCTGTCCGCTGTCGTGGCTGATGCCCGTGGCGTAACAGTAGGCGCGATGACCGGACTCCGTAAAGAGGCTCGTGAAGCTGGCGTTTACGTACGTGTTGTACGTAACACCCTGCTCAAACGCGCTGTTGCTGACACTGAATTCAGTGTCCTCAACGACGTGTTCACTGGCCCTACCCTGATTGCGTTCTCCAAAGAACATCCAGGCGCTGCTGCCCGGATCTTCAAGGAATTCGCAAAGGGTCAGGACAAGTTCGAGATCAAGGCAGCTGCGTTCGAGGGCAAGTTCCTCGCAGCTAACCAAATCGACGTACTGGCAACTCTGCCGACCCGTGACGAAGCAATTTCTCAGCTGATGAGCGTGATTCAAGGCGCTACCAGCAAATTGGCTCGTACTCTGGCGGCAATTCGCGACCAGAAAGAAGCTGCTGCAGCCTAAGGCTCGTCAACTTCTCGCGTTTTTTGTTTTTTTCGATGGTCGCGTAGGCCGTCCCCAATATCAGGAATTAGATTCATGTCTATCTCTCAGAACGATATCCTTGAAGCAGTTGGCAACATGTCCGTAATGGAAGTTGTTGAGCTGATCAAAGCTTTCGAAGAAAAATTCGGCGTTACCGCTGCTGCTGCTTCGGCAGGTCCTGCCGCTGCTGCCGCTGTTGTTGAAGAGCAAACTGAATTCAACGTCATGCTGCTGGAAGCTGGCGAGAAGAAAGTTAACGTGATCAAGGCAGTACGTGAACTGACCGGTCTGGGCCTGAAAGAAGCCAAGGCTGTAGTTGACGGTGCTCCTGCCATGGTTCTGGAAGCAGTGACCAAAGATGCAGGCGACAAAGCCAAAGCAACTCTGGAAGAAGCAGGCGCTAAAGTCGAGCTGAAGTAAGCATCGACTTTGCTCCTCCAGCCCGAGCGTTAAGCGACAGGCTGATGGCTGGTGGCTCTTGCCACCGGCCTTTTTCCGTTACTGGCAGCCGATTCGGTCGGTGCCGATAACGTGCTGTAACCACCCGATGCGGTGGCGCAAACCATGGGGTTTGCACGATTTTCTGGCTGCTCCCGTCGGGAGGGGCCAAACAAGCAGGTGACCAAGCTGGGGAACGCTGATGGCTTACTCATATACTGAGAAAAAACGTATCCGCAAGGACTTTAGCAAGTTGCCGGACGTCATGGATGTGCCGTACCTTCTGGCCATCCAGCTGGATTCGTATCGTGAATTCTTGCAAGCGGGAGCGACTAAAGATCAGTTCCGCGACGTGGGCCTGCATGCGGCCTTCAAATCCGTTTTCCCGATCATCAGCTACTCCGGCAATGCTGCGCTGGAGTACGTCGGTTATCGCTTGGGCGAACCGGCATTTGATGTCAAAGAATGCGTATTGCGCGGTGTAACTTACGCCGTACCTTTGCGGGTAAAAGTGCGCCTGATCATTTTCGACAAAGAATCGTCGAACAAAGCGATCAAGGACATCAAAGAGCAAGAAGTCTACATGGGTGAAATCCCCCTGATGACTGAAAACGGTACCTTCGTAATCAACGGTACCGAGCGTGTAATCGTTTCCCAGCTGCACCGTTCCCCGGGCGTGTTCTTCGACCACGACCGTGGCAAGACGCACAGCTCCGGTAAACTGCTGTACTCCGCGCGCATCATTCCTTACCGCGGTTCGTGGCTGGACTTCGAGTTCGACCCGAAAGACTGCGTGTTCGTGCGTATCGACCGTCGTCGCAAGCTACCTGCCTCGGTACTGCTGCGCGCGCTGGGTTATACCACTGAAGAAGTGCTGGACGCGTTCTACACCACCAACGTATTCCACGTGAAGGGCGAGACCCTGAGCCTGGAACTGGTGCCTCAGCGCCTGCGCGGTGAAATCGCCGTCCTCGATATTTTGGATGACAAAGGCAAGGTTATTGTCGAGCAAGGTCGTCGTATCACTGCTCGCCACATCAACCAGCTGGAAAAAGCCGGGATCAAAGAGCTGGATGTGCCTCTGGACTACGTCCTGGGTCGTACAACCGCCAAGGTCATCGTGCATCCGGCAACCGGCGAAATCCTGGCAGAGTGCAACACCGAGCTGAACACCGAGATCCTGGCCAAAATCGCCAAGGCTCAGGTCGTTCGCATCGAAACTCTGTACACCAACGATATCGACTGCGGTCCGTTCGTCTCCGACACCCTGAAGATCGACTCCACCAGCAACCAACTGGAAGCGCTGGTCGAGATCTATCGCATGATGCGTCCTGGCGAGCCGCCAACCAAAGACGCTGCCGAGACCCTGTTCAACAACCTGTTCTTCAGCCCTGAGCGCTATGACCTGTCTGCGGTCGGCCGGATGAAGTTCAACCGTCGTATCGGTCGTACCGAGATCGAAGGTTCGGGCGTGCTGTGCAAGGAAGACATCGTCGCGGTACTGAAGACCCTGGTCGACATCCGCAACGGTAAAGGCATCGTCGATGACATCGACCACCTGGGTAACCGTCGTGTTCGCTGTGTAGGCGAAATGGCCGAGAACCAGTTCCGCGTTGGCCTGGTACGTGTTGAGCGTGCGGTCAAAGAGCGCCTGTCGATGGCTGAAAGCGAAGGCCTGATGCCGCAAGACCTGATCAACGCCAAGCCAGTGGCTGCGGCGGTGAAAGAGTTCTTCGGTTCCAGCCAGCTGTCCCAGTTCATGGACCAGAACAACCCGCTGTCCGAGATCACCCACAAGCGTCGTGTTTCTGCACTCGGCCCTGGCGGTCTGACTCGTGAGCGTGCCGGCTTCGAAGTTCGTGACGTACACCCGACGCACTACGGTCGTGTTTGCCCGATCGAAACGCCGGAAGGTCCGAACATCGGTCTGATCAACTCCCTGGCCGCTTATGCGCGCACCAACCAGTACGGCTTCCTCGAGAGCCCGTACCGTGTGGTGAAAGACGCTCTGGTCACCGACGAGATCGTGTTCCTGTCCGCTATCGAAGAAGCTGATCACGTGATCGCTCAGGCTTCGGCCACGATGAACGACAAGAAGGTCCTGATCGACGAGCTGGTAGCTGTTCGTCACTTGAACGAATTCACCGTCAAGGCGCCGGAAGACGTCACCTTGATGGACGTATCGCCGAAGCAGGTAGTTTCGGTTGCTGCGTCGCTGATTCCGTTCCTCGAGCACGACGACGCCAACCGTGCGTTGATGGGTTCGAACATGCAGCGTCAAGCTGTACCAACCCTGCGCGCTGACAAGCCGCTGGTAGGTACCGGCATGGAGCGTAACGTAGCCCGTGACTCCGGCGTTTGCGTCGTGGCTCGTCGTGGCGGCGTGATCGACTCCGTCGACGCCAGCCGTATCGTGGTTCGTGTTGCCGATGACGAAGTTGAAACCGGTGAAGCTGGTGTCGACATCTACAACCTGACCAAATACACCCGCTCCAACCAGAACACCTGCATCAACCAGCGTCCGCTGGTGCGTAAGGGTGATCGGGTGCAGCGTAGCGACATCATGGCCGACGGCCCGTCCACCGACATGGGTGAACTGGCGCTGGGTCAGAACATGCGCATCGCGTTCATGGCATGGAACGGCTTCAACTTCGAAGACTCCATCTGCCTGTCCGAGCGTGTTGTTCAGGAAGACCGCTTCACCACGATCCACATCCAGGAACTGACCTGTGTGGCCCGTGACACCAAGCTTGGCCCAGAGGAAATCACTGCCGACATCCCGAACGTGGGTGAAGCGGCACTGAACAAGCTGGACGAAGCCGGTATCGTTTACGTAGGTGCCGAAGTTGGCGCAGGCGACATCCTGGTCGGTAAGGTCACTCCGAAAGGCGAGACCCAACTGACTCCGGAAGAAAAACTGCTGCGTGCGATCTTCGGTGAAAAAGCCAGCGACGTTAAAGACACTTCCCTGCGTGTACCTACCGGTACCAAAGGTACTGTCATCGACGTACAGGTCTTCACCCGCGACGGCGTTGAGCGTGATGCTCGTGCACTGTCGATCGAGAAGTCCCAGCTGGACGAGATCCGCAAGGACCTGAACGAAGAGTTCCGCATCGTTGAAGGTGCTACTTTCGAACGTCTGCGTTCCGCTCTGGTCGGCCATAAAGCCGAAGGCGGCGCCGGTCTGAAGAAAGGCCAGGACATCACCGACGAAGTTCTCGACGGTCTCGAGCACGGCCAGTGGTTCAAACTGCGCATGGCTGAAGATGCTCTGAACGAGCAGCTCGAGAAGGCTCAGGCCTACATCGTTGATCGTCGCCGTCTGCTGGACGACAAGTTCGAAGACAAGAAGCGCAAACTGCAGCAGGGCGATGACCTGGCTCCAGGCGTGCTGAAAATCGTCAAGGTCTACCTGGCAATCCGTCGTCGCATCCAGCCGGGCGACAAGATGGCCGGTCGTCACGGTAACAAGGGTGTGGTCTCCGTGATCATGCCGGTTGAAGACATGCCGCACGATGCCAATGGCACCCCGGTCGACGTCGTCCTCAACCCGTTGGGCGTACCTTCGCGTATGAACGTTGGTCAGATCCTTGAAACCCACCTGGGCCTCGCGGCCAAAGGTCTGGGCGAGAAGATCAACCGCATGATTGAAGAGCAGCGTAAAGTTGCCGAGCTGCGTAAATTCCTGCACGAGATCTACAACGAGATCGGCGGTCGTCAGGAAAGCCTCGATGACTTCTCGGACCAGGAAATCCTGGATCTGGCTCAAAACCTGCGTGGCGGCGTTCCAATGGCCACTCCAGTGTTCGACGGTGCCAAGGAAAGCGAAATCAAGGCCATGCTGAAACTGGCAGACCTGCCAGAAAGCGGCCAGATGCAGCTGACCGACGGCCGTACCGGCAACAAGTTCGAGCGCCCGGTTACCGTTGGCTACATGTACATGCTGAAGCTGAACCACTTGGTAGACGACAAGATGCACGCTCGTTCTACCGGTTCGTACAGCCTGGTTACCCAGCAGCCGCTGGGTGGTAAGGCGCAGTTCGGTGGTCAGCGTTTCGGGGAGATGGAGGTCTGGGCACTGGAAGCATACGGTGCCGCTTACACTCTGCAAGAAATGCTCACAGTGAAGTCGGACGATGTGAACGGCCGTACCAAGATGTACAAAAACATCGTGGATGGCGATCACCGTATGGAGCCGGGCATGCCCGAGTCCTTCAACGTGTTGATCAAGGAAATTCGTTCCCTCGGCATCGATATCGATCTGGAAACCGAATAACACGTGACGCGAATCGAGAGCGGGGCAGGATTGCCCGCTCTCTGCTCCGCCAGGAGGAAAGGCCTTGAAAGACCTACTGAATTTGCTGAAAAACCAGGGTCAAGTCGAAGAGTTCGACGCCATCCGTATCGGATTGGCATCGCCTGAGATGATCCGTTCGTGGTCGTTCGGTGAAGTTAAAAAGCCGGAAACCATCAACTACCGTACGTTCAAGCCTGAGCGTGACGGCCTGTTCTGCGCCAAGATCTTTGGCCCGGTAAAGGATTACGAGTGCCTGTGCGGTAAGTACAAGCGCTTGAAGCACCGTGGTGTGATCTGCGAGAAGTGCGGCGTTGAAGTCGCGCTGGCAAAAGTTCGTCGTGAGCGCATGGCGCACATCGAACTGGCCTCGCCAGTTGCCCACATCTGGTTCCTGAAATCGCTGCCGTCGCGTATCGGCTTGCTGATGGACATGACCCTGCGTGATATCGAACGCGTTCTCTACTTCGAGAGCTACGTCGTTATCGATCCAGGCATGACCACCCTTGAAAAAGGTCAGCTGCTGAACGACGAGCAGTACTTCGAAGCGCTGGAAGAGTTCGGCGACGATTTCGATGCCCGCATGGGTGCCGAAGCTGTCCGCGAACTGCTGCACGCTATCGACCTGGAACACGAGATTGGTCGTCTGCGCGAAGAGATTCCGCAAACCAACTCCGAAACCAAGATCAAGAAGCTGTCCAAGCGTCTGAAGTTGATGGAAGCCTTCCAGGGTTCCGGCAACCTGCCAGAGTGGATGGTGCTGACCGTTCTGCCGGTTCTGCCGCCAGATCTGCGTCCACTGGTCCCGCTGGATGGCGGTCGCTTCGCGACTTCCGACCTCAACGATCTGTATCGTCGAGTGATCAACCGTAACAACCGTTTGAAGCGCCTGCTGGATCTGTCCGCTCCGGACATCATCGTGCGCAACGAAAAGCGTATGTTGCAGGAAGCTGTCGACGCACTGCTCGACAACGGTCGTCGTGGCCGCGCTATCACCGGTTCCAACAAGCGTCCTCTGAAATCCCTGGCTGACATGATCAAGGGTAAGCAAGGTCGTTTCCGTCAGAACTTGCTCGGTAAGCGTGTTGACTACTCCGGCCGTTCGGTAATTACCGTAGGTCCGACCTTGCGTCTGCACCAGTGCGGTCTGCCGAAGAAAATGGCTCTCGAACTGTTCAAGCCGTTCATTTTCGGGAAGCTGGAAATGCGTGGTCTCGCTACCACCATCAAAGCTGCCAAGAAGATGGTCGAGCGCGAGCTGCCGGAAGTTTGGGACGTTCTCGCTGAAGTGATTCGCGAACACCCGGTACTTCTCAACCGTGCACCGACCCTTCACCGTCTGGGTATCCAGGCGTTTGAACCGGTACTGATCGAAGGTAAGGCTATTCAGCTGCACCCTCTGGTCTGCGCTGCGTACAACGCCGACTTCGACGGCGACCAAATGGCCGTGCACGTACCGCTGACGCTGGAAGCCCAGCTCGAAGCGCGTGCGTTGATGATGTCGACCAACAACATTCTGTCGCCAGCCAACGGTGAGCCAATCATCGTTCCGTCGCAGGACGTTGTATTGGGTCTGTACTACATGACGCGTGAAGCGATCAACGCCAAGGGCGAAGGTCGTGTGTTCGCGGATCTGCAGGAAGTTGACCGTGTGTTCCGTGCCGGCGAAGCCGCACTGCACGCCAAGGTCAAGGTGCGGATCAACGAAACCGTCAACGACCGTGATGGCGGCAGCGTGAGCAACACCCGTATCGTCGACACCACTGTCGGCCGTGCTCTGTTGTTCCAGGTTGTGCCAAAAGGTCTGTCGTACGACGTCGTCAACCTGCCGATGAAGAAAAAGGCGATCTCCAAGCTGATCAACCAGTGCTATCGCGTGGTTGGTTTGAAAGAGACTGTGATCTTCGCTGACCAGTTGATGTACACCGGTTTTGCTTATTCGACCATTTCCGGCGTTTCCATTGGTGTTAACGACTTCGTTATCCCGGATGAAAAAGCCCGCATCATCAATGCTGCTACTGATGAAGTGAAAGAGATCGAAAGCCAGTACGCCTCCGGCCTGGTAACCCAGGGCGAGAAGTACAACAAAGTGATCGACCTTTGGTCGAAAGCGAACGACGAAGTCTCCAAGGCGATGATGGCCAACCTCTCGAAAGAGAAAGTCATCGACCGTCACGGCAACGAAGTCGACCAAGAGTCTTTCAACTCGATGTACATGATGGCTGACTCGGGTGCGCGGGGTTCCGCAGCACAGATTCGTCAGCTGGCCGGTATGCGTGGCCTGATGGCCAAGCCGGACGGTTCCATCATTGAAACGCCGATTACTGCGAACTTCCGTGAAGGTTTGAGCGTACTTCAGTACTTCATCTCCACTCACGGTGCTCGTAAGGGTCTTGCGGATACTGCGTTGAAAACCGCTAACTCCGGTTACCTGACTCGTCGTCTGGTAGACGTTGCACAAGATCTGGTTGTAACCGAGATCGATTGCGGCACCGAACACGGTCTGTTGATGACTCCGCACATTGAAGGCGGTGACGTTGTAGAGCCGTTGGGTGAGCGCGTATTGGGTCGTGTTATCGCCCGTGACGTATTCAAGCCAGGTACCGAGGACGTCATCGTTCCTGCCGGCACCCTGGTAGACGAGAAGTGGGTCGAGTTCATCGAGCTGAACAGCATCGACGAAGTGATCGTGCGTTCGCCGATCAGCTGCGAAACCCGCTTCGGTATTTGCGCCAAGTGCTACGGCCGTGACTTGGCTCGTGGTCACCAGGTGAACATCGGTGAAGCGGTCGGCGTTATCGCTGCCCAGTCCATCGGTGAGCCGGGTACCCAGCTGACCATGCGTACGTTCCACATCGGTGGTGCGGCAAGCCGGACCTCCGCAGCCGACAGCGTTCAGGTGAAGAATGGCGGTACCGTCCGTCTGCATAACCTGAAGCACGTTGAACGAGTGGATGGTTGCCTGGTTGCTGTGTCCCGTTCCGGTGAGTTGGCGATCGCTGACGACTTCGGTCGTGAGCGCGAGCGTTACAAGCTGCCGTACGGTGCCGTGATTTCGGTTAAAGAAGGTGACAAGGTCGAAGCTGGCGCTATCGTGGCCAAGTGGGATCCGCACACTCACCCAATCGTTACCGAAATGAAAGGTACCGTGACCTACGTGGGCATGGAAGAAGGCATCACGATCAAGCGTCAGACTGACGAATTGACCGGTATGACCAACATTGAAGTACTCGACGCCAAAGATCGTCCAGCTGCCGGTAAGGACATCCGTCCTGCCGTGAAGATGGTCGACGACAACGGCAAGGATCTGTTGCTGCCAGGCACTGACGTTATCGCTCAGTACTTCCTGCCAGCCAACGCCCTGGTCGGTGTGGCGGATGGTGCGAAGATCGCGATCGGTGATGTTATCGCTCGTATCCCGCAAGAGACTTCGAAAACTCGCGACATCACCGGTGGTCTGCCGCGTGTTGCCGACTTGTTCGAAGCCCGTCGTCCGAAAGAAGCGTCGATTCTGGCTGAAGTCAGCGGCACCATCGCGTTCGGTAAAGAGACCAAAGGCAAGCGCCGTCTGGTCATCACCCCGAACGACGGTACCGATCCGTACGAAGAGCTGATTCCGAAGTGGCGTCACCTGAACGTGTTCGAAGGCGAACAGGTAAACCGCGGCGAAGTTATCTCCGACGGTCCGAGCGATCCACACGACATCCTGCGTCTGCTGGGTGTGAGTGCGCTGGCCAAGTACATCGTCAACGAGATCCAGGACGTTTACCGTCTGCAAGGCGTGAAGATCAACGACAAGCACATCGAGACCATCCTGCGTCAGATGCTGCGTAAAGTTGAGATCGCTGAATCCGGCGATTCCAGTTTCATCAAGGGCGACCAGATGGAATTGACTCATGTACTGGTAGAGAACGAGCGTCTGAGCGGCGAAGACAAGTTTGTCTCCAAGTTCACTCGCGTTCTGCTGGGTATCACCAAGGCGTCGTTGTCCACCGAATCGTTCATCTCGGCGGCTTCCTTCCAGGAAACCACTCGCGTACTGACCGAGGCGGCGGTAACCGGCAAGCGCGATTACCTGCGCGGCCTGAAAGAAAACGTGGTCGTGGGTCGTCTGATCCCGGCCGGTACCGGCCTGGCTTATCACAGCGAGCGTAAGCGCCGCCGTGAAGCAGACAAGCCGTTGCGCGTAAGCGCCAGTGAAGTGGAAGCTGCACTGACCGAAGCGCTGAACTCGAGCGGTAACTGAGTTCTGCGGTAAATGAGTGTGAGGCCCTGGTCGCTCCGTTCATCGAATCGAGACAATTTGTCGAGATTGGATGAGCGGGGAGGGCGGGGCCTTGCCTTGACTGGGGACAAGATCCTCTTTAGACTCTTGTACCCCTAAATTTGGCGGGAACTCGTTCCTGCCATTTTGCTTTTCTTGCAAGACAATAGCGTCGCAAGACAACAGTGGAGCTAGTAGATGGCAACTATCAACCAGCTGGTACGTCAGCCGCGTAAGCGTATCGTCGAGAAATCCGACGTGCCTGCGCTGCAGAACTGCCCGCAACGCCGTGGCGTGTGCACCCGTGTGTACACCACCACGCCGAAAAAACCTAACTCGGCACTGCGTAAAGTATGCCGTGTGCGTCTGACCAACGGTTTCGAGGTTTCCTCGTACATCGGCGGTGAAGGCCACAACCTGCAAGAGCACAGCGTGGTACTGATCCGCGGCGGTCGTGTAAAAGACTTGCCAGGTGTTCGTTACCACACCGTTCGCGGTTCGTTGGATACTTCCGGTGTTAAAGGTCGTAACCAGGGTCGTTCGAAGTACGGTACCAAGCGTCCGAAGTAATCGGCCGTTTTGCAGTTTTTAATTTTATTGAGTCGATAAGAGTAAGGTCGGGCACGCATCCATAGGAGCTGTCCCGGGCTAACCTGAAGACCGTTTGAGGGCTTATCAATGCCAAGACGTCGCGTAGCAGCCAAGCGTGAGATTCTGGACGATCCGAAATACGGAAGCCAAATCCTCGCCAAATTCATGAACCACGTAATGGAAAGCGGCAAGAAAGCCGTTGCCGAGCGTATCGTTTATGGTGCCCTGGATACCGTGAAGGCTCGTAAGGCCGGCACCGATCCCCTGGAACTCTTCGAAAAAGCACTCGACGCCATCGCTCCGCTGGTCGAAGTGAAGTCGCGCCGCGTTGGTGGTGCTACTTACCAGGTTCCGGTCGAGGTTCGTCCTTCCCGTCGTAACGCTCTGGCAATGCGCTGGTTGGTAGACTACGCCCGCAAGCGCGGCGAGAAGTCTATGGCTCTGCGTTTGGCTGGCGAACTGTTGGACGCTGCCGAAGGTAAAGGTGCTGCAGTTAAGAAGCGTGAAGACGTTCACCGTATGGCTGAAGCCAACAAGGCTTTCTCGCACTACCGCTTCTAATTTTAGCGTCACTCATTTTGCGAGGGCTTTATGGCTCGTACAACACCGATTAATCGCTACCGTAACATTGGTATCGTTGCACACGTGGATGCTGGTAAAACCACCACCACTGAGCGCGTCCTTTTTTACACTGGCAAAAGTCACAAGATGGGCGAGGTGCATGACGGCGCCGCGACCACAGACTGGATGGTGCAGGAGCAGGAGCGTGGTATTACCATTACTTCTGCTGCCATTACCGCCTTCTGGCAGGGTTCTGCGAAGCAGCACAAGGACCAGTACCGTTTCAACGTCATCGATACCCCGGGCCACGTAGACTTCACTATTGAAGTTGAACGTTCCCTGCGCGTACTCGACGGCGCGGTCGTTGTGTTCTGCGGTACTTCCGGCGTTGAGCCGCAGTCCGAAACCGTATGGCGTCAAGCCAACAAGTACGGTGTTCCACGTATCGTTTACGTGAACAAGATGGACCGTGCCGGTGCGAACTTCCTGCGTGTGATCGCTCAGATCAAGCAGCGTCTGGGTCACACTCCGGTGCCTATCCAGCTGGCTATCGGTTCCGAAGACAACTTCCAGGGTCAGATCGATCTGATGACCATGGAAGCGGTTTACTGGAACGATGCCGACAAGGGTATGACTCCTCGTCGTGAAGCTATCCCTGCTGAATTGCAGGAACTGGCTGAAGAGTGGCGCAACAACATGGTTGAGGCTGCGGCCGAAGCCAGCGAAGAGCTGATGAACAAGTACCTTGAAGGTGAAGAACTCACCATCGAGGAAATCAAGGGTGCTCTGCGTCAGCGTACTATCGCTGGTGAGATCGTTCTGGCTGTTTGCGGTTCTTCCTTCAAGAACAAGGGTGTTCCCCTGGTTCTCGACGCCGTTATCGACTACCTGCCGGCTCCAACCGACATTCCTGCCATCAAGGGTACTGACCCGGATGACGAGGAAAAGCAGATGGAGCGTCATGCAGACGACAACGAGCCGTTCTCGGCTCTGGCGTTCAAGATCGCTACCGACCCATTCGTGGGTACCTTGACTTTCGTCCGTGTTTACTCGGGCGTGTTGGCCTCCGGCGACGGCGTGATCAACTCGGTCAAAGGCAAGAAAGAGCGCGTGGGTCGTATGGTGCAGATGCACGCAAACGCCCGCGAAGAGATCAAGGAAGTACGCGCTGGTGACATCGCGGCCCTGATCGGCATGAAGGACGTCACCACTGGTGAAACCTTGTGCAACGCTGACAAGCCAATCATCCTGGTTCGCATGGACTTCCCGGAGCCGGTTATTTCGGTTGCCGTTGAGCCTAAGACCAAGGATGACCAGGAAAAAATGGGTATCGCTCTGGGCAAGCTTGCTCAGGAAGACCCGTCTTTCCGCGTCAAGACTGATGAAGAGACTGGTCAAACGATCATCTCTGGCATGGGCGAGTTGCACCTGGACATCCTGGTTGACCGGATGCGCCGTGAGTTCAACGTCGAAGCCAACATCGGCAAGCCTCAGGTTTCGTATCGTGAGCGCATCACGAAGAATTGCGAAATCGAAGGCAAGTTCGTTCGTCAGTCCGGTGGTCGTGGCCAGTTCGGCCATTGCTGGATCCGTTTTGCTCCTGCTGACGAAGGTCAGGAAGGTCTGCAATTCGTGAACGAAGTAGTGGGTGGTGTGGTTCCTAAGGAATACATCCCGGCTATCCAGAAGGGTATCGAAGAGCAGATGAAGAACGGCGTAGTTGCCGGCTATCCGCTGATCGGCCTGAAGGCTACCGTGTTTGATGGTTCTTACCACGACGTCGACTCGAACGAGATGGCGTTTAAGGTGGCTGCTTCCATGGCGACCAAGCAACTGGCCCAGAAGGGCGGTGGTGAGTTGCTCGAGCCGATCATGGCGGTAGAGGTTGTTACGCCTGAAGACTATATGGGTGACGTGATGGGCGACCTTAACCGTCGTCGCGGCATGATTCTGGGTATGGAAGACACGGTCTCCGGCAAGGTGATCCGTGCTGAAGTTCCGTTGGGCGAGATGTTCGGTTATGCGACCGACGTTCGTTCGATGTCCCAGGGTCGCGCAAGCTACTCTATGGAATTCAAAAAATACAATACAGCTCCGTCGCACATCGTCGAAACTGTAACCAAAAAACAAGGCTGATTCAGTCCTTTAGGCAAGGAGTTAATTGTCGTGGCTAAAGAAAAATTTGATCGTTCCCTACCGCACGTCAACGTTGGCACCATCGGTCACGTTGACCACGGTAAAACCACTCTGACCGCAGCTCTGACTCGCGTTTGCTCCGAAGTTTTCGGTTCTGCAATCGTTGATTTCGATAAAATCGACAGCGCTCCAGAAGAAAAAGCTCGTGGTATCACCATCAACACCGCGCACGTCGAGTACAACTCGAAGATCCGTCACTACGCTCACGTTGACTGCCCAGGTCACGCTGACTATGTGAAGAACATGATCACCGGTGCTGCCCAGATGGACGGCGCGATCCTGGTTTGCTCGGCCGCTGATGGTCCGATGCCACAAACCCGTGAACACATCCTGCTGTCCCGTCAGGTAGGCGTTCCGTACATCGTGGTTTTCCTGAACAAGGCTGACCTGGTAGACGACGCTGAGCTGCTGGAACTGGTCGAGATGGAAGTTCGCGACCTGCTGTCCACCTACGACTTCCCGGGCGATGACACTCCAATCATCATCGGTTCGGCTCGTATGGCGCTGGAAGGCAAAGACGACAACGAAATGGGCACCACTGCCGTTCGTAAACTGGTTGAAACTCTGGACAGCTACATCCCAGAGCCAGAGCGTGCTATCGACAAGCCATTCCTGATGCCAATCGAAGACGTATTCTCGATCTCGGGTCGTGGTACTGTTGTGACTGGTCGTATCGAGCGCGGTATCGTTCGCGTTCAAGATGCTCTGGAAATCGTTGGTCTGCGTGACACCACCACCACCACCTGCACCGGTGTTGAAATGTTCCGCAAACTGCTCGACGAAGGTCGTGCTGGCGAGAACTGCGGCGTTCTGCTGCGTGGTACCAAGCGTGACGACGTTGAGCGTGGCCAGGTTCTGGTTAAGCCGGGTTCGGTTAAGCCGCACACCAAGTTCACCGCAGAAGTTTACGTTCTGAGCAAGGAAGAAGGCGGTCGTCACACTCCGTTCTTCAAAGGCTACCGTCCACAGTTCTACTTCCGTACTACTGACGTGACTGGTAACTGCCAGCTGCCAGAAGGCGTTGAAATGGTAATGCCAGGTGATAACATCCAGATGGAAGTTACCCTGATCAAGACCATCGCGATGGAAGACGGCCTGCGTTTCGCTATCCGTGAAGGCGGTCGTACCGTCGGCGCTGGCGTCGTAGCCAAAATCATCGAGTAAGCATCTCTTTTGAGATAGCTTCGATGGTTTGAAAAGCCCCCGCTCAGCGGGGGCTTTTTTATTGGGTTGACACCTATCTGGGGCGTCTATAGAATTGCGCCTCCTTTTAACGGGCGTATTGCGCTCGCTGGGAATAGCAGCCGGAGTCTGAAATCCAATGCAAAATCAGCAAATCCGTATCAGGTTGAAGGCTTTTGACCATCGCCTGATCGACCAATCCACCCAGGAAATCGTGGAAACCGCGAAACGTACTGGTGCACAAGTGCGTGGTCCAATTCCACTGCCTACCCGTAAAGAGCGGTTCACCGTTCTGGTCTCCCCGCACGTCAACAAAGACGCGCGTGACCAGTACGAGATCCGTACTCATAAGCGCGTACTGGACATCGTCCAGCCAACGGATAAAACCGTTGATGCACTTATGAAGCTTGATCTGGCGGCCGGTGTGGAAGTACAGATCAGCCTCGGCTAAGACTCGGTCTTAGTCGTGTAACGCTCTGAAATGGGCGGCCATAGCGGGTGAAAGCCCCGTACACTCATGAGGTTTACAACATGACTATTGGTGTAGTCGGTCGTAAATGCGGTATGACCCGTATTTTCACCGAAGAAGGTGTCTCCATTCCGGTCACGGTCATTGAGATCGAGCCGAATCGCGTCACCCAGTTCAAAACTGAAGAGACCGATGGCTATCGTGCAGTGCAAGTCACTGTCGGCGAGCGTCGTGCTTCGCGTGTAACAGCAGCTCAGGCTGGCCACTTCGCTAAAGCGAACGTTGCCGCTGGTCGTACCGTAATGGAATTCCGCCTTGAAGAAGGCGAGTACCAGGCCGGCGATCTGATCAACGCTGAAATCTTCGCCGCTGGTCAACTGGTTGATGTAACCGGTCAGTCCAAGGGTAAAGGCTTCCAGGGTACGATCAAGCGTTGGAATTTCCGCGGGCAAGATAACACCCACGGTAACTCCGTATCCCACCGCGTTCCAGGCTCTATCGGCCAGTGCCAGACTCCTGGTCGTGTATTCAAGGGCAAAAAAATGTCCGGTCATATGGGCGCTGAGCGCGTGACCGTGCAGTCCCTCGAAGTAGTGCGCGTGGACGCTGAACGCAATCTGTTGTTGGTCAAGGGCGCTGTTCCTGGCGCTACTGGCGGCAACTTGGTTGTACGTCCAGCAGCCAAGGCTCGCGGTTAAGGGGAAGCTGACATGCAATTAAATGTAAATGACGCTCAAGCGATCGAAGTTTCCGAACTGACATTTGGCGGCGAATTCAACGAGACGCTGGTTCACCAAGCAGTCGTAGCCTACATGGCTGGCGGTCGTCAGGGTTCCAAGCAGCAAAAGACCCGTTCCGACGTTCGTGGTGGCGGTAAGCGCCCATGGCGTCAGAAAGGTACTGGCCGTGCTCGTGCCGGTACTATCCGTAGCCCAATCTGGCGTGGCGGCGGTACCACTTTCGCAGCTCGTCCTCAGGATCACTCCCAGAAGCTGAACAAGAAGATGTATCGCGCAGCAATGCGTTCCATCCTTGCTGAGCTGGTGCGTACTGATCGTCTGGTCGTGGTTCAGGATTTCGCCGTTGAAACGCCGAAAACCAAAGACCTGCTGGGCAAACTGAACAACATGAGCCTGACCGACGTTCTGATCGTGTCCGACGCTGTTGATCAGAACCTGTACCTGGCTGCTCGTAACCTGCCACACGTAGATGTACGTGACGTGCAAGGTTCCGATCCAGTTAGTCTGATCGCATACGACAAGGTGTTGATCACCGTGTCGGCCGTGAAGAAATTCGAGGAGCTGCTGGGATGAACCAGGAACGCGTATTTAAAGTTCTGCTTGGCCCGCACGTTTCCGAGAAGGCTACGGTTCTGGCAGACAAGAAAGGCCAGTTCGTTTTCAAGGTTGCTACCGACGCAACCAAGCTGGAAATCAAGAAGGCCGTCGAAAGCCTGTTCAGCGTGAAAGTAGAGCGTGTTACTACCCTGAATGTTCTGGGTAAGAGCAAGCGCACTGCTCGCGGTCTGGGCAAGCGTAATGACTGGAAGAAGGCAGTTATCTCCCTTCAGCCAGGCCAAGATCTCGATTTCAGCAGCAGTGCTGAGTAAGGAAGGGGTGCATCATGGCAATCGTTAAATGCAAACCGACTTCCCCTGGCCGCCGTTTTGTGGTCAAGGTGGTCAACCAGGAGCTGCATAAAGGCGCTCCTCACGCACCGCTGCTCGAGAAGAAATCGAAGTCTGGTGGTCGTAACAACAATGGCCGTATTACCACTCGTCACATCGGTGGTGGTCATAAGCAGCATTATCGTCTGGTCGACTTCCGTCGCAACGACAAAGATGGCATCGCTGCCACTGTCGAGCGTATCGAATACGATCCAAACCGTACTGCTCACATCGCTCTGCTGCTGTACGCAGATGGCGAGCGTCGCTACATCATCGCCCCTAAAGGCGTGAGCGCTGGCGACCAGCTGATCGCAGGTGCCCTGGCACCGATCAAGCCGGGCAACGCTCTGCAACTGCGCAACATTCCAGTTGGTAGCACCGTACACGGCATCGAATTGAAGCCAGGTAAAGGCGCTCAGATCGCTCGTTCCGCTGGTGCTTCGGCTCAGCTGATCGCTCGTGAAGGCGTGTACGTTACCCTGCGTCTGCGTTCCGGTGAAATGCGTAAAGTCCTGGCTGAATGCCGTGCGACCCTGGGCGAAGTCTCGAACTCCGAGCACAGCCTGCGTTCGCTGGGTAAAGCTGGTGCCAAACGCTGGCGTGGCGTTCGCCCAACCGTTCGTGGTGTTGCCATGAACCCGGTTGACCACCCACATGGTGGTGGTGAAGGTCGTACCTCTGGTGGTCGTCATCCGGTATCGCCATGGGGCTTCCCGACTAAGGGCGCGAAGACTCGTGGTAATAAGCGTACCGACAAAATGATCGTCCGTCGTCGCAAGTAAATAGAGGGATACGACAGTGCCACGTTCTCTGAAAAAAGGTCCTTTTATCGATCTTCACCTACTGAAGAAGATCGAAGTGGCGGCGGAAAAGAACGATCGCAAACCGGTGAAAACCTGGTCGCGTCGTTCGATGATCCTGCCACAAATGGTCGGTCTGACCATCGCAGTACACAACGGTCGTCAGCACGTCCCAGTTCTCGTGAACGAAGACATGGTCGGCCACAAACTGGGCGAGTTCGCCGGTACCCGCACTTATCGCGGGCACGTGGCAGACAAGAAAGCCAAGCGTTAAGGGGTTAGGAAATGGAAGTAGCCGCTAAGTTGTCGGGCGCTCGAATCTCCGCCCAGAAAGCCCGCTTGGTCGCCGACCAGATCCGCGGGAAGAAGGTGGGCGAAGCGCTCAACCTGTTGGCTTTCAGCAGTAAGAAAGCCGCCGAGATCATGAAGAAAGTGCTGGAGTCGGCCGTAGCCAACGCCGAGCATAACGAAGGCGCAGACGTTGATGACCTGAAGGTCAGCACCGTTTTCGTCAACGAAGGGCGTTCGCTGAAGCGCATCATGCCACGTGCCAAAGGCCGTGCTGATCGCATCGTCAAGCGGTCTTGCCATATCACTGTCAAGGTTGCTGACAAGTAACGGAGTCGAAGAGATGGGTCAGAAAGTACATCCCATTGGCATTCGCCTGGGAATCGTCAAGGAGCACACCTCCGTCTGGTACGCAGACGGTCGGACTTATGCGGACTATTTGCTCGCAGATCTGAAGGTGCGTGAGTATCTCCAAGACAAACTAAAAAGCGCGTCCGTAAGCCGTATCGATATCCATCGTCCGGCCCAAACTGCACGTATCACCATCCACACCGCTCGTCCAGGTATCGTTATCGGGAAGAAAGGTGAAGATGTTGAGAAACTGCGTCAGGACCTGACCAAGCAAATGGGTGTGCCTGTGCACATCAATATCGAAGAGATCCGCAAGCCGGAGCTCGACGGTATGCTGGTTGCGCAGAGCGTAGCTCAGCAGCTGGAGCGTCGCGTAATGTTCCGTCGCGCTATGAAGCGCGCCGTACAGAACGCCATGCGCATTGGTGCCAAAGGCATCAAAATCCAAGTGAGCGGTCGTCTCGGCGGTGCTGAAATCGCACGTACTGAATGGTATCGCGAAGGTCGTGTGCCACTGCACACCCTGCGTGCCGACATCGACTATGCCAACTACGAAGCTCACACCACTTACGGTGTGATCGGTGTAAAGGTTTGGATCTTCAAAGGCGAAGTAATTGGTGGTCGCCAAGAAGAACTGAAACCACAAGCACCAGCGCCTCGTAAAAAAGCTGCTAAGTAAGGGGTACGCCAAATGTTGCAACCAAAGCGTACGAAGTTCCGCAAGCAGATGACAGGCCACAACCGTGGTCTGGCTCAGCGCGGTAGCAAAGTCAGCTTCGGCGAGTTCGCGCTGAAGTCTGTAGCTCGTGGTCGTCTCACCGCTCGTCAGATCGAGTCAGCGCGTCGTGCACTGACCCGTCACGTTAAACGTGGCGGCAAGATCTGGATCCGTGTATTCCCGGACAAGCCTATTTCCAAGAAGCCACTCGAAGTTCGGATGGGTAAAGGTAAGGGTAACGTCGAATACTGGGTTGCCCAGATTCAGCCAGGCAAAGTCCTGTATGAAATCGAGGGTGTTTCTGAAGAGCTGGCGCGTGAGGCTTTCGCCCTGGCTGCTGCAAAGCTGCCGCTCGCCACCTCCTTTGTTAAACGGACGGTGATGTGATGAAAGCGAATGAACTTCGTGAAAAATCCGCACAGCAGCTGAACGAGCAACTGCTCGGCTTGCTGCGCGACCAGTTCAATCTGCGTATGCAGAAAGCAACTGGCCAGTTGGGGCAGTCTCATCTGCTCTCGCAAGTTAAGCGTGACATCGCTCGCGTGAAGACTGTGCTCAACCAGCAGGCAGGTAAGTAATCATGGCTGAAGCCGAAAAAACTGTCCGTACGCTGACTGGCCGTGTTGTCAGCGACAAGATGGACAAAACCATCACCGTTCTGATCGAGCGTCGCGTTAAGCACCCGATCTACGGTAAATACGTTAAGCGTTCGACTAAGCTGCACGCGCACGACGAAACCAATCAGTGCCACATCGGCGACAAAGTCACTATTCGTGAAACTCGTCCTTTGGCCAAGACCAAGTCTTGGGCGCTGGTTGATGTTCTCGAACGCGCTGTGGAAGTCTAAGGACTAGGGGTCGGAGAAATTATATGATTCAGACTCAATCCATGCTCGATGTGGCCGATAACAGCGGCGCTCGCCGCGTTATGTGCATCAAGGTGCTGGGTGGCTCCCATCGTCGTTACGCTGGTATCGGTGACATCATCAAAGTTACCGTCAAGGAAGCAATTCCTCGCGGTAAAGTGAAAAAAGGCCAAGTGATGACTGCTGTTGTAGTCCGCACTCGTCACGGCGTACGTCGTGCTGATGGCTCCATTATCCGCTTTGATGGCAACGCTGCTGTTCTGTTGAACAACAAGCAAGAGCCGATCGGCACCCGTATCTTTGGGCCAGTGACCCGTGAACTTCGTACTGAGAAGTTCATGAAGATCGTCTCGCTCGCCCCAGAAGTGCTGTAAGGAGATCCGACATGCAAAAGATTCGTCGTGACGACGAGATCATCGTGATCGCCGGCAAAGACAAAGGTAAGCGCGGTAAGGTGCTTAAGGTTCTCGCTAACAACCGTTTGGTTATTGGTGGTCTGAACCTGGTCAAGCGTCATACCAAGCCTAACCCGATGTCGGGCGTGCAGGGCGGTATCGTCGAAAAAGAAGCTCCACTGGATGCTTCTAACGTCGCCATTTTCAACGGCGAAACCAACAAGGCTGACCGCGTTGGTTTCAAAGTAGAAGACGGCAAGAAAATTCGTGTCTTCAAGTCGACCCAAAAAGCGGTTGATGCTTGAACACTGCTAGGTAGATGAGACCATGGCACGACTAAAAGAGATTTACCGGAAGGAAATTGCTCCGAAACTTAAGGAAGAACTTAAGCTTTCGAACGTGATGGAAGTTCCGCGCGTTACCAAAATCACTCTGAACATGGGTCTGGGCGAAGCGATCGGCGACAAAAAAGTCATCGAGCACGCTGTTGCTGACCTGGAAAAGATCACCGGCCAGAAAGTCGTTGTGACCTACGCTCGCAAATCCATCGCTGGCTTTAAAGTCCGTGAAGGTTGGCCGATCGGCGTCAAAGTGACCCTGCGCCGTGAGCGTATGTACGAGTTCCTGGATCGTCTGCTGTCGATCTCCCTGCCTCGGGTTCGCGACTTCCGCGGCCTGAATGCCAAGTCCTTCGATGGTCGTGGCAACTACAGCATGGGCGTGAAAGAGCAGATCATCTTCCCGGAAATCGACTACGACAAGATCGATGCTCTCCGCGGTCTGGACATCACCCTGACCACCACTGCCAAGAACGATGATGAAGGCCGCGCTCTGCTGCGTGCGTTCAAATTCCCGTTCCGCAACTGATTGGAGTAGGACCATGGCCAAGATGAGCATGAAAAACCGCGAGCTGAAGCGTCAGCTCACGGTTGCCAAGTACGCCAAGAAGCGTGCAGCACTGAAAGCTATCATCGTTGATCTGAACGCAAGTCCAGAAGCGCGTTGGGAAGCTACAGTAGCCCTGCAGAAGCAGCCACGTGACGCAAGCGCTTCGCGCATGCGTAACCGCTGCCGCCTGACCGGTCGTCCACACGGCGTTTACCGCAAGTTCGGCCTCGGCCGTAACAAGCTGCGTGAAGCTGCCATGCGTGGTGACGTACCGGGTCTGGTTAAAGCCAGCTGGTAAGTACTGTCAAAGTCTCGGTGTCCAGGATCGCAAGATCCTGACCGCCGGTGGCCTTGAATCTGGATCAAGCCCCTTTTGGGGCTTGATTCATTTCTGGGGTGTGTCTAGAATACCCGGCTCGCCTGAGCCCGTGTTTTTCATGCTCGGAGATTCTCGGCGACACGTAATAGCCGCAAGGCTAATTTTTTTGTATTAGGAGCGTCTAGCCCATGAGTATGCAGGACCCGTTAGCGGACATGCTAACTCGTATCCGTAATGCCCAGATGGCTGAAAAGTCCGTCGTAAGCATGCCATCTTCCACGTTGAAGGTAGCTGTTGCCAAAGTCCTGAAGGACGAAGGTTACATTGCGGGTTATCAGATCAGCAGCGAAATCAAACCACTGCTGTCCATCGAGCTGAAGTACTTCGAAGGCCGTCCGGTTATCGAAGAAGTGAAGCGCGTTAGCCGTCCAGGCCTGCGTCAGTACAAGTCCGTCGATGATCTGCCAAAAGTTCGTGGCGGTCTCGGTGTGTCTATCGTCTCCACCAACAAGGGTGTGATGACTGATCGTGCTGCGCGCGCTGCCGGTGTCGGCGGCGAAGTTCTTTGCACTGTGTTCTAAGGGGGGATAAGCATGTCTCGCGTCGCTAAGAACCCCGTTAAGCTGCCAGCCGGTGTCGAAGTAAAATTCGCAGGCCAACAGCTTTCGGTGAAGGGTGCCAAGGGCACTCTCGAACTGAACATCCATTCGTCCGTTGAGATCGTTGAAGAAGCCGGTGAGCTGCGTTTCGCTGCTCGCAATGGCGATCAACAGACTCGCGCAATGGCTGGTACCACTCGTGCGTTGGTAAACAACATGGTCCAAGGCGTAAGCCAAGGCTTCGAGCGCAAGCTCCAGCTGGTCGGTGTTGGTTACAAAGCGCAAGCAAAAGGCACAGTGCTGAACCTGGCTCTTGGCTTCTCGCACCCAGTGGATTATGAACTGCCGGAAGGCATCACCGCTGAGACTCCTAGCCAGACCGATATCCTGATCAAGGGCATCGACAAGCAGCTGGTAGGTCAAGTGGCCGCCGAGATCCGCGACTTCCGTCCACCAGAGCCGTACAAAGGCAAAGGTGTGCGCTACGCGGACGAAGTCGTCCGTCGTAAAGAAGCCAAGAAGAAGTAGGGCATAGCAAATGACCGACAAAAAAGTTACTCGACTGCGTCGCGCTCGCAAAGCACGCCTGAAAATGCACGAACTCGAAGTCGTGCGTCTCTGCGTGTTCCGCTCTTCGCAGCACATCTACGCCCAGGTCATTTCGGCCGACGGCAACAAAGTCCTGGCAAGCGCCTCGACTTTGGATAAAGAACTGCGTGATGGTGCCACCGGCAACATCGACGCGGCCACTAAGGTTGGCCAGCTGGTCGCTACGCGTGCTAAGGCCGCTGGCGTCTCGCAAGTGGCTTTCGACCGCTCTGGCTTCAAGTACCACGGCCGCGTTAAAGCGCTGGCTGATGCTGCTCGTGAAGCTGGGCTGGAGTTCTAAGTTATGTCAAATAACGACCAAAAGCGCGACGAAGGCTACATCGAGAAGCTGGTTCAAGTTAACCGCGTAGCCAAAACCGTTAAAGGCGGCCGTATCTTCACTTTCACCGCGTTGACCGTGGTGGGTGATGGTAAGGGCCGTGTTGGCTTCGGCCGTGGCAAGTCGCGTGAAGTGCCTGCTGCGATCCAGAAGGCAATGGAAGCTGCTCGCCGCAACATGATCCAGGTTGATCTGAACGGCACCACTCTGCAGTACGCAATGAAGTCCGCTCACGGCGCTTCGAAGGTGTACATGCAGCCTGCTTCTGAAGGTACCGGTATCATCGCTGGCGGCGCTATGCGTGCTGTCCTCGAAGTTGCTGGCGTTCAGAACGTTCTGGCCAAGTGCTACGGCTCGACTAACCCGGTAAACGTGGTTCACGCCACTTTCAAGGGTTTGAAAGCAATGCAGTCTCCTGAATCCATTGCCGCCAAGCGTGGCAAAAGCGTCAAGGAGATCTTCTGATCATGGCTACCGTAAAAGTAACGCTGATCAAAAGCATGACCGGCCGCATCCCTAACCACAAACTGTGCGTTAAGGGTCTGGGTCTGCGTCGCATCGGTCACACTGTAGAAGTCCTGGATACTCCCGAGAATCGCGGGATGATCAACAAGGCTTACTACATGCTGCGTGTCGAGGGTTAATCGATGAAACTCAATGATCTGAGTCCAGCGCCGGGTTCCCGTCGCGAAAAGCATCGTCCGGGCCGTGGTATCGGTAGCGGTTTGGGTAAGACTGGTGGCCGTGGTCACAAAGGTCAGACCTCCCGCTCCGGTGGCACCATTGCTCCAGGCTTTGAAGGCGGTCAACAGCCGCTGCATCGTCGCCTGCCAAAGTTCGGTTTCGTTTCCCTGAAAGCCATGGACCGCGCAGAAGTGCGTCTGTCCGAGCTGGCTAAAGTGGAAGGCGACATCGTCACCGTGCAGTCCCTGAAAGATGCCAACGTGATCAACGTCAACGTACAGCGTGTGAAAATCATGCTGTCCGGTGAAGTGACTCGCGCTGTCACTATCGGCAAGGGAATCGGCGCCACCAAAGGTGCGCGTGCGGCTATCGAAGCAGCTGGCGGCAAGTTCGAGGAATAAATGGCTAAGCAAGGTGCTCTCTCTGCGCTCGGCAAAGGCGGTATGTCTGAACTCTGGGCTCGTCTGCGTTTTCTGTTCCTGGCGATTATCGTCTACCGAATAGGCGCACACATCCCGGTTCCAGGTATCAACCCGGACCGACTCGCGGACCTGTTTCGACAGAATGAGGGGACCATTCTTAGCTTGTTCAACATGTTTTCCGGCGGCGCGCTGGAACGGATGAGCATCTTTGCACTGGGGATCATGCCGTACATCTCGGCATCGATCATCATGCAACTGATGACCGCCGTCAGCCCGCAGCTGGAGCAGTTGAAGAAGGAAGGTGAAGCTGGCCGTCGCAAGATCAGCCAGTACACCCGCTACGGCACTGTCGTCCTCGCTCTCGTCCAGGCCATTGGCATGTCCATTGGTCTGGCGGGGCAGGGCGTTGCGTTCACTGGTGACTTTGGCTTCCATTTCGTCGCGGTATCCACGTTTGTGGCTGGTGCGATGTTCATGATGTGGCTGGGTGAGCAGATTACTGAGCGTGGTGTTGGCAACGGTATCTCGATGTTGATTTTTTCGGGTATCGTCGCCGGTCTTCCGAGAGCGATCGGGCAGTCTTTCGAGTCTGCACGTCAGGGTGATATCAACATCTTCGCCCTGGTTGCCATCGGTTTGCTGGCAGTAGCGATTATCGGTTTCGTGGTGTTCATTGAGCGTGGTCAGCGTCGTATTGCTGTTCACTACGCCAAGCGTCAGCAGGGCCGCAAGGTCTTCGCTGCGCAGACCAGCCACTTGCCGCTGAAGGTGAACATGGCCGGTGTTATTCCGGCTATTTTCGCGAGCAGCATTTTGCTGTTCCCGGCTTCGTTGGGTGCCTGGTTCGGTCAGTCTGAAGGTATGGGCTGGTTGCAGGACATCTCGCAGTCGATCGCTCCTGGTCAGCCGTTGAATATTCTGCTGTTTAGTGCAGGGATTATTTTCTTCTGCTTCTTCTATACGGCGTTGATGTTCAATCCGAAAGACGTAGCGGAAAACCTGAAGAAGTCCGGTGCCTTTATTCCGGGCATCCGTCCAGGTGAGCAGTCTGCGCGCTACATTGATGGCGTTCTGACTCGCTTGACCATGTTCGGTGCTCTTTACATGACGGCCGTCTGCCTGTTGCCCCAGTTCCTGGTGGTTGCAGCCAACGTACCGTTCTACCTTGGCGGGACCTCGTTGCTGATCGTCGTCGTGGTTGTGATGGACTTCATGTCCCAAGTACAATCGCACCTCGTTTCGCACCAGTACGAATCCCTGATGAAGAAAGCCAACCTGAAGGGTTACGGCAGCGGCATGCTGCGCTGACCCATAAGGTTCGAGGAGTTGGTGATGAAAGTTCGTGCATCGGTGAAAAAGCTGTGCCGTAACTGCAAGATTATTCGCCGCGAAGGTGTTGTTCGAGTAATTTGCAGCGCGGAACCGCGTCACAAACAGCGCCAAGGCTGAGTGTGATTGTGCTTCAAGCCCGGCAGCTAGTGCGCTGCCGGGTTGATTATTTGTTATTACAGCGATATTATCTCGCGCCCTATTTCTTGGCTTCCGGGGCGTAGGTAGCTGTCAATTGGAGTCCCACTGAATGGCCCGTATTGCAGGCGTTAACATTCCAGATAACAAGCATACTGTTATCTCGCTGACCTACATCTATGGTGTTGGTCGCACTACTGCACAGAAAATTTGTGCAGAGACTGGGGTAAACCCAGCAGCAAAGATCAAAGATCTGAGCGACGAGCAAATTGAACAGCTGCGTGGCGAAGTGGCGAAGTTCACCACTGAAGGTGACCTGCGTCGCGAAATCAACATGAAAATCAAGCGCTTGATGGACCTCGGTTGCTATCGCGGTCTGCGTCATCGTCGCGGTCTTCCAGTACGCGGTCAGCGTACCAAGACCAACGCGCGTACCCGTAAAGGTCCGCGTAAGCCGATCCGCAAGTAATCGCCCCAGCGAATCGACAGGAATTTAATCATGGCAAAACCTGCTGCTCGTCCTCGTAAAAAAGTTAAAAAGACAGTGGTTGATGGCATCGCCCACATCCATGCATCTTTTAACAACACCATCGTGACCATCACCGACCGTCAAGGTAACGCTCTTTCCTGGGCTACCTCCGGTGGTTCGGGTTTCCGCGGTTCCCGCAAGTCCACCCCGTTCGCTGCTCAAGTAGCTGCTGAACGTGCTGGTCAAGCTGCGCTGGAATACGGCCTGAAAAACCTCGACGTCAACGTCAAAGGTCCAGGTCCAGGTCGTGAATCCGCAGTCCGCGCTTTGAACGGCTGTGGCTACAAGATCGCCAGCATCACCGACGTGACGCCAATCCCGCACAACGGGTGCCGTCCGCCGAAGAAGCGCCGCGTGTAATCCAGGAGATTGTAAAGAATGGCTCGTTACATTGGTCCAAAATGCAAACTCGCTCGTCGCGAAGGCACCGATCTCTTCCTGAAGAGCGGCGTGCGCGCGATCGAATCGAAGTGCAACATTGAAGCAGCACCTGGTATCCACGGCCAACGCCGCGGTCGCCAGTCCGACTACGGCACCCAACTGCGTGAAAAGCAGAAGGTCCGTCGTATCTACGGCGTTCTCGAGCGTCAATTCAGCGGCTACTACAAAGAAGCTGCTGGCAAGAAAGGTGCAACCGGTGAAAACCTGCTGCAACTGCTCGAATGCCGTCTGGACAACGTTGTATACCGTATGGGCTTTGGTTCGACTCGTGCCGAATCCCGTCAGCTGGTATCGCACAAGTCGATCAGCGTAAACGGTCAGACCGTTAACGTTCCGTCCTACCAGGTTCGTGCTGGTGACGTGGTCGCTGTTCGCGAGAAAGCAAAAAATCAACTTCGCATTGTCCAAGCTCTCGATCTGTGTGCCCAACGTGGCCGCGTAGAATGGGTAGAAGTAGACACTGAGAAGAAGTCGGGCGTTTTCAAGAACGTTCCAGCTCGCAGTGATCTGTCCGCCGACATCAACGAAAGCCTGATTGTCGAGCTCTACTCCAAGTAAGGGCTAGAAAATAGGTGCATCCATGCAGATTTCGGTAAATGAGTTCCTGACACCCCGCCACATTGATGTGCAGGTTGTCAGTCCAACCCGCGCCAAGATCACTCTCGAGCCTCTCGAGCGTGGCTTTGGCCATACCCTGGGCAACGCGCTGCGCCGCATCCTGTTGTCCTCAATGCCCGGCTGTGCAGTAGTCGAGGCCGAGATTGACGGTGTGCTCCACGAGTACAGCGCCATCGAAGGTGTACAGGAAGACGTCATTGAAATCCTGTTGAACCTTAAAGGTCTGGCTATCAAGCTGCACGGTCGTGACGAAGTTACGCTGACCTTGTCGAAGAAGGGTTCGGGGGTGGTTACCGCTGCCGATATTCAGCTGGATCATGATGTCGAGATCGTTAATCCCGATCACGTAATCGCTAACCTGGCGTCTAACGGCGCCCTGAACATGAAGCTCGTAGTAGCTCGTGGTCGTGGTTATGAACCGGCAGATTCGCGTCAGAGCGATGAAGACGAAAGCCGCAGCATCGGTCGCTTGCAGCTTGACTCTTCGTTCAGCCCGGTTCGCCGTATCGCATACGTGGTGGAAAACGCCCGTGTCGAGCAGCGTACTAACCTGGACAAGCTGGTTATTGATCTGGAAACCAACGGTACTCTGGATCCTGAAGAGGCAATTCGCCGCGCTGCAACCATCCTGCAACAGCAGTTGGCTGCGTTCGTCGACCTCAAGGGTGACAGTGAGCCAGTGGTTGTCGAGCAGGAAGACGAGATCGATCCGATCCTGCTTCGCCCGGTTGACGATCTGGAACTGACTGTACGTTCGGCTAACTGCCTTAAGGCGGAAAACATCTACTACATCGGCGACCTGATTCAGCGTACCGAAGTAGAGCTGTTGAAGACTCCGAACCTGGGCAAGAAATCCTTGACTGAAATCAAGGACGTTCTGGCCTCCCGCGGTCTGTCCCTCGGCATGCGCCTCGACAACTGGCCGCCTGCAAGTCTTAAGAAGGACGACAAGGCGACTGCCTGATCGTCGTAATCACCGAACGTAGTGTTTGGTAAGGAATGAACCATGCGTCATCGTAAAAGTGGTCGTCACCTGAGCCGCACCAGCTCGCACCGCAAGGCCATGTTCCAAAACATGGCGGTGTCGCTGTTCGAGCACGAGCTGATCAAAACTACTCTGCCAAAAGCTAAAGAACTGCGCCGCGTTGCCGAGCCGCTGATCACTTTGGCCAAGATAGATAGCGTTGCTAACCGCCGTCTGGCTTTCGACCGTACTCGTTCGAAAGCTATCGTTGGTAAGCTCTTCAACGACCTGGGCAAGCGTTACGCTACCCGTGAGGGTGGCTACCTGCGCATCCTCAAGTGCGGTTTCCGCGCTGGCGACAACGCGCCTATGGCGTACGTCGAGTTGGTTGATCGTGCTACTGCCGGCGAAGCTGTATCTGCCGAGTAAGACGTCAGTCTGAAACAAAGAACCGGGCCTAGTGCCCGGTTTTTTGTGTCTGTAAGAAACGCGCCGTTTGTACAAGCGTCTCCTTCGTCCACATCGGCATTATGTGATGGGGATGATCATTAGTTTTTATCTATCGATGTCTGCAAGTTAATGAATTTGTAGCTGTCATATTGATGATCAATACTCCTTCTCAGCCGATAGCCGGCAGTTCAAGACCGACAGAGGAAGGAAGATCGCATGAGCCAAAACAAAACGCTTACCACCGCCAGTGGCGCTCCTGTTGCCGATAACCAGAATTCCCGTTCCGCCGGCCCTCGTGGCCCGCTGCTGCTCGACGACTTTCACCTGATCGAGAAGCTTGCCCACTTCAACCGTGAAAACATCCCTGAGCGCCGTGTACACGCCAAAGGCTCGGGTGCCTACGGTACGTTCACCGTGACGCGCGATATCACTCAATACACCAGCGCGAAGCTGTTTGAGGCAATCGGCAAGCAAACCCCGACTTTCCTGCGGTTTTCCACCGTAGGCGGTGAGCGTGGTTCGGCCGATACCGAGCGTGATCCGCGCGGCTTTGCCCTGAAGTTTTACACCGAGGAAGGCAACTGGGACATTGTTGGTAACAACACCCCGGTGTTCTTCATTCGCGATCCGCTGAAGTTTCCGGACTTTATCCACACCCAGAAGCGTTTGCCGCAAAGCAACCTGAAGAGTGCCCAGGCGATGTGGGACTTCTGGTCGCATTCGCCCGAGGCGCTGCACCAGGTCACCATCCTGTTCTCCGACCGGGGTATCCCTGATGGATATCGCCACATGCACGGTTTCGGCAGCCACACTTACAGCCTCATCAATGCTCAAGGTGAGCGTCACTGGGTGAAGTGGCACTACAAGACCAAACAGGGGATCAAGAACCTTGCTCCTGCCGAGGCGTCGCGCCTGGCGGGTACTGATCCGGATTACGCTCAGCGCGACCTGTTCAATGCCATCGAGCAGGGTGATTTCCCGAAATGGCGTGTGTGCATTCAGATCATGAGCGAGGCTCAGGCGGCGGCGCACTACGAGAACCCGTTTGATGTGACCAAAACCTGGTCGCAGAAAGAGTTTCCACTGATTGAAGTCGGAGAACTGGAGCTCAATCGCAATCCGCAGAACTACTTCGCCGAAGTCGAGCAAGCTGCGTTCGGTCCCAGCAACATGGTCCCGGGCGTTGGTCTGTCGCCGGATCGTATGCTTCAAGGTCGGGTCTTCGCCTATGCGGACGCTCATCGCTACCGCGTCGGTACCAATCACCAGCAGTTGCCAGTCAACGCTCCGCGGAGTCCGGTCAACAGTTACCAGCGCGATGGTTCGATGGCTTTTGGCAGCAACGGCGGCTCGACGCCGAACTATGAGCCAAATAGCTACGTCGAGTCGCCGAAGCAGGCGCCTCGTTACGCAGAGCCGGCGTTGGCCCTCAGTGGCGCCGCCGATCGTTACGACCACCGTGAAGACACGGATTACTACAGTCACGCCGGCGCGTTGTTCCGCTTGATGACTGAAGAGCAGAAATCACTGCTGGTCAGCAACATCGCCGGAGCGATGGCGGGTGTGTCGAGTGATGTGGTTGACCGTCAGTTGCAGCACTTCTACAAGGCCGACCCGGCGTATGGAGAAGCAATCGCAAAGCTGCTCAACGTACAGCTTAACGAAGTCTAAATGAGAAGCAGAACCGCCCTTGTTTGGGCGGTTTTTTGCGTTATTTCAGCCGTTTTTCTCAGAATATCTTCGCTTTTATTGCGTCTTGCGAGTGACGATAAGGGCATGTTGGTTCAAACTACAACTTTCAAGCAGGGAGATGTAGGGCGATGCAAGGCCACCCAGATGTGATCGATTACCTCAACACGTTGCTGACCGGCGAACTGGCCGCGCGTGATCAATATTTCGTCCACTCGCGGATGTATGAGGACTGGGGTTTCACCAAGCTCTACGAACGAATCAACCACGAGATGGAAGAGGAAGCAGGGCACGCTGATGCCTTGATGCGCCGGATTCTGATGCTCGAGGGCACACCGCGCATGCGTCCGGACGATCTCGATGTCGGCACCACGGTGACCGAGATGCTCGAAGCGGATTTGCGCCTGGAATACAAGGTCCGTGCTGCGCTGTGCAAGGGCATCAAGCTCTGCGAACAGCACAAGGACTATGTCAGCCGCGAAATGCTGCGGGTTCAATTGCATGACACCGAAGAAGATCACACCTACTGGCTCGAGAAGCAGTTGGGTCTGATCAAGTTGATCGGGCTTGAGAACTACCTGCAATCCCACACCTGATTGCATAGGGGAAGCCCCAACGTCTTTTGTAGGAGCGAGCTTGCTCGCGAAAAATCTGAAGGCGCTGCGTTATCGTTTACGACCTTCGTCGGAACGCCGCCCGGAGCAAGCTCGCTCCTACAGATACAAAAAAGCTCCTGTCACTGATGAAGTGACAGGGGCTTTTTCATGGGGCCCGGTTAAGCCCTGTCACGCTCCAGCAGCGGCTTGAGGTAGTAACCGGTATGGGATTGCTTCATCTCTGACACTTCCTCCGGCGTGCCGACGGCAATGATCTGCCCGCCCTTGGAACCACCCTCCGGACCCAGGTCCACCAGCCAGTCAGCGGTCTTGATCACGTCCAGGTTGTGTTCGATCACCACCACTGTGTTGCCGTGGTCACGCAGGCGATGCAACACGTCCAGCAGTTGCTGGATATCCGCGAAATGCAGCCCGGTGGTGGGTTCGTCGAGGATGTACAGGGTCTTGCCGGTATCGCGCTTGGACAGCTCGCGGGACAGTTTCACCCGCTGGGCTTCACCGCCGGACAGCGTGGTCGCCGATTGCCCCAGCTTGATGTACGACAGGCCGACGTCCATCAACGTTTGCAGCTTGCGCGCCAGGGCCGGTACGGCATCGAAGAACACCCGCGCTTCCTCGATGGTCATCTCAAGGGTTTCGTGGATGCTCTTGCCCTTGTACTTGATCTCCAGGGTCTCGCGGTTGTAACGCTTGCTCTTGCACACGTCGCAGGGCACGTAGATGTCCGGCAGGAAGTGCATCTCGACCTTGATCAGGCCGTCGCCCTGGCAGGCTTCGCAGCGGCCGCCCTTGACGTTGAAGGAGAAGCGCCCCGGCCCGTAGCCCCGGGAGCGGGACTCCGGTACGCCGGCGAACAACTCGCGGATCGGCGTGAACAATCCGGTGTAGGTCGCAGGGTTGGAGCGCGGTGTACGGCCGATCGGGCTCTGGTCGATGTCGACGACCTTGTCCAGGTGCTCCAGGCCCTTGATGCTGTCGTGGACGGCCGCTTCAAGGGTAGTGGCGCCATTCAGCGCTGTGGCGCTCAAAGGGAACAGGGTGTTGTTGATCAGCGTCGACTTGCCGGAGCCGGACACGCCAGTCACGCAAGTCAGCAGGCCAATCGGAATCTCCAGGTCGACATTGCGCAGGTTGTTGCCGCGCGCGCCCTTGAGCGAAAGCGTCAGCTTCTTGTTGCGCGGCGTGCGCTTGGCCGGGACTTCGATCTTCACCCGGCCCGACAGGTATTTGCCCGTCAGCGAGTCCGGGTGCGCCATGACCTCGGCCGGTGTGCCTTCGGCAACGATATGCCCGCCATGCACGCCAGCGCCCGGGCCGATGTCCACCACGTAGTCGGCCAGGCGAATGGCATCTTCATCGTGCTCGACCACAATCACCGTGTTGCCGATATCGCGCAGGTGCTTGAGGGTGCCCAGCAGCCGGTCGTTATCGCGCTGATGCAGGCCGATGGAGGGTTCGTCGAGGATGTACAGGACGCCTACCAGGCCAGCGCCAATCTGGCTGGCCAGACGAATACGCTGGGCCTCGCCACCGGACAAGGTGTCCGCGCTGCGATCCAGCGACAGATAGTCGAGGCCGACGTTGACCAGGAACTGCAGGCGTTCGCGGATTTCCTTGAGGATCTTGTCGGCGATTTCGCCGCGACGTCCGGTGAGCTTGAGCCCGCCAAAATAATCGGATGCATCGCCGATCGGCAGGTTGGTCACTGCCGGCAGGGTTTTCTCGCCGACCCACACATGCCGTGCCTCACGCCGCAGACGGGTGCCACGGCAATCCGGGCACGACTGGGTGCTGAGGAACTTGGCCAGTTCTTCGCGCACCGATGCCGATTCGGTTTCGCGGTAACGGCGTTCCAGGTTCGGCACGATGCCTTCGAACGGGTGCGAGCGTTTGACGATATCGCCACGGTCGTTCAGGTATTTGAAGTCGACGTTTTGCGAACCGCTGCCGTGCAGGATGAATTTCTGCTGATCGGCCGGCAGTTCGTTGAACGGAATTTCCAGGCTGAACTTGTAGTGCGAGGCCAGCGAGCCGAGCATCTGGAAGTAATAGACGTTGCGCCGGTCCCAGCCGCGAATCGCTCCTTCGGCCAGGGTCAGTTCGCCATTGACCAGCCGCTTGATGTCGAAGAACTGCTTCACCCCCAAACCATCACAGGTCGGGCAAGCGCCGGCCGGGTTGTTGAAGGAAAACAGCTTGGGTTCCAGTTCGCTGATCGCGTGGCCGCAGATCGGGCAGGCGAAGCGTGCGGAGAAGATCATCTCTTCACCCGGCTCGTCGTCCATCGGCGCCACCAGGGCGATGCCGTCCGCCAGTTTCAGCGCGGTCTCGAAGGATTCGGCCAGGCGTTGTTGCAGGTCGGCGCGAACCTTGAAGCGGTCGACCACGACATCGATGGTATGTTTTTTCTGCTTGTCGAGCTTGGGGGCTTCGTCCAGCTCATAGAGCTTGCCGTTGATTCGGGCGCGGACGAAGCCCTGTGCGCGCAGCTCTTCGAAAACCGACAGGTGCTCGCCTTTGCGCTCGCGGATGACCGGCGCCAGCAGCATCAGCTTGCTGCCCTCCGGTTCGACGAGGACCAGATCGACCATCTGGCTGACGGTCTGCGCTTCCAGCGGGATGTCGTGATCCGGGCAACGGGGAATACCCACGCGAGCATATAGCAGGCGCAGGTAGTCGTAGATTTCGGTGATGGTGCCGACCGTCGAACGCGGGTTGTGCGAGGTGGACTTCTGCTCGATGGAGATCGCCGGCGACAGGCCTTCGATGGTGTCGACGTCGGGTTTTTCCATCATCGACAGGAACTGCCGGGCGTAGGCCGACAGCGATTCGACGTAGCGGCGCTGACCTTCGGCGTACAGGGTGTCGAAAGCCAGGGACGACTTGCCGGAGCCGGACAGGCCGGTGATGACGATCAGCTTGTCCCGTGGCAGGGTCAGGTCGATGTTCTTCAGGTTGTGGGTTCGAGCCCCACGAATCAGGATCTTGTCCAAGGTGGCCTCGCTTGGCGGGCGTCGAAAACGTAGGAGTATACGGCCAAATACTGGATGGATGCACACTATCAAACGAGTGGGCTACTGTCTTACATGAAGAGTGTGTCAGCAATGCGCGTCAAAGCGTCGCGATATACCCTGCCAATCGATGGGACTGGTAGAATCGCCGCCGGTTCACATGAGGTTTTTCCATGCACGATCCCCACAGCGAGCGCATGAGTGGCAGCGAGACCCGCGCGGCAAGCGGTCTGGCCCTGGTGTTCGCCTTCCGTATGCTTGGCATGTTCATGGTGTTGCCGGTACTGGCGACCTATGGGATGGATCTGGCCGGAGCCACGCCGGCCCTGATCGGTCTGGCGATTGGCGCTTATGGCCTGACCCAGGCAGTGTTCCAGATTCCGTTCGGTTTCATTTCCGACCGCATCGGTCGCCGCCCGGTGATTTACCTGGGCCTGATCGTCTTTGCCCTCGGCAGTCTGCTGGCAGCCAATGCCGACTCGATCTGGGGCGTGATCGCCGGCCGAATCCTGCAGGGCGCCGGGGCGATTTCCGCGGCGGTCATGGCCTTGCTGTCGGACCTGACCCGCGAGCAGCACCGGACCAAGGCCATGGCCATGATCGGCATGACCATCGGCCTGTCGTTTGCGGTGGCCATGGTGGTCGGCCCGCTGCTGACCCGCGCCTTCGGGCTGTCCGGGCTGTTTCTCGCTACTGGCGGTATGGCACTGTTCGGCATCGTGATCGTGATGTTCATGGTGCCGCGCTCCACCAGCCCGTTGCAGCATCGTGAGTCCGGTATTGCGCGCCAGGCGTTGATCCCGACCCTCAAGCATCCGGACCTGCTGCGCCTGGACCTGGGTATTTTTGTGTTGCACGCGATGTTGATGTCCAGCTTCGTCGCCTTGCCGCTGGCGCTGGTCGAGAAAGCCGGGCTGCCCAAAGAGCAGCACTGGTGGGTGTACCTGACCGCGCTGCTGATTTCTTTCTTCGCCATGATCCCGTTCATTATCTACGGCGAGAAGAAACGCAAAATGAAACGAGTTTTACTCGGCTCCGTCGTGACGCTGATGCTCACTGAGCTATTCTTCTGGCAGTTCGGCGACAGCTTGCGGGCTCTGGTGATCGGTACGGTGGTGTTCTTCACCGCGTTCAATCTGCTGGAAGCTTCGTTGCCATCGCTGATCAGCAAGGTTTCACCGGCCGGCGGCAAGGGCACTGCGATGGGGGTTTATTCCACCAGCCAGTTCCTCGGGTCGGCATTGGGCGGCATTCTTGGTGGCTGGCTGTTCCAGCATGGCGGTCTGTCGGTTGTGTTCCTCGGATGCGCCGGTCTGGCTGCCCTCTGGCTGGCCTTTGCTGTTACCATGCGCGAACCTCCCTACGTCACGAGCCTGCGCTTGCCGTTGTCGCCCGAGGCGATCCGCGAAGCGGGTCTGGTCGAGCGCCTGAAGGCGGTCGTAGGGGTAACAGATGCAGTCATCGTCGCAGAAGAGGCGGCGATTTACATCAAACTGGACACCGAACTATTGGATCGCACCACCCTTGAGTGCCTGGTGAACAACCCGGCCGGGGCAGCGTGCGTAGCCTAGGAGAACGTTATGGCCCGTGGGGTTAACAAAGTCATATTGGTCGGCACTTGCGGCCAGGATCCCGAAGTTCGCTACTTGCCTAACGGTAACGCCGTGACCAACCTGAGTCTGGCGACCAGCGAACAGTGGACCGACAAGCAAACCGGTCAGAAAGTCGAAAAGACCGAATGGCACCGTGTGTCGATGTTCGGCAAAGTTGCGGAAATCGCTGGCGAATACCTGCGTAAAGGTTCGCAGGTCTACATCGAAGGCAAGCTGCAGACCCGCGAGTGGGAAAAAGACGGTATCAAGCGTTACACCACCGAAATCGTGGTCGACATGCAAGGCACCATGCAACTGCTGGGCGGCCGTCCACAGGGCGACCAGCAAGGCCAGGGCGGCGGTAACAACTACCAGCAACCCGCTCCGCGCCAGCAGGCTCCGCGTCCACAGCAGTCGGCGCCGCAACAGTCGCGCCCGGCTCCACAGCAGGCTGCTCCTCAGCCGGCCCCGGATTTCGACAGCTTTGATGACGATATCCCGTTCTAAAACAGCTACAAGCGGCAAGCTGACAAAACAAAACCCGCACTTCGGTCTGAAGTGCGGGTTTTTTTATGGGCGGTGAAATTTATTTGAAGACTCAGGCCGCGAGGAACTCGTTGGTCGACACCACACTGGCATACGCAAACGCCAGGGCCGCCATGAACGCCGCATGAACCTGCGCCGCCGGAACCGCCACGCCATTGAATTCCAGGTCGCGGGTGGCGCAGGCGTCGTGGATCACTGTCACCTTATAGCCAAAGTCCGCCGCCGCACGGGTGATGGCGTCCACACACATGTGGCTCATGCTGCCCACGACCACCAGCTCCTTGATGTCTTGCTCATCGAGGATCGATTTCAGCCCGGTTTCGCGGAACGAGTTGACGAAGTGCTTGAGCACCAGCGGTTCGTCGGCGCGGTTGAGCACTTTCGGGTGCAGCTTGGCGCCTTCGGAGTTCGGGGTGAAAAACGGCGCCTCTTCGGAGGTGAACTCGTGGCGGATGTGCACCACAGAATCACCGGCGTCGCGGAAGGTCTTGATCAGGCGTGCGGCGTTGTCGGCAGCGGCGTCGGCACCGACCAGCGGCCACTTGCCTTGGGGGAAGTAGTCGTTCTGGATATCGACTACGATGAGCGCTTGCTTGGCCATGACTGTTTCCTCGAAGTGTGTGTAGGTGTGGAATGAAGTATTGGCTCTGGCAGGCGATCCGAGGATTGGCCGCACCGACAATAGAAGGGGGAAAACTGACAATGGATGCAGAAAGGGCAATCGCCGAACTCGGAGTGTTGATCTATCCCGGCGCGCAGATGGCGGCGGTGCATGGGTTGACGGATTTGTTCGGGGTGGCCAACCGGATTGCCGCCGAACATCAGTCTGCGCAGTTGCCGCTGCTGCGGGTCAGCCATTGGCAGGTCGAGGGTGATCAGCCGCCAGTTCGGGTCTTCGACAGCCATCCCGGCCCGGAGCGCACCCTGGTGGCCGTGTTGATTCCGCCATCGATCGGCGGTTTTTCCGAAGGCCAGGCGCCACAGGGATTGATCCGCTGGTTGCGTGAGCAACATGCCAACGGTGCGACACTGGGCGGGGTTTGCGTGGGTTCTATCCTGTTGGCCGAAAGTGGTCTGCTCGACGGTCGCAGCGCCACCACTCACTGGACCTCGGCCAAAGCCTTCGCCGAACGTTATCCGGCGATACGGCTCAAGGCCGATACGCCGATTGTCGATGATGGCGACCTGATTACCACCGCCGGGCTGATGGCCTGGTCCGAACTGGGTCTGCGCCTGGTCAACCGACTACTGGGGCCAAGCATCGCCACCAGCACCGCGCGTTTTCTGGTGGTGGAACACAGCGACAGCGCCAGTGAGTGCGGCAGCAATTTTGCGCCGATTCTCAGCCATGGCGATGCGGCGATCCTCAAGGTGCAACACTGGCTGCAAAGTACCGGGGCAACCGATGTGTCGCTGGCGGCGATGGCCGAAAAGGCAGGCCTGGAAGAGCGCACCTTCCTGCGACGCTTCCGCGCGGCCACCGGGCTCAAACCCACCGAATACTGCCAGCATCTGCGAGTCGGCAAGGCCCGGGAAATGCTTGAGTTCACCAACGGCACCATCGACCACATCGCCTGGACCGTCGGTTATCAGGACCCCGGGGCGTTTCGTGCGACGTTCAAGAAAATCACCGGGCTGGTGCCGAGTGATTATCGGTCGAGGTTTGGTGTGACGCCGGGTGCTGCTGTGCGGTAGTCGCTGTACTGCCAATAACCTGTAGGAGCGGGCTTGCCCGCGAACGCGGTGTGTCAGGCTACATCAATATTGATGGTGTTGGCCTGATCGTCGGAACGCCGCCCGGAGCAGGCTCGCTCCTACAGAGAGTCGTGCAAAATGCCGGAATATCAAAGGGCGTCGTGCAGAATAAAACAGGCCCCATGCCATCACTTTTTGCGCAACGGGCTGATTTAAAACCCCTTTTCCCGCACCGGGCCTTGGCCTGATCTCTGCACCTCTTCAGCTACATTCATCAAGCGTCGATTGAAGGGGGATGCATGACCCCAACAAACCGCAGGAAACTGGTGGTCGCCCATTCGGTGCTCGCCGACGCGCCAGTGCACGAAGTTGAAACCAACCGTGCACTGGCCCGCTGGCTGGCGCAGATACTGGGGCTCAAGTACGGCGGCAGCTACGACCCGCAGTTGCATGACGGACGGGACCTCTACCTGTTGCCGACCCAGACCCTGGTGGGCGCTGCGGCTGCCCGGCAACTAGGGGTCAAGGGGCCGGAGGATTTTTGGGGCGGTTATGTCGACCACGACTTCATGTGCACCAAAGCCATCAGTCATGGATTGCTCAACCACCACGCCCATGCACCGCAAGGCTGGACACCATTGTTTTCCGAGCGGGTGCGCAGTGTCGTGCTCGACGGTCTCAGCGTGTTCTCGCTGGAGGATGCACGGCCAGCGGCGAAGCATCTGCTCTATACCGGCCCGATCCGCCTCAAGCCGATTCACGCCTGCGCCGGGCGGGGTCAGGAAGTGATCGACAGCCTCGACCGGTTCGACGAAATCCTCGCCCGGCCCGAAGCCAAAACGCTGTTCACGGAAGGCGTGGTGTTGGAGCAGGACCTGGATCAAGTGATCACCCACAGCGTCGGTCAGAGTTTCATCGGCGACAAGGTGCTGAGTTACTGCGGTGAACAATACTTGACCAAGGACGCAAGGGGCGAAGAGGTGTATGGCGGCTCGAACCTGTTGGTGGTGCAGGGCAGCTACGTCGATTTACTGAAGCTGGACCTGGCCGATGATGTGCGGGTGGCTATCAAGCAAGCGCAGGTGTTCGACAGCGCTGCGGATGAAGCCTATCCGCGTTTCTACGCGTCACGGCGCAACTACGACATCGCTCAGGGCATCGATAGCGACGGCAAACGGCGCAGTGGTGTGCTCGAACAGTCCTGGCGCATTGGCGGTGCCAGCAGTGCCGAGGTGGCGGCCTTGCAGCGTTTCGTCAACGATCCGGGGATGTGTGCGATTCGTGTGTCTTCGGTGGAAACCTACAGCGATCAGCCGCTGCCGGCGGACGCCATCGAGGTGTACCGCGGGCGGGCGCAGACCAGTGACTTTCTCCTCAAGTACGTGACGGTCAAATCCTATGACGGCTAGAAGCGAATCCATTCAGATCGACATCGACGACGAACAGATGAGTGGGACCTTCCTGAGCCCCAAATCGAAGGTCCCCGGCGTGCTCTTCGTGCACGGTTGGGGCGGCAGTCAGGAGCGGGACCTGGAGCGCGCCAAAGGCATCGCCGGGTTGGGCTGTGTCTGCCTGACCTTCGACCTGCGCGGGCACACCAGCGGCACCGGCATTCCATTGTCCCGGGTGACCCGCGAAGACAACCTGCGCGACCTGCTGGCAGCCTATGACCGATTGCTCGCGCACCCGGCGCTCGATACGTCGGCGATTGCGGTGGTCGGCACCAGTTACGGGGGGTATCTGGCCTCGATTCTGACCTCGCTCAGGCCGGTGCGCTGGCTGGCGCTACGGGTGCCGGCGTTGTATCGCGACGAGCAATGGCACACACCGAAACGCGATCTGGACAAACTGGATCTGCGTGATTACCGAGGCACCCTGGTGCGTGCCGACAGCAACCGTGCCTTGCATGCTTGCTCGCAATTCACCGGGGACGTGCTTCTGGTGCAGTCCGAGACCGACGAATACGTGCCCCACGCGACGATCATGAGCTATCGGGCAGCCTGTCAGCAGACGCACTCGCTGACTCACCGCATCATCGACGGTGCCGACCATGCGCTGAGCGACCCGGTTTCGCAGCAGGCCTACACCTCGATCCTTGTCGGCTGGATTACCGAGATGGTGGTGGGGGAGCGGTTGAGCATTATTCAATCATCTTGAAGTTTGCGGTGATCTTGCTACCAATCGCGAGCAGGCTCGCTCCCACAGTAGTTCAGTGGTGAATACAGTTTTTGTGGAACTCCCGAGATCCAATGTGGGAGCGAGCCTGCTCGCGATAGCGTCCTCACGACCACCCCGTCACTTGGGTTTTTTCTCGATCCGCAACGCCTTGGCCTTGGCCTCCACCAGCAAATACATCACCACGGTAATCAACAGCGGCAAAATGAAATAAATCGCCCGATAGGCCAGCAGTCCCGCCACCAGGCTGCCCCGTGAAACCTCGTGTTGCAGCAGCGCCACGAACACCGCCTCGAGCACGCCGAGCCCGGCCGGGATGTGGGTAATGACTCCGGCGATGGCGCTGATCAACAACACGCCAAGTACCAATGGATAGTCCAGTTTGCTCGGCAGCAAGGTGAAAATCACCGCCGCCATCAGCGACCAGTTCAGAGCCCCGAGGGTCAGTTGCAGCACCGCCATGCGCAGCGACGGCAGATCAATTTCCACGCCGCGAGTCGCCCACTCCCGACGTTTGGCAAACCGGCACGCCGCCAGGTACCCGGCGCTCAGCAGCAATAACAAACCCCCCACGCCTTGCAGCGCACTACTGCTGAGTTTCCAGCCCGGTGGCATGTGCACCAGCCCGCTGCTGAACACGGCGCCGGCAATTATCATGTAGCCGAACCAGTTGGTCGCCAGGCTCAGGCCAAGGATTTTCGCGATGTTGCTCTTGCTCACCCCGAGCCGCGAATACAACCGGTAACGCATGGCGATGCCGCCGACCCATGCGCTCAGATTCAGGTTGAAGGCGTAGCTGATGATCCCCACGGGCAGGATCTGCTTCCAGGTCAGGTTCTGGCGGATGTAGGTGCGACCAATCAGGTCGAAGCAGGCGTACACCAGAAAACTCACCAGGGTCAGCCCCGAAGCAATGATCAACGTGCGCACCTTGAAATCGGCCAGGTTATCGAACACTTCGTTCCACTCGATGCGCTGGGCGAGCGTCGTGAACAGCACGATCAGCATCAGGAAAAACAGCATCGTCAGCGGTCGTTTCCAGCGACGCCAATGGGACTTGCCGGAGCTTTTGCCCTGAGAGGCCGGGTGGGTCTCAGCGCGGTTCATGGTCAGCGCTTCCGGTTGGCGGGTGGAAGGGTTTCAGGCGAGGTTTATGCGCCGGCAACCAACCGGCCCATGCCGGGAAATGCCGCAGGAAGTGAAACACCAGAAAACCGATGGTCATGTGCCAGACACGCCCGCGTGGCGCGATGTCGGGAGACATGGCCTTGCAATGGTTATCGCTGAGGTCTTCCAGGCGATCGAACAGATGACGATTGAAGGCCTGGTCGCGGATCAGCACGTTGGCTTCCAGATTCATCGACAGGCTCAACGGGTCGAGGTTGCTGGAGCCAACGGTGCTCCAGTCCTCGTCCACCAAGGCGACCTTGCCGTGCAGCGGGCGGTCGCAATATTCGTAGATCTTCACCCCGGACTTGAGCAGGTAGTCATAGGTCATGCGCGCGGCGAGCCTGGCCACCCGCATGTCTGGCTGGCCCTGCAGGATCAGCCGCACATCCACGCCTCGGCGGGCCGCGTTGCGGATCTCGCGCAGCAAGCGGAAACCGGGAAAGAAGTAGGCGTTGGCGATCACCACTCGGCGCTGCGCCTGGCGCAACACCAGGCGGTAAACCTCCTCGATGTCGGTCGGGTGTTCACCGTTGTCGCGGTACACCAGCCGCACCTGGCCGTCGTGATCGCTGAAGGCGAGTTCCGAACGCCGCAGCCGACGGCGTTGCCACCAGTATTTGGCGTGCACCGGGCGACCGCATTGCAGCAGGGCGAAGTGATGGATATCGGCCACTGCCGGACCCTCAATTTCTACCGAATAATCCTGTTTGGCCTCGGGGCCGAAGTCGACCAGATGATCGGCGGAAAAGTTGATCCCGCCGACGAACGCGACGGTGCCATCCACCACCACAATCTTGCGGTGCAGGCGCCGGAACCAGTTGGTGCGGATGCCCAGGCGTTTCGGTGCCGGGTCGAATATTTGCAGTTGCACCCCGGCCGCGGTCAGTGCGGTGAGGAACCCGGTACTCAGCTCGCCGCAGCCAAAGCCGTCGAGGCTGACGGTGGTGCGTACGCCGCGCTGAGCGGCTTCGATCAGGATCTGTTGCAGCTCATTGCCAACCTTGTCCTCGAACAGGATGAAGGTTTCCAGCAGTATTTCACTTTGCGCCCGGCGCAAGGCTTCAAATACCCGGGGAAAGTACGCCTCGCCGTTTTCCAGCAACTCGACGCGATTGCTGCCTTGCCAGCCGTATTCGACATCGACCGCTGTCGGCTCGCGGATCGATGGGGCGGGAATGTCTGCCAGCGTGTTTTTTTCCATCGATTGGCTGCTCATAGCTCGATTTCCACCGACAGCGGGGCGTGGTCGGAAAGATGCGACCAGGGCCGGGTGGTCAGCACTTGCGGATGGCTGGCCTTGAGGTTGCGCACGTAGATGCGGTCCAGGCGCAATGCCGGCAAGCGCGCGGGGAAACTGCGCGCCGGTTTGCCATGCAGCGCGGCGAAGACTTCATGCAGACCGCTGGGCTTGAGAAACGCATCGGCGCGCTGGCGCCAGTCGTTGAAGTCCCCGGCGACAATCACCGGGGCGTCGCCGGGCAGGGTGTCCAGGCGCTGGGTGAGCAGCTTCAGTTGCGCGGTGCGATGGGTTTCGCGCAGCCCCAGATGAACGCAAATGGCATGCACCTCCTGGCCGTCGCCGGGCAAACGCAACACGCAATGCAAGAGCCCGCGGTTCTCGTGGCCGCTGATGGATACGTCGAGGTTGTCGTGGCGGATGATCTGGAACTTCGACAACAGCGCATTGCCGTGATCGCCCGCCGGATACACCGCATTGCGGCCATAGGCGAACTGCGGCCACAGGCTGTCGGCAAGGAATTCGTATTGTGGCATCGCCGGCCAGTTGGTGTAGCGCCGGGGATGCTGTTCGTGGGTGCCGTGGACTTCCTGCAAAAACACCACATCGGCAGACACACTGCGCACCGCTTCACGCAGTTCCGGCAGGATGAAGCGCCGGTTGAGCGCGGTGAAACCTTTATGGGTGTTGACCGTCAGTACCGTGAAACGACAAGTGACGGACGAACCCTGTACCCGCATGTCGGTTGCGTTTGAGTGTGCGGGAATATCGGTGTGATTCGCTGTCATGTCGCCTCCCGCCTGACGGCTCCTGTCCTTGGATGACTCTGGGGCGGCGGCGAAAGTTTCGATGGGGCTACGGACGGTACCGAATGGCGGTGACGAGTGGCATGGTGAAGACAGTTGCTCCCACCGGGTCCCTCAGTGACCAGCAACTATCCGGGTCGTCCCTTCTGCCGGTTCGGCATAGACCGGGCCGAGGCGATCAAGACGTCCACTCCACGCGGTCAATGCCAGCGCCAGCAACACCACCAGACCGCCGATCCACGCGGTGTGAATCAACCCCATGTGGGCGACGATCAGGCCACCGCCCCACGCGCCACCGGCAATGCCGAGGTTGAATGCCGCGATGTTCAGGCCGGATGCCACGTCCACCGCCTGCGGGGTGTGATGCTCAGCCTGACGTACCACATACACCTGCAACCCCGGCACATTGCCAAATGCCACGGCGCCCCACACCAGCACGGTAGCCAGCGCCAGCCAAGGATTGCCGGCCGTGAAGGTCAGCACGAACAGCACGGCGGCGAGCAGGGCGAAGATGATTTTCAGGGCGCTGATCGGGCCGCGCTGGTCCGCCAGTTTGCCGCCCCAGATGTTGCCGACGGCCACGGAGATGCCGTAGACCAGCAACACCAGGCTGACGGTGCTGGCGCTGAAGCCGGAGAGGTCCTGAAGAATCGGCGCGAGGAAGGTAAAGGCGATGAACGAACCGCCGTAGCCGACGGCTGTCATGGCATACACCAGCAACAGGCGCGGTTGCTTGAGCACCTGCAATTGCTGCAACAACGACGCGGGTTTGGTGTGGGCGATAGTGTTCGGTACGTAGAGCAGGCTGCCGATGAAGGCGATCACGCCCAGTGCCGAAACGGCGAGGAAGGTTTCACGCCAGCCGAAATGCTGGCCGATGAATGTCCCCAGCGGCACGCCGGTGACCAGCGCCACGGTCAGGCCGGTGAACATGATGGCGATCGCGCTGGCGGCTTTTTCCTTCGGCACTAGACTGGTGGCGATGGTCGAACCGATCGAGAAAAACACCCCGTGGGCCAGGCCGGTGACGATCCGGGCGAGGATCAACGACTCGTAGCCAGGTGCTTGCCAGGCCAGCAGGTTGCCGAGGGTGAACAGCACCATCAGCGACAACAGCAGCAATTTGCGTGGAACCTTGCCAGTGAGGGCGGTCAGCACCGGGGCGCCGACGGCAACGCCCAGGGCATACAGGCTGACCAGCAGGCCGGCGGACGGCAGGCTGACGCCGAGGTCGGCGCCAATGGTGGGTAACAGGCCAACGATGACGAACTCGGTCGTCCCGATGGCAAAGGCGCTGAGGGTCAGCGCGAGCAGGGCAATGGGCATGGCTGCAACTCCGGAGGTTGATTCGATGGAGCGCAGTGTCGGGACTTGGCTCGTTCAGAAAAATACAGGGATGGACATTTGATATTTGCGTGCAGATCAAATATCGCGGTCCTGCTATCTGCGGGCAATATCCGAACTTGCCCGGCATTTCTCGATCAGTTCCTTACAGACACAGCCAAAGGAGTGGGTGCTTTGATCAGGCTCAAGACCGCGATACTGCTGGGAGCGTTGCTGTTTCTGGGCAGCGAGCAACTGGAAGCCGCCGCGATACCGGGGCTGCCGGCCGCCGCGACGCCGCTGGCGCACCCCGAACCCTTGGTGCAAGGCGGATTACTGGGGGCCATCAGTACAAGCATCGACGAGGTCCAGACCAAACTCGATCTCAACGAGAACCTGGTCGACGCCTGGCGCCTGCGTGCCGATCTCGCGGCCGATGAAGTGGATCAGTTGGTCAATCAGCCATCGGCGCGTTCGCCCTGGAGCGTCGCCGGCGATTTCCTGCTGCTGACCTGCGTGTGGACGGTGGTGTTTGCCTGTCTTTGGCTGCTTGGGCGGATGGCCGCCAGGCGCCTGTGCGAGCATCGTCTGCTGCTCAGTCGTGAACGGGGCCAGGCGTTGCTCGGTTACGTGCTGCCCTACACCCTTCCGGCGGTGGTCAGCCTGCCCCTGACGATTTATGCCAGCCAGTTTTTGCCGATATCGGCGGGTCGGGTGCTGGCGCTGTGTCTGGCTTATGCCGCTAGCGCGGGGATATTTGCCGCGTCATTGGTGCTGTCGCTGGTGGTGGTGTTCAATGCCGGCCACAAGCGGCGGGCGGTGCAGATCATTCGCGAGAAGAGTCCCCGGCCGTTATTCGGTATCGGCTTTCTGGTGGCATTGAGCGATGCCCTGACCAGCCCGCAGATCGCCCATCAACTGGGCAACAATCTCACCAGCAGCATCGCCGTGTTCACCGGGTTGGCAGCGTCGGTTTCCTTCGGCTTGCTGGTGATCCGCATGCGTCGCCCGGTCGCCCATGTGATCCGTATTTTGCCGCTGGCTCAGCGCCTCAGGCAGCCGGCGTTGCGTGAAACCCTGCGGATATTTTCCGGGCTCTGGTATTGGCCGATTCTGTTGATGGTACTGGTTTCGATCATCAACCTGATCGGCGCCGGGGCGGACAACCAGAGAGTGCTGCGCAGCGCCTTGTTCACCACGGTGTTGCTGATTGCCACGGTGTTTCTCAGCACCACGCTGCACCATTTGTTCAAGGCCCGCAGCGAAGCGGACCTGCGCCGCAGCAGCGCCTACAAGGAACGCTTTCTCAATCTGTCCCACGCCTTGCTGCGCATCGGCATGGCCATCGTGTTCATCGATATCCTCGGACGGGTCTGGGGCGTGTCGCTGTTCGAATTCGCGGTGAGCAATGCCGTGGGCCGGGCGATCAGTGATTCCCTGAGCCACATCGGCCTGATCCTGCTGGTGACCTGGATGGTCTGGGTGGTGCTCGACACGGCGATTCAGGAAGCCCTGAAGCCACCGACCAACAAGCGTTCGGCGCGCCAGCCGAGTACGCGGGTGAAAACCATCCTGCCGCTGCTGCGCAACGCGATCAAAATCATCCTGGTGGTGATTTGCGCGATCACCACCATGGCCAACCTGGGAATCAACGTCGCGCCTTTCCTGGCCGGTGCCGGGGTGATCGGCCTGGCGATCGGTTTCGGTTCCCAACAACTGGTGCAGGACGTGATTACCGGGCTGTTCATCATCATCGAAGATACCCTGTCCATCGGCGACTGGGTGGTGCTCGATTCCGGACATGCCGGCACGGTCGAAGGTCTGACCATCCGCACCTTGCGCTTGCGCGACGGCAAAGGCTTCGTGCACTCGGTGCCGTTCGGGCAGATCAAGGCCGTGACCAACCAATCGCGGCAATTCGCCTATGCGTTTTTCTCGGTGCAATTCACCTACGACACTGATGTCGACAAGGCCATTGAACTGATCCGCGAGGCCGGGCATTCCATCAGCAACGACCCATTCCTGCGCTACAACCTGCAAGGACCGCTGGACGTGTTTGGCGTCGACAAGATGGACCTCAACGGTGTGGTGCTGACCGCGCAATTCCGCACGGTGTCCGGTGGCCAATATGCGGTGAGCCGCGCCTTCAACCAGCGTTTGAAAAAGCTTGTGGATAACTGCCCGTGGGTGAACTTCGCGCAGACTTATCCACAGCGGGCGCTGGTGCCGCGGCATCTGGTCGAAGCGCCACCCGAGGCAGGGCATGAGCCGGATCACTCGGCGGTGCTGATGCCGGATCGGCCGCGGTCTCAATAGCAACACCTTTGTAGGCGCTGGCTTGCCAGCGAAGGCGCATGGTCAGGCAACATTGATCTTGAACCTGAAGGCCTCTTCGCTGGCAAGCCAGCTCCTACAGATAACTGTGTTGAATCAGTTTTTTATGTATTTCAGCGCCCATCTGCTGATCCAGTTCCACCCAGAACTGCTGCTTGCCGGCAATCTCGGCAGCGACCGGCAACCCGTCGCGATACACCAGTCGATTGCTCGCCAGTGCCGGGACTTTCGAGCCGGGCAATAGCGTGCCGGCGAGGTTCAGCGGATCGACCCCGCACACTGCGACCAGGCTGCCGCCATGGGGTCGACGCCGGACCTCGCGCAGCAATGGAATCGCCTCGGGCAAGGCGAATTGCTCGCCCGCCAGGCCACTGACAAACCGCCCGCCGCGAATCTCGCCGCGAGCCTCCAGGCGATGGAAAGTACGCAGCAGTTCGCGCCAGCTCGGCAACCAGTCCGCCTCACGTTCCAGCAAGCGCCAGAACACCACACCGTAGCGGCGCAGCAAGGTCATGGCGATGTGTTCAAGGGTTTCGGCAGGCGTCCGCTGGTTTTCCACCACCGGCGCGGCAGGTTCGCGTCGCAACAGGGCCCAGCGCCCGGCGTCGTCCATGCCACCGATAAATGCCCCGCGCCCACGCCGACTGTTGCGCGGCTGGCGCTTGCTGACCGGGGTGATCAGTGCGCGCAATCCGGCGAAGCTGTCGGCATTCACCAACCCCGCGCCCACCAGTTCCTGCAGGGCGATCTCCAGCTCCGAACGCAGCAGGTGGGCCTCATGGATCAGCTCATCGAAAAACAGCGCGCCATGCTGGCTGAGGGCGGCGTGGACCTTTTGCGTTTTCGGCGACAGTTCGCTGACCGGCGTCTGTTCGGTCAAGCCGCTCCAGAGTCCGACCCGGTTGCGCGGCAGCAACACGATCGGCGTGCTGCGCAGGGCGGTGCTGGCGCTTTTGTTGTGCGCAGTCAGGCGCGTCCACACCAGTCTGCCGCTGCGGCACAGATCATCGAGCCAGGTCGCCGAGTAGTCCTTGATCCGCGCCGGCAGGATGTCGCTGTCCCAGGCTGAAGCGGCGGCGGGGTAGCCTTCGAACTGCGCAACGACGGCCGGCAATACCGCCGCACCCTGGCCCTGGCTTGCGCTCGACAGATGCTGCCAGTCGAACAGAAACCGCATGAAATCCTGCAACGCCACCGGTTCGATTTCCCGGCGCAGGCGCTTGACCGTATAGCGGTGAATCCGGGCCAGCAAATGCCGCTCGCACCATTCCTCCTGAGCGGTGCCCGGGGTGAAGCGGCCGCGCAGCACGTAGCCTTCGCGTTCCAGTTGCGCCAGGGCCTGGTTGACCTGTGTAGCGGGCAAGCCCAGCGGTTCGGCAATACGATTGAGCGCCAGCGGCCCGAAGGCGCTTAGCCGCGCGCGGATCAGTTCGAGGATGGCGTCGTCGGGTTCCCAGGCCTCGTCGAAGTCCGGCAGCACTTGCAGCGATGGCGTCAATTCGGCCTGTGGATAAATTGCCCGCAGGCAGGTCAGGCGCTCCAGCGCCAGCCACAGTGATTGCCCGGCGTTGATCTGCAAACGGCTTGCGCGTCCACTGTCGGCCAGGGTCGTGAGCCAGTCGAGCCACTGCGGATTGGCGTCGGCCTCGGCATCGGTGATGCACGCCAGGCTCATCAAGGCCTCGTGCATTTCATCGATACCGGAGGGCGTCGGCCAGGCTTCGTCGCGCACGGCGGCAATCGCCTCGGCGTCCAGCGCGCCGAGATCGTCGGTGGATTGCGGGTCGCTCCAGCGGCGGTTGAGTACGGCTTGGGTGCGGCGTTCTTCCAGTGGCGCATCGTCGAGAAAGGTATAGGGCCGGGCGCTGAGAATCTCCGCCGCCAGTGGCGAAGGCGCCGGCAAATCGCGGCTGATCAGGCGAATGTCGCCGCGTTCCATGCGCCGCAACAGTGCCAGCCAACCTTCAGTGTCCATGGCTTCGTGCAGGCAATCGTCGAGGGTTTGCTCCACCAGCGGATGGTCGGGAATCTCCCGTTCGCCGGCGAGGTTTTCCACGCAGGCGATCTGGTCGGGAAACACGCTGGCGATCAGGTCTTCGCTTTTCATTCGCTGGATCTGCGGCGGGACTTTGCGCCCGCCGCTGTAGCGCGGCAGCGCCAGGGCCACCCCGGCGTTCCAGCGCCAGCGCACACCGAACAGCGGCGCGTCGAGCACGGCCTGGATCAGGATGTGTTCGGCACTGTTGCTGTGCATGTAACGCCAGACGTCGTCCAGTTCAAAACTGTGGCTGGTGGACAGCGACAGCACGATGGCGTCTTCGCTGGCGGCGGCCTGCAATTCGAAGTTGAAGGTGCGACAGAAACGCTTGCGCAGGGCCAGGCCCCAGGCGCGGTTGATGCGGCTGCCGAACGGCGTGTGAATGACCAGTTGCGTGCCGCCGGACTCGTCGAAAAAACGTTCCATCAGTAGCGTGTCTTGGGATGGCAGGGCCCCCAACGCCTGTCGCGCACGGGCCAGGTAGTCCACCAGTTGATCAGCGCTGGCGAGGTTCAAGCCCAAGGTCTCGGTCAGCCAGTCGAGCGCTGGCTGCAAGTTGCCTGGCGCAGCCCCCAGCAGGTCGTCGAGTTGTGCCTGCAAGCGCGCCACCGCCGCGGACAATTCGGCGCTGCGCCCCGGTGCTTCACCGAGCCAGAACGGAATGGTCGGCGGCTGGCCTTGGGCATCCTCGACCCGCACCTTGCCGGTTTCCACGCGCAGGATCCGATAGGACGTATTGCCCAACTGGAAGACATCCCCGGCGATGCTTTCCACCGCGAAGTCTTCGTTGACGCTGCCGATGTTCAGCCCTTGAGGCTCCAGCAGCACGCTGTAGTCGGCGTTGTCCGGAATGGTCCCGCCACTGGTCACCGCTGTCAGTTTTGCGCCACGGCGACCGCGCAGGGTGCGGCTCACGGCGTCGCGGTGCAGGTAGGCACTGCGGACGCCCTGACGCCCGTTGTAGCCCTCGGCGAGCATGTGCAGCAGCGCCTGGTAGTGTTTGTCGTCGAGCCCGGTGTAGGGCGAGGCACGCCGCAGCATCTCCAGTAGCGCTTGCTCCGGCCATTCCTGGCAACTGACCTCGGCGATGATCTGTTGCGCCAGCACGTCCAGCGGCGCTTGCGGGATCAGCAAGGTATCGAGTTCGCCCCGGCGCACGCAGTCGAGCAGCGCGGCGCATTCGATCAGGTCGTCGCGGGTGGTGGCGAACAAGCGGCCCTTGGGCGTGCCGCCGACCTGGTGCCCTGAACGGCCGACCCGCTGCAGAAACCCGGCAATCGAACGCGGCGAGGCGATCTGGCACACCAGGTCGACTTCGCCGATGTCGATCCCCAGTTCCAGCGACGCCGTGGCGATCAGCACCTGCAGGTCGCCGCGCTTGAGTCGCTGCTCGGCGTCCAGGCGAAACTCCTTGGCCAGGCTGCCGTGGTGGGCCGCCACGGCAGCCTTGCCCAGGCGCTCGCTCAGGTGCCGGCTGAGGCGTTCGGCCAGGCGCCGGGTGTTGACGAAAATCAGCGTGGTCCGGTGTTCCCGGGCGAGGGCGGCGAGGCGGTCGTACACCAATTCCCAGACATCGTTGGCCATCACCGCCGATAGCGGCACGGGCGGCACTTCGATATCCAGATCGCGGGGGCGGGCGTGGCCGATGTCGACGATCTCGCACGGGCGGTCGCGACCCACCAGGAAGCGCGAGACGGCTTCGACGGGTTTTTGCGTGGCAGACAGACCGATGCGCAGCAACGGCTCAGGGCAGAGTGCTTGCAGGCGTTCGAGGCTCAGGGTCAGATGACTGCCGCGTTTGCTGGCGGCCATGGCGTGGATCTCGTCGATGATCACCGTTTGTGTCGTGCCAAGCATCTGCCGACCGGAATCGGAACCGAGCAGCACGTACAGGGACTCCGGCGTGGTCACCAGAATATGCGGCGCCGTCTTGCGCATCGCCGAGCGGTCTTTTTGCGGTGTGTCGCCGGTGCGCACGGCGGTGGTGATCTGCAATTCGGGCAGACCCATCACGCGCAACTGTTCGGTAATGCCGGCCAGCGGGTTTTGCAGGTTGATCTGGATGTCGTTGGACAGCGCCTTGAGCGGCGAGACGTAGACCACCAGGGTGGCGTCGGGCAAGCCTTCGGGGCTTTCCAGGCCGCGGTGCACCAGGTCGTCGATGACGGCGAGAAAGGCGGTGAGGGTCTTGCCGGAGCCGGTGGGCGCGGCGACCAGGGTCGAACGGCGCTGGCGGATCGACGGCCACGCCCGGGCCTGGGCGGCGGTGACCGCTGCGAATGTGTGACTGAACCAGGCGCTGACTGCGGGATGAAAGCCGCTCAGGGCACTGTCTGCAGGAATGGGCAGGTTCATGCAGCAAGTTATGCGGGTGGGTGGCCGAAGATGCAAGTACCACTCAAGATCTTCACCGCCTTCCAGGGCCTCATCGCGAGCAGGCTCGCTCCTACAGTGGATCTTCGGTTCACATAAATCCAATGTGGGAGCGAGCTTGCTCGCGATGAGGCCAGTCCAGGCACCGCAAAAGTCAGACATCTACACTTTACGGGTGACGGTTGCGCACTAAACCCGCAAAATGCAACGATTCCGGCAATTACCAACGACATCGCCTGGGCGCGGTGTCGATAACGCCATTGTTTCAATCAGACTGGGCCTGCTGACTCTATGCGAATGCGCCTTATGTTACTGGGCGGCGGAAATGCCCTTGGGCAGGCGCTGATTCGCCTCGGTGCGGAGGAAGACATCGGTTTCCTCGCCCCCCGCCCGCCCGAAGACGGCTGGGATGCCGCGAGCCTGACACAACTGCTCGACGACACCCGTCCCGATGCATTGATCAACCTTGCCTACTACTTCGACTGGTTTCAGGCGGAGGCAGTGAGCGAACAGCGTCTGGCCAGCCAGGAGCGTGCGATCGAGCGTCTGGCGGAACTGTGCCAGCACCACAACATCGTTCTACTGCAACCTTCGAGCTATCGAGTGTTCGATGGCTCCCGTGCCACGGCCTACAGCGAAAAAGACGAACCCGTTCCACTGGGCTTGCGCGGTCAGGCGTTGTGGCGGATCGAACAAAGCGTTCGCGCCACCTGCCCGCAACACGTGCTGTTGCGTTTCGGCTGGCTGCTGGACGACAGTCCGGATGGCACCCTTGGCCGCTTCCTCGCCCGTGCCGAACAACCCGAAGAACTGCTGATGGCCGACGACCGACGCGGCAATCCGACGCCGGTCGACGATGCTGCCCGGGTGATCATTTCTGTGCTCAAGCAACTCGATTGCGCCGCGCCGCTGTGGGGCACCTACCACTACGCCGGGCATGAGGCGACCACGCCGCTGGCGCTGGGACAGGCGATTCTGACCGAAGCCCGCAGCCTGCATCCGCTGGCCATTGAGGCCCCGACCGCTCAGGCTCACGCCGCGCGTCCGGATGCTGCCGAAGAACCGCAACACGCGGTATTGGCCTGCAAGAAAATTCTGCACACCTTCGGGATCAAGCCGCGCGCCTGGCGTGCGGCGCTTCCCGGTCTACTGGACAGGTTCTATCGCCATGGCTGACGGTCCCGTTTTGATCACCGGTGGTGCCGGTTTCATTGGTTCACACCTGACTGACGCCCTGCTTGCCAAGGGCCATGCAGTGCGGATTCTCGATGACCTGTCCACCGGCAAGCGCAGCAATCTGCCGCTGGATAATCCCAGGGTCGAACTGATCGTCGGCGACGTGGCCGATGCGGCTTTGGTTGCCCAGGCGATGGCTGGATGCAGCGCCGTGGCGCACCTCGCGGCCGTGGCTTCGGTGCAGGCCTCGGTGGACGATCCGGTGCGTACGCACCAGAGCAACTTCATCGGCACGCTGAACGTCTGCGAAGCCATGCGCCAGACCGGGGTCAAGCGCGTGCTGTTTGCCTCCAGCGCGGCGGTGTATGGCAACAATGGCGAAGGTGAGTCGATCGACGAAGACACGCCCAAGGCGCCGTTGACGCCTTATGCGGTGGACAAACTGGCCAGCGAGCATTACTTCGATTTCTACCGCCGCCTGCATGGGCTGGAGCCGGTGATTTTCCGCTTCTTCAACATCTTCGGCCCGCGCCAGGATCCGTCCTCGCCGTACTCCGGGGTGATCAGTATTTTCAGCGAGCGCGCACTAAAGGGCTTGCCGATCACCGTGTTCGGCGATGGCGAGCAGACCCGGGATTTTGTCTACGTCGAAGACCTGGTCGACTTGCTGGTGCAGGCCATCGAGAAACCCCGGGTCGAAGTCGGTGCGGTCAACGTCGGCTGGAACCAGGCGACGACCCTCAAGCAAATGCTCGAAGCGCTGGAAGCCGTGGTCGGCAAGTTGCCTCCGGTGAGCCCTTTTTACAGGCGCCTTTTTCACGGCCGGAATTTGCGTTAAAGCGGATGCAATCCCTGTGGCGAGGGAGCAAGCTCCCTCGCCACAACGGCCTGGTTCACCACCACGTGAACATTCTTCCAGCGATGTCGCTTAGAACTTGTAACCCAGGCCAACCATGTACACAAACGGATCGACGTCGATGTTGACCTTGGCGCGGGTGCCCGGGGCAATGGCGTTGTTTTCCACTGTGGCGCGGGTATCGATGTCGATGTAGCGCACCTGGGCGTTGAGCATGACATGGTCGGTCAGCATGTAGTCGGCACCGACCTGCCAGGCCAGACCCCAGGAGTTCTTCGCATTGAAGTTACTGAAACCGGCGGACTTGGCTTCGCTGCTGAGGCTTTCGTCGTAGATCCAGGTGTAGTTGATGCCACCGCCGACATAGGGCTGGAAGGCCGACTTCGAATCCAGCGGGTAGTAGACCACGCTCAGGGTTGGCGGCAGGTGTTTCAGGGAACCGAGTTTGCCGTTGGCAGCAGGCAGGGCGGTACCTTTGAGATTCACGTCATGCTCGAACGGAGTGGCGGCAAGCAGTTCGATCCCCCAATTGTTGGTGAGCATGTAGGCGAAGTTCAGGCCCAGCTGCGTGTCGCTGTCCATGGTCGCCTTGCCGCCCAGGTTGGTACCGGCCAGCGGACCCTGATCGACCTTCACGCTGGAACTGTCGGCTTTCGGGTTAACGGTGATGGCGCCCGCCCGAAGGATGATGTCACCGGCCTCGTGGGCTTGGGCGAGCGGGGCTGCGAGCGCGAAGGCAACCAGCGAAGCGCTGAGCATGGACTTGTTCATGAGGGCTCCAGAGGACGTTAGAAATGTTCGATGTCCAATGGTAAGGTGCCTAACGAATCGGTCTTTTGATGCAGCTCAAGGAAAGTGGTAAGGAATGGATTTTGTAGCGATTTCGATGGCCCCTTCGCGAGCAGGTTCTGTGTCTGTCAGGCGATTGGACCACGCGGGTAGCGCTTGAGCTTTTCGATCAGCTCATTGCCCGGGATCGGACGATCGAACAGGTAGCCCTGGCCGACGTCGCAGCGGTGACGGCGCAGGAACGACAACTGTTCGGCGGTTTCGATGCCTTCAGCCACGACCTTGAGTTTCAGGTTGTGCGCCATGGCGATCACCGCGGAGGTGATTTCCATGTCGTCCTGGTTGTCCGGGATTTCGTGGATGAAGCTTCGGTCGATCTTGATGATGTCGATGGGGAATTTTTTCAAGTAACTGAGCGACGAGTAACCGGTGCCGAAGTCGTCCATGGCCAGGGTCAGGCCCAGGCGCTTGAGTTGGTCGAGTTGCAAGTGGGTGTCTTCGGTGGCTTCCAGCAGCAGGCCTTCGGTCAGCTCCAGCTCCAGCAAATGAGCGGGAAGGGCTTCTTCCTTGAGGATGTTGGCAATGGAGGCCACCAGGTCCGGATCGGAAAACTGCTTGGGCGACAGGTTGATCGCCACTTGCAGGTTGCCCAGGCCGGCGGCGGTCAGCGCTTTGCTCATGCGGCATGCCTGGCGGGCGATCCATTTGCCGATCGGAATGATCAGTCCGGTTTCTTCGGCGACGCTGATGAACTGATCCGGGCGGATCATGCCCTTTTCCGGATGGTCCCAGCGCAGCAGTGCTTCCATGCCCAGCAGGCGACCGCTGCGCAGGCACAGCTTGGGCTGATAGAACACGTCGAGCTCGTTCTGGGTCAGGGCTCGGCGCAGGTTGTTCTCGACGAACAGCTTGTAGCTGGCCTCGGCGTTGAGCGCTTCGGTGAACACTTGCACCTGGTGTTTGCCGTTGGCCTTGGCCTTGTGCAGCGCCAACCCGGCATTGCGCATCAGGGTTTGCGGGTCGCGCCCGTGCAGCGGCGCGCAGGCCAGGCCCACGGAGCCGGTGACGCTGATCAACTGGTTGTCGACGAACATCGGTTTGTCGAGGGTCGCCAGCAATTGGTTGGCCACTTGCTGGCCCGTCGACAGGTCAGTGTTGTCCAGCAGCACGGCGAATTCATTACTGGCGAATCGCGCCAGGCTGCCGCTCGGAACCAGGCTGTTGCGCAGGCGCCGGGCGAGGCTGATCAGCAGTTTGTCGCCGGTCTGGTGGCCGAGGCTGTCGTTGATCCGCTTGAAGTTGTCGATGTCCACCAGCAACAGGCTGATCGGCGCATCGCTGTCCCGGGCAAAGCGTTCATCGAGGTTGCGGATGAACGCCGGGCGGTTGCCGAGGTTTGTCAGGTTGTCGGTGTAGGCCAGGCGCTCGATGCGTTGCTGAGCAAGCTTGGTCTGGGTGATGTCTTCGTATATGCCGATGTAGTGGGTCAGCTCGCGGTTGTCGCCGTAAACCTTGGAGATCGACAACTGGCCCCAGTAGGGTTCGAGGTTTTTCCGGCGACTCTTGAATTCGCCTTGCCAACTGTTGCTCTTGGCCAACGCCGAAGGTGCGTCGAACAGCAGTTCACTGAGGTTCTCCAGGGCCGGCAGTTCCGACAGGCGCTGACCGTGCACTTCTTCGGTGGAATATTGGGTGATCGCGGTGAAGCTCGGGTTGACGTATTCCACCACGCCGTCGCAGTTGACCAGCAGAAAGGCGTTGGCACTTTGCTCGACCGCACGCTGAAACAGGTGCAGGGCGCTGGTGGCGGTTCGACGATTGTGGTTACTGATGACCTGGGCAAACTGGTCCGCCAGTTCGCCAGCAAAAGCGATTTCGTCCTGTTGCCAGGCACGGGTCGCACCGGTCTGCTCCAGGCACAGCACGCCGACCACTTGGCCATCGACGCGGATACTGGCGTCGAGCATTGCGTTAACGTCGCGCGGGCGCAGGCTCTCGGCCATCTCCCGGGTACGCGGGTCGCGCATGGCGTTATGGGCGTCGATGGCGCGGCCGGTGTGCAAGGCGTCGAGGTAATCGGGGAACACGCTGACGTCGATCGGTTGCGGCAGCAGGTATTCCTGGTTCGTGCGGTGGTAGGCCGAGATCGGCACCAGCATCGAGCCTTCGAGGTGCCACAGGCTGGCGCAGTCGATTTCGTAAATGTCGCAGGCGCTGCGGGTGATCAGTTCGGCAGCTTCTTGCAGGGAATTGTTGCTGCTGTAGCGTTGCCGGGTCAGCAGCAGGATCAGGTCCTGCTGGGCACGCACCCGGTCCAGATGTAGCAGTTGCTCCTGCTGGGCACGCTGATTGAGTTCCAGGGCGAATTGCAGGCGCGAGTTCTGGGTTTCCAGATCCAGGGCCGGTTGCAGCGGGTCATCCTCGAACAGGCCGTCGATGACCAGCAGATAGCCGCGCAACAGGTGGCGGTTGTGTTGTTTGTAGGCTTCGCCCAGTTCCAGCAGATTCAGGGAGCCTGAGGCGGTGTGCAGGGTGTAGCGGATCAGGTAATGCGTGCTTTCAGTCAGCTGTTGCTGGACCGCGTCGTGCAGTTGATAGCGCGCTTGCGGCTCCATCAGGCTGGCGTAGGGCGAGCCCACCAGCGCACACAGCTCCACGGCCGGCAGGCCGAACTGGCGTTCGCAATTGGGATCAAGAAACAGCAGCGCCCAGCTGGGTTCATTAAGCCGTTCGAAACGCAGCATGCCGAGCCGCGAGGGCACAGGCAACTGCGTCACTACCTCGGCCACCATACGGCAGGCGGCATCGGGTTGGCTTTTCATGGAGGGAAACTCGCTTCGAATATGCTGAACGCGCTGGGCTCTCGCCCTCTTGACTGTTGCCTGCGGCAAGGTTGCATCATTGCGACACCGACTGACAAGAGAGATGAAGGCCAAGTGCTATAAGAATATGTCGGCAGGCGCGAAGATTTCTGCAGTTCCCGGCAGAAAGTATTGTTATTGATCAGATCGCAGCCTTGGGGGGCGTCCCGAAGGCTGTGATTTTTTTGCCATCAGCGCAAATTGATGCCTGTCGATTGCAGCAACTTGCCATCCCGATCGTGGTAATTCACCTGAATGCGTTCCGCATCGATGACCAGGTGCGCGAAGTTATCCTGACTGATGACTTTGCCGGTCAATTCCTGTCGATATTCGCCTGCGGCGTTGCGTGCCAACGGCCGGTCGAGGATAAAGCTGGATTGACTGGCATAGGGCATCAGTTTGATGTTGCACAATGGCGAAGACACGATGGTGTGCACCTCAAAGTCCGGGTCTTTGCTGTGGGTCAGTCGACTGGTCAAGGAGCCGTGGACGTCACCGGAAACGAAAATGACATTTTTCAACCGGTGCGAACGAATGGTCTCCAGCAACCGCAGCCGTTGCCCGGGAAAGCCGGCCCAGGCGTCATCCCCGTTGTGTTTGGCGTCGGGATAGAGCATCACGCTGGTGACCACCAACTTGACCCGGGCGGGGCTGTGGATCAGCCATTGGCACAAGGCATATTCCTGTTCAACATCAAGGATGCGTCGATCATCGGCGGACAGATTACGCTGGGTACGGCTATCGGTGACGAACCATTCGATATCGCCATCGGTGAACTGATACCAATAGTGCTTTGGATGCCGGCTGATCCGCCCATCGTCAAGTAATTTAAATGCCGGGCTGTGGCTGGCTTGATATAACTCATAAGCAGTGATGGCGTTTTTATATAGAATATCATCGCCTGATCTTTTCTTGGTCGGCCAGTTATCTTCAATTTCGTGATCGTCGAGGATCATGTAAGTCGATAGGTTGGCCATTAACCTGGAAATATGCGGCTGGGAGAAAGCCGCACGGTATTTCGCGAGTATTTGCTGATATTCGCGGTCAGGCGCGAAAAAATTCAAATCGTCGACATAGATCTGATCGCCAGTCATCAACATCGCGCTGACCGGCGGGTCGGCTTGTTGTGCCAGTTGTGTAATCGAGGCAAATACCCGGTCGCCCAGATGTGGCGCCGACGGGATGCCGGCGGTCATCCGCAAGTAACGACATGAGCCAACGAAATAGGCTCGTGGTGTGCCGAGCGTGCCGGACCGGGTGCGCACGCGATAGAGCTCTTGCGGCCATTGCAGCGGCAGTTCTTGCAGCGAATCCACAGAGTGCTCGGCACTCGTAGTGCTGAACCAGCCGGCCTGGTATTCGTATTCGGTATCGGCCGCCAGGTTATTGAGAACAATGACATCGGACATGTCCTGCAGGCTTGTCAGCCTTACAAAGATACTTTTGAGCCATTGTTCATGCCCGGACTGCCGATAACGAATACCGGCAAATACGGGTGCATTTTTTTGCGCTTCGCCACGCACAAAGATACGCGCGTGATCAGTTGTAGTGTGCCCAACTATTGGGCCAACAGAGAGTTTTAGCATGTTCGAATCCATTCGAATAATGAACTAATCAACCAGTGGCTTTAAAAGTTGCCATCGTGGTTTTGGGCGTTAAGGCTAAGTGTTTGCTGACGGGAAAATATCGGGCAAAAAGGGATGGTGTGTGTGGGGCAATCAAACCAGGCATGTAGGACATTGCCTGCGTTTCGTACAGGCAAAAAAAGCCCCGCCAAATTGGCGGGGTTGAGGTACGAGCGTGGCGCTCGGAAACGTGGAACGCAACTGGCCCTCCGGTGAAGGAGGGCCGGTCGGTGTTACAGGAGCATGGTGCGGATGTCGCCCAGCAGGTCGCTCAGACGCTTGGTGAAGCGTGCAGCAGCGGCGCCGTTGATCACACGGTGATCGTAGGACAGCGACAGTGGCAACATCAGTTTCGGCTGGAAGGCTTTGCCGTCCCAGACTGGCTGGATGGTTGCCTTGGAAACACCGAGGATCGCCACTTCCGGCGCGTTGACGATCGGCGTGAAGCCGGTGCCGCCAATGTGGCCGAGGCTGGAAATGGTGAAGCAGGCGCCTTGCATCTCGTCCGACGAAAGTTTCTTGGTCCGGGCTTTTTCAGCCAGGGAAGCCGCTTCGGCCGCCAGTTGCAGCAGGCTCTTCTGGTCGACGTTCTTGATGACCGGTACCAGCAGGCCATCCGGGGTGTCGACGGCGAAGCCGATGTTCACGTATTTCTTGCGGATGATCGCCTTGCCGCTTGGCGCCAGCGAGCTGTTGAAGTCCGGCAGCTCCTTGAGCAGGTGTGCACAGGTCTTGAGCAGCAACGGCAGGATGGTCAGCTTGACGCCGGCCTTCTCTGCAACGGCTTTCTGGGCAACACGGAACGCTTCGAGTTCGGTGATATCCGCCGAGTCGAATTGCGTCACGTGCGGCACGTTCAGCCAGCTGCGGTGCAGGTTGGCGGCGCCGACCTGCATCAGGCGGGTCATCGGCACTTCTTCGATTTCACCGAAGCGGCTGAAGTCCACGACCGGAATCGGCGGGATGCCCGCGCCACCGGTTGCGCCAGCAGCAGCGGCTGGTGCTTCCTTGGCCTTCTGCATCATGGCCTTGACGTAAACCTGCACGTCTTCTTTCAGGATGCGACCGTGCGGACCGCTGGCGCCAACGGCGTTCAGTTCGACGCCGAATTCGCGGGCCAGTTGACGCACGGCAGGGCCGGCGTGAACTTTTGCACCAGGCTTGGCTGGAGCAGCGGCCGGCGCAGCAGCAGGTGCAGCGGCGGCGGCAGGAGCAGATGGAGCAGCTGCGCTCGGAGCAGCAGCGGCAGGTGCCGGAGCAGCGGCCGCAGCGGCGCCTTTGACTTTCAGTTTCAGGATCAGGTCGCCAGTACCGACTTCGTCATCGAGCTTGATGGAAACGCTTTCCACCACGCCAGCGGCTGGCGACGGGATTTCCATGCTCGCCTTGTCGGATTCCAGAGTGATCAGCGACTGGTCGGCGGCAACGGTGTCGCCGACCTTGACCAGGACTTCGATGATCTTGGCCTTGCCCGAAGAACCGATGTCCGGAACGTGGATGTCCTGAACGCTGTCGGCCACTGGAGCAGCCGGAGCTGCTGCAGGAGCAGGCGCAGCGGCAGCAGTCGGAGCGGCAGCCTGGGCCGGAGCAGCAGCTGGTGCCGCAGCACCCGCCACTTCCAGATCCAGGATCAGGTCGCCGGTGCCGACTTCGTCGTTGAGCTTGACGCTGATGGCTTTGACCACGCCAGCGGCAGGCGACGGGATTTCCATGCTCGCCTTGTCGGATTCCAGAGTGATCAGCGATTGATCAGCCGCGACGGTGTCGCCGACCTTGACCTGGATCTCGATGATCTGGGCCTTGCCCGACGAACCGATGTCCGGCACGTGCACTTGCTGAACGCTGGCAGCAGCCGGCGCAGCAGGAGCAGGGGTGGCGGCAGGTGCAGCAGCCGGTTTGGCTTCAGCCTTGGCCGCCGGCGCAGCCGCAGGGGCCGCAGCAGCGGCACCTTCGACTTCCAGCTCCAGCAGTTCGTCGCCTTCTTTCAGGCGATCACCCAGCTTCACTTTCAGGCTCTTGATGATACCGGCCTTCGGCGCAGGCACTTCCATGCTCGCCTTGTCCGACTCAAGTGTCAGGATGCTCTGATCGGCTTCGATACGGTCGCCGACCTTCACAAACAGTTCAATTACTTCACCTTCACCGCTGCCGATGTCAGGTACGCGAATGAGTTCGCTCACAGAATCTCTCCTCAGCAGTCCAGTGGGTTGCGTTTTTCCGGGTTGATACCGAACTTGGCGATGGCTTCAGCCACAACCTTAGGTTCGATGTCACCACGGTCAGCCAGTGCTTCCAGGGCTGCCAACACCACGAAATGACGGTCGACTTCGAAGAAATGACGCAGTTTCTTGCGGCTGTCGCTGCGGCCGAAACCGTCGGTGCCCAGGACTTTGAATTCCTTGGACGGTACCCACTGACGGATCTGCTCGGCGAACAGTTTCATGTAGTCGGTAGACGCGATGACCGGACCTTTACGGCCGTTCAGGCACTCTTCGACGTAGCTCAGCTTAGGCTTCTGGCCCGGGTGCAGACGGTTGGTGCGTTCAACGGCCAGGCCGTCGCGACGCAGTTCGTTGAAGCTGGTAACGCTCCACACGTCGGCGCCGACGTTGAACTCTTCGCGCAGGATCTTCGCTGCTTCACGAACTTCACGCAGGATGGTGCCGGAGCCCATCAGCTGAACGTGGTGCGCCGCTTCGCGGGTGTCTTCTTCGAGCAGGTACATGCCTTTCTTGATGCCTTCTTCGGCACCGGCCGGCATGGCTGGCTGCTGGTACGACTCGTTCATTACGGTGATGTAGTAGAAGACGTCCTGTTGCTCTTCGGTCATCTTCTTCATGCCGTCCTGAATGATCACCGCCAACTCGTAGCCGTAGGTTGGATCGTAGGTGCGGCAGTTCGGGATGGTCGCGGCCAGCAGGTGGCTGTGACCGTCTTCGTGTTGCAGGCCTTCACCGTTCAGGGTGGTACGGCCGGCGGTGCCGCCGATCAGGAAGCCACGGGTGCGGCTGTCGCCAGCGGCCCAGGCCAGGTCGCCGATACGCTGGAAGCCGAACATCGAGTAGAAGATGTAGAACGGCAGCATCGGCTGGTTGTGGCTGGAGTACGAAGTACCGGCAGCGATGAAGGAGCTCATGGCGCCCGCTTCGTTGATGCCTTCCTCGAGGATCTGACCCTTCTGGTCTTCCTTGTAGAACATCACCTGGTCTTTATCGACTGGCTCGTAGAGCTGGCCGACGGAGGAGTAGATGCCCAGCTGACGGAACATGCCTTCCATACCGAAGGTACGGGCTTCGTCCGGGATGATCGGCACGATGCGCGGACCGATTTCCTTGTCCTTGACCAGTTGCGCGAGGATCCGCACGAAGGCCATGGTGGTGGAGATTTCGCGGTCGCCCGAGCCGTCCAGGATCGCCTTGAGGGTGTCCAGTGGCGGAGTCGGGATGTTGAAGCTCTTGGCGCGACGCTGAGGTACGAAGCCGCCCAGTGCGGTACGGCGCTCGCTCAGGTAACGGGCTTCGGCGCTGCCTTCTTGCGGTTTGAAGAATGGCAGGTTTTCCAGCTCATCGTCCTTGACCGGGATGTCGAAACGATCACGGAACAACTTCAGGCTGTCGACGTCGACTTTCTTGGTGTTGTGCGCAGTGTTCTTCGCTTCGCCGGCACCGGTGCCATAACCCTTGATGGTCTTGGCCAGGATGACGGTCGGTTGTTCTTTGTGGTTGACCGCTTCGTGGTACGCCGCGTAGACCTTGTACGGGTCGTGGCCGCCACGGTTGAGTTTCCAGATCTCGTCGTCGGACAGGTCTTCGACCATTGCCTTGAGTTCAGGCGTGTTGAAGAAGTGTTCACGCACGAACGCGCCGTCTTTGGCCTTGTAGTTCTGGTACTCGCCGTCGATGACTTCGTCCATGCGGCGTTGCAGGATGCCGTCGACATCCTTGGCCAGCAGTGGGTCCCAGAAACGGCCCCAGATGACTTTGGTCACGTTCCACTGGGCACCGCGGAACACGCCTTCGAGTTCCTGGATGATCTTGCCGTTGCCGCGAACCGGGCCGTCGAGGCGTTGCAGGTTGCAGTTGATGACGAAGATCAGGTTGTCCAGCTTCTCGCGGCCGGCCAGGGAGATCGCACCCAGGGATTCCGGCTCGTCGCACTCGCCGTCGCCCAGGAAGCACCAGACTTTCTGTTTGCCCGGCTGAATGAAGCCACGGTGTTCCAGGTACTTCATGAAGCGTGCCTGGTAGATCGCCTGGATCGGGCCCAGACCCATGGATACGGTCGGGAACTGCCAGAAGTCAGGCATCAGCCAAGGGTGCGGGTAGGACGACAGGCCCTGACCGTCGACTTCCTGGCGGAAGTTGTTCATCTGGTCTTCGGTGATGCGGCCTTCCATGAATGCGCGGGCGTAAACGCCTGGCGAGGTGTGGCCCTGGAAGTAGATCAGGTCGCCGCCGTGTTCGTCGCTCGGGGCCTGGAAGAAGTAGTTGAAGCCGATGTCATACAGGGTCGCACTGGAAGCGAAGCTGGAGATGTGACCGCCGAGGTCAGAATCTTTCAGGTTTGTACGCATTACCATGGCCATCGCGTTCCAGCGTACCAGCGAGCGAATGCGGCGTTCCATGAACAGGTCGCCAGGCATGCGTGCTTCGTGGGTAACGGGGATCGTGTTGCGGTAAGGTGTGGTGATGGCGTAAGGCAACTGCGAACCGCTGCGGGTCGCGAGTTCACCCATACGGGTCATCAGATAGTGAGCACGGTCTTCGCCTTCTTTGTCGAGAACCGATTCCAGGGCGTCCAGCCATTCCTGGGTTTCGACGGGATCGAGGTCTTGCATGGCTTGCTCCAGGGCGGAAAGGCTACCAGAATCGGTTGCCTGAGTTAGCGACTGGCCTTGTGGGCAGACGTTATGAATTCTTGGATTGCCGACAGGTTGTTCCGGCGGCGTGTAGTTTTACTACAAATCTTCCGGCATTTCAGCCCGTCTAATGTATATACGAGTAGTAAAACTACAGATGAGCGGCTTGTCGCCCCCGGCTGCGTTGTGAGAATAATCGTTAAGGTTGGTCTTTTTCCAACTACAGAAGGTAAAAGCTTGATGCTGGCTGCCAAAATTAAAGAAATCTCAGCTATTTCTAACTTTTGTTCGACAGTCCCTCAGGTAGTGAGTTTTCGAAAACCACTACATGCAGTCCGTTGTACGCCGATCAAGGATAGACCATGAGCCTCCCTTCGCTTGCCGAACTGCCCGCCATTCTCCTGCCGTTGGTCTCCCGCGCCGAGCAGTCGTTCCGGGCTGCCGTCGCTGCCCTGGACGATGACCACGGGCTGTCCACCTGGACGCCGGAACGCTGGGCGCAATTTGCCCGCGTCACCGCCGCCAGCGATTTCGTGATTGAACAGTGTGCTCGTGACCCTTTGATGTTGCTGGAGCTGGTGCAGTCCGGCGAACTGGATCGCCGCTTCGCTCCCGGCGAGTTGTGCGGGCAGATCGCGGCCGCCGTGAGCGAGGCCGAGTCCGACGATCAGCTTGGCCGCGCCTTGCGCCGCCAGCGTGCACGCCATCAGGTGCGGATCATCTGGCGCGACCTGACCCGCCAGGCCGATTTGATCCAGACCTGTCGCGACCTTTCGGACATGGCGGATGCCAGCATCGATCAGGCCTATCAATGGTTGTATGTGCGGCATTGCCAGCAGTTCGGCGTGCCGACCGGGCGGCGCAGCGGCGAGCCGCAGCAGATGGTCATTCTCGGCATGGGCAAGCTCGGCGCCGTGGAGCTGAACCTGTCCTCGGACATCGATCTGATTTTTGCCTACCCCGAGGGCGGCGAAACCGTCGGCGTGAAACGCGCGCTGGATAACCAGGAGTTCTTCATTCGTCTGGGCCAGCGGCTGATCAAGGCGCTGGACCCGATGACCGTCGACGGCTTTGTATTTCGCGTCGACATGCGCTTGCGACCTTACGGTTCGTCCGGCGCTCTGGTGCTGAGCTTCAACGCGCTGGAACAGTATTACCAGGACCAGGGTCGCGACTGGGAACGCTACGCGATGATCAAGTCGCGGGTGGTGGCCGGCGATCAAGTAGCCGGCGCGCAACTGCAGGAGATGCTGCGGCCGTTCGTTTACCGGCGCTACCTGGACTTCTCGGCCATCGAAGCGCTGCGCACCATGAAGCAACTGATCCAGCAGGAAGTACGGCGCAAGGGCATGGCCGACAACATCAAGCTCGGTTCCGGCGGTATTCGTGAAGTCGAGTTCATTGCCCAGGCGTTCCAGCTGATTCACGGCGGCCGCGATTTGAGCTTGCAGCAACGCCCGCTATTAAAAGTGCTGAGCACGCTGGAAGGTCAGGGTTACCTGCCGCCGGCCGTGATCGGCGAGCTGCGTGAAGGTTACGAATTCCTGCGTTACACCGAACACGCGATTCAGGCGATTGCCGATCGCCAGACGCAAATGTTGCCCAGTGGCGAGCAGGATCAGGCGCGCATTGCCTTTATGCTGGGTTTCGCCAACTGGACGGCGTTCCACGAACAACTGATGTATTGGCGCGGCCGCGTGGCCTGGCACTTCGGGCAGGTGATCGCCGATCCCGACGAAGAGCAGGGCGCCGAAAGCGAAGTGGTGGTCGGCGGTGAGTGGTTGCCGCTGTGGGAAGAGGCTCAGGACGATGAGGCCGCTTGCCGCCAACTGGAAGAGGGTGGCTTCAAGGATGCCCCCAAAGCCTTGAAAGCCTTGGCCGGCTTGCGCAGTAGCCCGCAATTGCGGGCGATGCAGCGTCTGGGCCGCGAACGTCTCGATGCTTTTATTCCGCGTCTGCTGGCACAGGCCGTGGAACATGACAATCCGGACCTGGTACTGGAACGGGTGCTGCCGCTGGTTGAAGCCGTGGCCCGTCGCTCCGCGTATCTGGTGTTGTTGACCGAGAACCCCGGTGCGCTGCGGCGTTTGTTGACGCTGTGTGCGGCAAGTCCGTGGATCGCCGAGCAAATCACCCGTTTCCCGTTACTGCTCGACGAACTGCTCAACGAAGGCCGGCTGTTCAAACCGCCATTGGCGCCAGAATTGGCGGCCGAGTTGCGCGAGCGCCTGACGCGGATTCCCGAGGACGACCTCGAACAGCAAATGGAAGCCCTGCGCCACTTCAAGCTGGCGCACCGCTTGCGGGTGGCCGCTTCGGAAATCGCCGGCAGTCTGCCGCTGATGAAAGTCAGCGATTACCTGACCTGGCTCGCCGAAGCGATCCTGGAGCAAGTGCTGGCATTGGCCTGGCGCCAGACCGTGGCCAAGTACGGCACGCCACTGCGCACCGATGGCACCTTGTGCGATCCCGGCTTCATCATTGTCGGTTATGGGAAAGTCGGCGGCCTGGAACTCGGGCATGGTTCGGACCTGGACCTGGTGTTCATCCACGATGGCGATCCGCAGGCTGAAACCGACGGACCCAAACCCATCGATGGCGCGCAATTTTTCACCCGTCTGGGGCAACGGATCATTCACTTGCTGACAGCGCAGACCAACTCCGGGCAGCTGTATGAGGTGGACATGCGTCTGCGGCCGTCCGGTGCGTCGGGGTTGCTGGTGAGTTCCCTCGGGGCGTTTGCCCGTTATCAGGAGAACGAAGCCTGGACTTGGGAACATCAGGCACTGGTGCGTGCGCGGGTGTTGGTGGGCAGTCAGGATGTCGGCCAGGCATTCGAGAAAGTCCGCGCCGCGATATTGGGCAAAACCCGTGATCTACCGACCCTGCGTCAGGAGGTCAGCGAGATGCGCGCCAAGATGCGCGATAACCTCGGCAGCAAGAGCACGGCGGCCGGCACCGGGGCAAATGCCTTCGAAGCCACGGCGCCGTTCGATATCAAGCAAGATGCCGGAGGTATCGTCGATATTGAATTTATGGTGCAATACGCGGCCCTGGCGTGGTCCGAAACACACCCGCCATTGCTGCGCTGGACGGACAATATCCGCATTCTGGAAGAACTGGAGCATGAAGGGCTGATGCCCGTCGAAGATGCCAGTCTGTTGCGTGAAGCGTATAAAGCCTACCGCTCCGCCGCCCACCGGCAGGCCTTGCAGAAGGACCCCGGGGTGATACCGGGCGACCAGTTCGCGGACGAACGGCGGCAGGTCATGCGGATCTGGCTTGAGCTGGGGCTAAGCTGAAACGGGATATTTGATACGCCAATATTCCCTGTAGGAGCGAGCTTGCTCGCGATGGTCGTTAACGATAACGCGGCGAGCCTGACACCCTGAGGGGTCTCAGGTTCATCGTCGGATCGCCGCCCGGAGCAAGCTCGCTCCTACAGTAGATTTGCGTTGTTCTGTAGAATTTTCGAGGCGGGGAGGCGTAGGCCTCCCCGGTTCGTTTATGGAAACCACATGAAAATTCTGATCGTTGGGCCCAGTTGGGTCGGTGACATGGTGATGGCGCAGACACTGTTCCAGTGTTTGAAGCAACGCCACCCGCAATGCGAAATCGACGTGCTGGCCCCCGAGTGGAGCCGGCCGATTCTTGAGCGGATGCCCGAAGTTCGCCAGGCCTTGAGCTTTCCGCTCGGTCACGGTGTCCTGGAGCTGGCAACGCGTTGGCGCATCGGCAAATCCCTGGCTGGCCAGTACGACCAGGCGATCCTGCTGCCCAATTCCCTGAAGTCGGCGCTGGTGCCGTTCTTTGCCAGCATCCCGAAACGCACAGGCTGGCGTGGCGAGTTCCGCTATGGCCTGCTCAATGACGTGCGCACGCTGGATAAGGATCGTTACCCGCTGATGATCGAGCGTTTCATGGCCCTGGCTTACGAGCCTGGCGTTGAATTGCCAAAGCCGTATCCGCGCCCGACGCTGCAGATCGATTCGGTCACGCGCGAGGCGGCACTGGCAAAGTTCGGCCTGACCCTCGACCGTCCGGTGTTGGCCCTGTGCCCTGGTGCCGAGTTTGGCGAGTCCAAGCGCTGGCCGTCCGAGCATTACGCCAAGGTCGCCGAAGCGAAGATCCGCGAAGGCTGGCAAGTCTGGCTGTTCGGTTCGAAAAACGATCACGCCGTGGGCGAAGACATCCGCGCGCGGCTGATTCCGGGCCTGCGTGAAGAATCGGTCAACCTCAGCGGCGGCACCTCGCTGGCCGAAGCCATCGACCTGATGTCCTGTGCAGATTCTGTGGTGTCCAACGACTCCGGCCTGATGCACGTCGCCGCCGCGCTGAACCGCCCGCTGGTCGCGGTCTACGGTTCGACGTCGCCGGGCTTCACGCCACCGCTGGCCGAGCACGTGGAAATCGTACGCCTGGGCATCGAGTGCAGTCCGTGCTTCGATCGCACCTGCCGTTTCGGCCATTACAACTGCCTGCGCCAGCTCATGCCGCAGGCCGTGAACGAAGCCTTGCAGCGGTTGCAAGGCACTGTGGTCGAGGTCAAATAGCTTGCGGGTTCTGTTGATCAAGACTTCTTCGCTGGGCGACGTCATTCACGCGTTACCGGCGTTGACCGACGCGGCGCGGGCGATTCCCGGCATCAAATTCGACTGGGTGGTGGAAGAAGGCTTTGCCGAAATCCCGACCTGGCATCCGGCGGTGGGCAAGGTGATTCCGGTGGCGATCCGTCGCTGGCGCAAAAACATCTGGCAGACCATTAAGAGCGGCGAGTGGAAGCGCTTCAAACAAAGCGTTCGCGCCACCAGATATGACTTGGTGATAGACGCCCAGGGCTTGCTGAAAAGCGCCTGGCTGACCCGTTACGTCAAGGCTCCGGTGGCCGGCCTCGATAAAAGCTCCGCACGCGAGCCCATTGCTGCGCGCTTTTATGATCGACGTCTGGCCGTTGCCCGTGGGCAGCACGCGGTGGAGCGAGTGCGTCAGTTGTTCGCCATTGCGTTGGGCTATGACTTGCCCAAAGGTCTGGGCGACTACGGACTGAATATCGAGCGCCTGGTGGAGTTGCCGCGCAAGAATCCTTACGTGGTGTTTTTGCACGGTACCACCTGGGACACCAAGCACTGGCCCGAAGCCTACTGGCGCGAGCTGACTGAACGGGTTGGCTACCTTGGCGTCGGGGTGAAGTTGCCCTGGGGCAATGCCCTGGAGAAAGCCCGGGCCGAGCGTATCGCTGCGGGTTTCAAGCACGCCGAAGTGCTGCCAAAACTGAACCTGGCGGGTGTCGGCAAGGTGCTGGCCGGCGCGCAAGCCTGCGTGGCGGTGGATACCGGCTTGGGCCATCTGGCCGCCGCACTGGATGTGCCGACGCTGTCGCTGTTCGGTCCGACCAATCCGGGCCTGACCGGCGCCTATGGCAAAGTGCAGATTCACATGGCCAGCGACTTCCCTTGTGCACCGTGCCTGCAAAAGAAATGCACTTATCAGCCGACGGCTGAAGATTTCCGTCAATTTGACCTGAAACGCGAGTGGCCGTTGTGCTTCACGCGTCTGAATCCCGAGCGTGTCGCCAGCCGACTGAGCACGTTGTTAATGGCTGAGGAGCTGCGCTGATGCAATTGGCATTTGTCCTGTACAAATACTTTCCCTTTGGTGGCCTGCAGCGCGATTTCATGCGCATCGCCCTGGAGTGCCAGAAGCGCGGCCATCAGATTCGCGTCTACACGCTGATCTGGGAAGGCGACGTACCGCCGGGTTTTGAAGTGCTGGTGGCGCCGGTCAAGGCGTTCTTCAACCATCGCCGCAACGAGAAGCTCAGCGAGTGGATGGAAGCGGACCTGGCCAAGCGCCCGGTCGACCGCCTGATTGGCTTCAACAAGATGCCGGGCCTGGACGTCTACTACGCCGCCGACGGCTGCTTCGAAGACAAGGCGCAGAACCTGCGTAACTCGCTGTATCGCCGTTGGGGCCGCTATCGCCACTTCGCCGAATACGAGCGGGCGGTGTTCGCCAGGGACGCCAAGACCGAAGTGTTGATGATTTCCGAGGTTCAGCAGCCGTTGTTCATCAAGCATTACGACACGCCGCTGGAGCGCTTCCACCTGCTGCCACCGGGCATCGCCCAGGACCGTCGCCGGCCGCCGGATGCCGATGAAGTTCGCGCAGGGTTCCGCGCTGAATTCGATCTCAAGGACGACGAACTGCTGCTGGTGCAGATCGGCTCCGGGTTCAAGACCAAGGGCGTGGACCGTAGCCTCAAGGCACTGGCGGCATTGCCTGCCGAGTTGAGGAAACGCACCCGGCTGTTTGTAATTGGCCAGGATGACCCCAAATTATTCCAGATGCAGAGTGCGACACTGGGGCTTGGAGAAAACGTGACGTTCCTTAAAGGCCGCAGCGATATCCCGCGTTTCCTGTTGGGTGCCGATCTGTTGATCCACCCGGCGTACAACGAAAATACCGGCACCGTGCTGCTCGAGGCGCTGGTGGCCGGTTTGCCGGTGCTGGTGAGCGCGGTGTGCGGGTACGCCCATTACATTGCCGAGGCCGACGCCGGCCTGGTGCTGGACGAACCGTTCGATCAGGCACAGCTGACGCAGTACCTGACCGGCATGTTGAACGACGCTCAAGCAAGGGCGGCCTGGAGCCGCAATGGTCTGGCCTACGCCGGGACGGCCGACCTCTACAGCATGCCGCAGCACGCGGCCGATGTGATTCTGGCGGAGCACGCTTAAATGAAGTTGATGCTGGCTGAACCGTTCAAGAGCCTCTGGGCCGGACGCGACCCGTTCGCCGAAGTCGAGGGGCTCAAGGGCGAGGTGTACCGCGAGCTGGAAGCACGTCGGACCTTACGCACGGAAGTCGATGGCAACGGATTTTTCGTGAAAATCCACCGTGGCATCGGCTGGGGCGAAATTTTCAAGAACCTGCTCACTGCCAAGCTTCCAGTATTGGGGGCCGGTCAGGAGTGGCAGGCCATTCAACGCCTGCAGCAAGTTGGCGTGCCGACCATGACCGCCGTCGCGTATGGCGAGAAGGGCAGCAACCCCGCCGACCAGCACTCGTTCATCGTCACCGAGGAGCTGGCGCCGACGGTCAGTCTGGAAGATTTCAGTATCAACTGGATCAAGCAGCCACCGGAGCCAAAGCTCAAGCGCGCGCTGATCGCCGAAGTCGCACGCATGACCGGCATGATGCACCGCGCCGGGGTCAATCACCGCGACTGCTACATCTGCCATTTCCTGCTGCATACCGACAAACCGGTGACCGCCGACGACTTCAAACTCTCGGTGATCGACCTGCACCGCGCCCAGACCCGCCCGGCGATCACCTCGCGCTGGCGCAACAAGGACCTGGCCGCGCTGTACTTTTCCGCGCTGGACATTGGCCTGACCCGCCGCGACAAGCTGCGTTTCCTCAAAGGCTATTTCCAGCAGCCGCTGCGTCAGATCCTGATTGAAGAGGCGTCTTTGCTGGCATGGCTCGACGGCAAGGCCAACAAGCTCTATGAGCGTAAACAACGATACGGGGATGCGCTCTGATGTCGGGTTGGAAACTGGAACCGGCCTACAGCGACCTGGCCGATGACTTTGGCAGCCTCGAGGCTGTGTTTGCGCTGCAAGGCGAGCGTTTGACCAGTGACCTGCTCTCGGAGGTCATCCGGGTCGAGCGCAATGGCGTCAACTATTACGTCAAGCGGTATGTGGGCGCTGGCAAAGGCTTGCGGCGTTACCTGGGCAAGCCTCGGGTGAAGATGGAATGGCAGAACCTCAAGCGCTTCGCCAAGTGGGGCATCCCCACGGCCGAAGTGGTGGCCTGGGGGCTGGAACGACGCGGTGTGGCCTACGCTCGCGGCGCGATGATTACCCGGGAGCTGCCTCGTACCGAAGACTTGTCGGCACTGGCCGAGCGTCGCGACCCGAAACTTTCGGATCGCGCCTGGGTCGATACCGTCAGTCGTCAGCTGGCCGAATATACCCGGACCATGCACGACCACCGCTTCACCCATAATGATTTGAAGTGGCGCAACCTGCTGATCGACGATGAGGCTCGAGTGTTTTTGATCGATTGCCCCAACGGCGATTTCTGGCGCGGTTTCTGGCTCAAGTACCGTATTACCAAGGATCTGGCGTGCCTGGACAAGGTCGCCAAGTATCAACTGTCGGCAACCCAGCGCCTGCGCTTTTACCTGCAATACCGCAATCGGACCCGGCTCAACGCTGCGGACAAAAAACGTATCCGGCACGTGGTGAGATTTTTCGAGGGGCGTGAATGACTGATTTTCTGGCCGCTGAAGACCGAGCGCTGCTTGAGCGCCACGGCCTCGGCACATTCGAAGCACTCTGGGCCAAGCAACTCGATGCGGTGGACGAGCCCAACACCGGTCGCGGCGGCTGGAGCAGCGTGTTTCGGCTGGATCTGGAAGGTCATGGTTTCTACCTCAAGCGTCAAAGCAACTACCTGACCCGCACCTTGCGTGCGCCGTTCGGCGAGCCGAGTTTCGCTCGCGAGTTTCGCAACATCTCCCTCTACCGGAGGATGGGCATTCCGGCGCTGGAAGCGGTGTTCTACGGGGAGCGCAAGGTCGATGGCGAAGTCCGTGCGATCCTGCTGACCCGTGCCCTGGATGGTTGGGACGATCTCGACTCGCTGTTGCAGCACTGGGCTGAATTGAGCCCTGAGCAGCACTCGGAAATCCTCAAGGCCATTGGCGAACTGGCCAGGCAGTTGCACGCTGCACGCCAGGTGCATGGGTGCTTCTATCCCAAGCATATTTTCATGCGCGCCACCGGCAACGGCTATCAGGCTCAATTGATCGACCTGGAAAAAACCCGACCACTGCTGTACGGGCAGCGTGACCGAATCAAGGACCTGGAACCGCTGACGCGTCGCGCGCCCGAGTGGGGAGAGTCGCACCTGCGGCAATTGCTGGCCGCCTATCTGGATCAACCACAGGACAGCTCGTTGATCGACAGCTGGCTGGGGCGTTTGACGACGCGGCGCAGCCAAAAGGGACCACGCTGATGCGTTTATCCGAGTTGAAGTCCGCCGGCCGCAATCCGGCGTTGCCATTGAGCGTTTCGCTGGCTGATGCCGCCGGCCCCGCCGAGCTACAACTGCTGAGCCTGTTGCGGGTGTTGCCGGGGCAGCGTTATGTCGGTGCCGGCGTCTGGCGTGGCCGGCCGGTGTTGGCCAAGTTGCTGGTCGGCAGCAAGGCTTCGCGGCACTTCCAGCGTGAGCTGGACGGCGTGCGCTTGCTTGCCGCTCAAGGATTGACCACGCCGCAGCTGTTGGCCGATGGCCTGAAAGAGGGTGAGGGTGGTTGGCTGCTGTTCGAGTTTCTGGACGGCGCCGAAAGCCTGGGTGATACCTGGACGCAGGTTGAGCAGCAGCCCGTGCTGTCCGATGGGCAAGGAGCGGTGCTGGCCGAGGCGTTAGGTGCCATCGGTCAAATGCACCGCAAAGGCCTGTGGCAGGAAGATCTGCACCTGGACAACCTGCTGCGTCAGCGTGGTCGTCTGTACTTGATCGACGGCGCCGGGATTTGCTCCGAAACACCTGGCCAGCCGCTGTCGCGGCAGAAGGTCCTGGAAAACCTCGGGGTGTTCTTCGCCCAGTTGCCGAAGTCGATCGAGCCCTTCATTGAAGAGTTGCTGGTGTATTACCTGCTCAGCAACGGCGAGCACGCCTTGCCCATGGAGGCGCTGCAGAAGCAGATCGACAAGGTCCGCAGCTGGCGCCTCAAGGACTTCCTGATCAAGGTCGGCCGCGAGTGCACGCTGTTCAGCGTCCAGCGCGGGGCGTTCGGCTTACGGGCGATTCGCCGCGAGGAAGAGCCGTCGATGGTGCCGGTGCTGGAGCAGGCCGATACCCTGCTCGATCAGGGGCATCTGTACAAGACCGGGGGCGCGGCGAGCGTCGGTAAGGTCGAGGTGGCTGGCCGCACGCTGGTGATCAAGCGCTACAACATCAAGGGCTTCGCCCACTGGCTCAAGCGTTTCTGGCGCCCGAGCCGGGCCTGGCATTCGTGGCGCGAAGGCAACCGCCTGGCGTTCCTCGGGATTGCCACGCCCAAGCCGCTGGCGTTGCTGGAAAAGCGTTTTCTGTGGCTGCGCAGTCGGGCTTACCTGATCACCGAGTACCTGCCGGGGCCGGACATCATCGAGCGTTTTGCGCCGTATGTTGAAAGCGGTGATGCACCGGAAGCCGAGCTGGCGGCGCTGGATCATTTGTTTGCCGAGCTGATTCGCGAACGCATCAGTCATGGCGACTTCAAGGGGCATAACCTGTTCTGGCAGCAGGATCGCTGGGCGTTGATCGACCTCGATTCGATGTGCCAGCACGGTTCCCTTGGCAGTTTCGCCCCGGCGTACGCCAGGGATCGCGCGCGGTTCATGCGCAATTGGCCTGAAGGTAGCGCCCTTTTTCAGGTGATTGATCAGCGTTTGCCCAAGGACATCTCAGGCGCTGCTTAAATCGCTATCGCGAGCAAGCTCGCTCCCACAGGGATTGGTGGTGAACACAAAACCTGTGAACGCCTCAGTTCAAATGTGGGAGCGAGCTTGCTCCGGGCGGCGTTCCGACGATGAGGTCGGAACTGCCAACCAAGAAAGCAGACAAGTTCTTGTGATCCGTCCTACGCGATCTTGGGAAGTCATGAACTGTGGCTGAAATTGCCCCGATGCTAGTTTGCCTGACGTTCTCGGAGGTCAGGCTGTGACAATCAAAATGGCAGTTTCAGCAGGTGTTTTATCAGTGTCGCTAATGGGCTGCGGGACCGCCGCCACCGTCCTGCAGGATGAAGCCGAAGCAGCGCAGGGGCTGCGCAGGCAAAAGACCTATTGCCAGTCCATCCCGCGGGTCTACAGCGGCCTGGCTTATGACTTCTGTGTATTGAATGCGCCGCCAGACCCTACGGGTTTCCTTGTGCCACTCGTATTGCTGGACTTGGCCGTGTCTGGCGCGCTGGACACCGTTGTCTTGCCGTACACGATTTACCGGCAAAGCGTGGACGGCAATATTTCCATCTATTGGCGACCTGCGCGCGGATAAAAAATGTCGCGAGGCCCCGGCCGTAGTTGCATGCCGCTTGCGGCTAGAGGTTTGCCGCTGCTTTTACGCTATAATCCCGCCCTTTAGCTGTCTCTCGCCCCTTGCGAGGGCACATTAATTTTTGAGGCGCTTGCGCCTGCATGCAGACTAAAGAGGCTAGACCCCTGTGGCATTGACGATTCTTGGCCTGTCCGGCGCCCTTAGCCATGATCCTTCCGCAGCCCTGTACATCGACGGCAAGCTGGTCGCGGCGGCTGAAGAGGAACGCTTCGTACGCGATAAACATGCAAAGAACCGCATGCCCTACGAATCGGCGAAATTCTGCCTGGAACAGGCTGGCATCAAGCCGTCCGATGTCGACGTGGTAGCGATCCCGTTCGCCCCGATCAGTCTGTTCGGCAAGGCCCGCTGGCAGTACGCCAAGCGTTACTGGTACGCCCCGGACCGCGCCCTCGACGCGATCCTGATGGGCAACCGTCGCTACAAGCGCTATCGCAACAAGATCGTCTGGTGCCTGGAGCAACTGGGCTTTGATCCGAAGAAGATCAAGATCGAGCCGGTCGAACACCACCTGGCCCACGCCTCCAGCGCTTATCACTGCTCCGGTTTCAAAGAGAAAACCGCGATCCTGGGCATCGACGGCAAGGGCGAGTACGCCACGACCTTTTTCGGTTACGGTGAAAACGGCAAGATCCACAAGATCAAGGAGTTCTTCGATCCGGACTCCCTCGGCGGCCTGTACGGCGCGATCACCGAGTTCCTCGGTTTCGATATGCTCGATGGTGAGTTCAAGGTCATGGGCATGGCGCCGTACGGCGACGCCAGCAAATACGATTTTTCGCGACTGGCTTCGTTCGAAAACGGCGAGTTGGTAATCAACACCGACTACGCCAACGTCATCGGCCTGCGTCGCTACAAAGAGAAGGGCAAGGGTTACTACTTCTCGCCGAAGCTGATCGAGTGGCTGGGTCCCAAGCGAGAAGGCGACATCGCCGACGAGCCTTACATCCACTACGCCGCGAGCATTCAAGCGCTGTTCGAAAAAATTGCGCTGCAGATGATCGACTACTACCTGGGCGACGTGCTCAAGGAAACCGGCAAACTGGCCTACGCCGGTGGCTGTGCGTTGAACGTCAAGCTGAACCAGAAAATCATCGCCCGCGACGACGTCAAGGAGCTGTTTGTTCAGCCTGCCTCCGGCGACGCCGGTACCGCGGTGGGCGCGGCAGCCTATGTGTCTCACGCCCGTGGCGTACCGGTCGAGAAGATGGAACACGTCTACCTCGGCCCGTCGTACAGCAACGAAGACGTGATCGCCGCGTGCGCCCGTCACGCCAACAAGCCGACGTGGCGCAAGCTCGACAACATGCCGGAGCAGATCGCCAAAATCATGGTCGATGGCAACCCGGTGGCCTGGTTCCAGGGCCGCATGGAGTTCGGTCCGCGTGCATTGGGCGGTCGTTCGATCATCGGTTGCCCGAGCATTGCGGGCGTGGCTGACCGGATCAACCACCAGATCAAGTTCCGCGAGCGCTGGAGGCCTTTCTGCCCGTCGATGCTCGACACCGTGGCGCCGCAGATGATCAAGATCGATCACCCGGCTCCGTTCATGACCTTCACCTTCGAAGTGGCGGAAGAATGGAAAACCCGCGTGCCGGAAGTCGTCCACGAAGACGGCACTTCCCGCGCCCAGGTACTCAAGCGCGAATACAACCCGCGCTACTACGACATGATGAAAGCGCTGGAAGTGCTCACCGGCAACGGCGTGTCGCTCAACACCTCGCTCAACCGTCGCGGCGAACCGATGATCTGCTCGCCGACCGACGCCCTGAACATGTTCTTCGGTTCGGATCTACAGTATCTGATCATGGAAGACATCCTGGTGGTCAAAGAGGGCGCGAACGCCTATGACACGTTCGGCTGAACGCCATGTGCTGCAGTTCTGCCACGGCTATGACGGGCCGTTCCTGGACTGCGCACGGCAGTACGCCAGCCTGTTCGCGGGGACCGGTTATCGAGTGACCACGGTGTTTCTCACCGGGGTTGCCGATGCCGAAGTCGCCGCGGGTTGTGCTTGCGATGAAGTGCTATTCATGGAGTACAGCTCCAAGGCCATTCGTGGCCTGAAGCTGGGGGCCATCGGCGATCTGCGCAAGATCGTCGCGTCGCGCAACTTCAGTTTCTGCATCGCTCACCGCTTCAAGCCGATCTATATCGCCTTGCTCGGCACGTCGTTGCCGGTGATTGGCGTGCATCACGCTTTTGACGATTACAAGCGTGGTAGCCGCAAACTGTTCGCGCATATTTTCCGCAAGCGTTTGAGTCTGCTCGGTGTGTCCGACGCCGTGCGCGACGACATGCGCAATTGCCTGCCGAAGTGGCCGGCTTCGCGGATCCAGACCCTGTACAACCGTATCGACGTAGATGCCTTGCAAGCCTCGCAGGTGTTGGCTCGCGAGGCCCGGGAAACCCTCGGGCTGGCGGCGGATGCCTGGATCGTCGGCAACGTCGGACGGCTGCATCCGGACAAGGACCAGGCCACGCTGTTGCACGGTTTCGCCGAGGCGTTGCCGGGGTTGCCGGCCAACAGTCAACTGGTGATTCTCGGTAAGGGGCGTCTGGAGGAGAACCTCAAGGCTCAAGCCCGGGAGCTGGGTATCGGTGACCGGGTTCTGTTTCTCGGTCAGGTGCCTGATGCGCGCAACTACTTCCGGGCCTTCGATGTGTTTGCCCTGAGCTCCGATCACGAACCGTTCGGCATGGTGCTGCTGGAGGCCATGGCCGCTGGTGTACCTTTGCTCGCAACGGCGTGCGGCGGAGCGAAAGAAGTGGTCGAAGGCGTGGGCATCCTGTTCCCGTTGGGCGATGCCGAGCGTCTGGCCCAAGGGCTGCAACATCTGGCTGGCATGGATGATCAGCAACGCCGACAGTGTGCCGAGTTAATGCTCGAGCGCTTGCGCGAACGCTTCTCCGATTGCGCGGTACGCGATGCTTTCTGGCATTTGCCGCATGTTACCGAACTGGCACAGAGGGGCTGATGCTCAACCGATTTCAAGGCTGGCGCGAGCGTGGCTGGGCGGTAGTCGACGGCTCGACATACGCCGAAACCTGGCAACGTTATGGCGGCAGTGTCGCGACTCATCCCATGGTGGTCGAGCGGCTGGCGCAACTGGCTGACATTCCGGTGCGTTACCTGGCCTGGGTGCAGGGCGATGAGGTCAAGGCGGCGATCCCGACCTGGGGCCGCGACTTGGCCTTGTCCAAGGACGTGCTCAAGCGTCGCGGCAAAAAAGGTCTGTTCGATCTGGGCAACGCCGAGATCATCCTGCCGGCCGCTGCCGATGCCCAGGTGCCTTTGCGCCATCGCGCGCGGTATCTGTCGGCGCTGAACGAAGGCCGTTTCACTGGCATCAGGTTGCAGACCGAGCAACTGGCCATGGCCCGTACCCCCGAAGAGCTGTCGAAAAAGTTTCGCTATAACCAGCGCCGCGAGTTGCGCTTGCTGGAAGAGGCCGGTGGCGTGGTTCGACCGGTGTCCGAATTTTCCAGCTTCGATCTGGCGGCGATTTACTGCGACCTGTTCCAGCGCCGCTGGGGTTTCCCGGCGACGGGTGCCGAGCGCATGGCCGAGGTCATCGAGTTGCTGCGCGAGTTGCTGATCGGTTCGGTGATTTTCCTCAACGATGCGCCGATTGCGATTCAACTGGTGTACCGCGTAGAAACCACGCAGTGGATCAGTGTCGAGTACATCAACGGCGGGGTCGATCCACAAACCCGTGAGTTCAGCCCCGGCAGCGTGCTGAGTTTCCTCAATACGCAAAGCGCCTGGGAGCATGCCCGGGCGCAGGACAAACCGTTGCGCTTTTCCTTCGGTCGCGCCGACCGTGAATACAAGGATCGCTGGTGCAACCCCGTGCCGGTCTTCACTGTATGAGCCAAGCCATGAGCCGCAAACAGCAACTGCTCAAGCGCCATCGGCGCAATAAACGCATAGGCCTGTTGATTGCGCTGGCGTTGTTGATCGTCATCGGTGTTCTGGTGGCCTGGTGGTTGCCGCTGGTGCTGGCGGTTCTGGGCTGGATTGCCCACGAAGCCTGGTTTGCCGACCATCTGTTCTACTCAGCGAAAGACGATTACCAGTACAGCTTTCCCCCGTACACGCCACAACCCAAGGTGCACCTGAGCGGTGAACATTTGCGGCTGGACGAGGGCGTGATGTTGGTCGACGACGCGACGCTGGTGCTGGCCCTGCGGGTAAAGAGCACCTGGCTGGGACGATTTATCGATCCGGTGGTGGAGTTGGCGGGTGGCGAAAACCCTGACCGACAAACCTTCGAACGGGGCGTGAACGGCCTGCGTTACCTCAATCTCAGTGGTCAGGCTCAGGCGTTGTCGCGCGGTGACCTGCGCTTGCGCGGGCGCTTCTGTCGCGTGTTTGGTGAGCCCGTGCTGTGGGCGTTCGAACATCCGGATTACCGACGTCAGCGGGTGATGGTCATCGCCCCCCACGCCGATGACGCCGAGCTGGCGGCCTACGGTTTGTACAGCCAGGCCGACGAAACCTGGATCGTCACGCTGACAGCGGGTGAAATCGAAGCCGAACACTATCAGCAGATGGGCCTGAACAAGGTCGATGCGGCCCGCTTGAAAGGCCGTCTGCGCACCTGGGACAGCATCGCCGTGCCACGTTGGGCCGGTGTGCCCGAGGCTCACTGCGTACAACTGGGTTACTTCTGTCTGCAACTGGCGAACATGCAGGCCGCGCCTGCCGTGGCGGCGGGATCGCGGGAGGCGGATATGAGCGACACCCGGCTGTTCCGCCGGTTGAATCCTTTCGCGCTGCCTGGCGATGCCGATGGTGCGCCGACCTGGAACAATCTTCTGGCGGATCTGCGTGAGTTGCTGCTGCGGGCCCGGCCCGAGGTCATCGTCCTGCCGCATCCGACCCTCGATCCGCATCCCGATCATGTCTGCGCCCAGGCGGCAGTCCTCGAAGCCTTGCAAGGCCTGGACTGGCAGCCGGCCACGCTATTGGGCTATGCCAACCACCTGCACGACAACGACCGCTGGCCGATGGGCGATACCGGTGATGGCATCGCCTTGCCGCCTGCCTTCGATTCGGCCCGGCCGATGCAGCCTTATTGCCTGCCGATACCGCTGGAGCAACAGCGAGACAAAGCCATGGCGTTGGGCATGATGCACGACCTGCAACCGGCGATGCCGTTCAAGCGTCGCTTGCGTCGGTTGATCCAACGGTTGTTGGCCGGCCGCTTGCCGCCCACCTATGGCCAGAACGAATTCTTTCGCAAGGCAGTCCGGCGCCACGAGCTTTTGTGGTCCCTCAAGCACACACCAGGCAATGTTTCTCAGCGGGGAGAGTTATGAGTCAGCGGTCAAAGGTCCTGCAGCTGCAGCCTGACTACAACGTCAAAGCCCATGATTTCGCCGACCTCGCGGAGCAAATCGTCAAGGCCCTGCCCAGTGATCGCTATGAAGTGACCGCCGCGTTTCTGCGTGGCAAACCCGGGCCGGGCGAAGCAGTGAGCCGAGCCGACCGTTCGGTGTACTTCGAGTTTTCCGACAAGTCCCTCAAGGGCATGCGCCTGCGGGCCATGTGGCAGCTGTACAAGTTCTGCCGCCGGGAAAAATTCGATGTGGTGATCTGCAACCGCTTCAAACCGGTGAACATGATGCTGGCGCTCAACCGCTGGTTGAAAGTGTCGTTGTGCATTGGCATTTCCCACGGCTTTGGCGAGTACGACCGCTTTTACCGTCGCCGCCAGACCCAGCGCCTGATTGATCGTCACTGGCGCTTCGTTGGCGTGTCGCCTGCAGTGAAACAGTATCTGCTGGACTGTGACTGTGGCTTCACCGACCAGAATACCTACGCCATCACCAACGCCATCGACATCGAGCAAGCCGAAGGTCTGCAACACAGTCGTGAAAAGGCCCGTGAACTGTTGGGCATCGATCCGTCGGTGCGGTTGATCGGTGCGTTGGGGCGACTGGTGCCGGTCAAGGGCCATATCTATTTGCTGCAGGCCTTTGCCGCGCTCAAGGACAAATACCCGAATACCCAACTGGCGATCATCGGTGCCGGCCGCGAAGAGTCGCGCCTGGCCGCGGAAATCGACCGCCTCGGCCTCAGCGGTCGTGCCCATTTGCTGGGGTTCAAGGAAATCGCCCTGCAGTACATTCGCGCTTTCGATATCTGGACCATGCCCTCCCTGGCCGAAGGCCTCGGGCTGGCGCTGCTTGAAGGCATGAGCGGGCATTTGCCGGTGATTGCCTCGAACGTGCCGGCCATGTTGCCGCTCATCGAGGGCGCCGGTGGCCTGGCGATTACACCGAAGGATGTGCCGACGCTGCAGGCGGCGCTGGACACCTACCTCGGGCTGTCGGATGACGAGCTCAAGGCCAAGGGTGAGCAGGCCTTCCGTTATCTGCAGCAACACCATGACATCGAGGAGTTCCGTCGGGAATACCTCAATCTGATCGACTCCGGCCTGGAACAGGCCCGCAAGGAACAGCCATGAACGACGCGCAACCCATCGTCACGGTCATCATCGCGTCGTATAACCATGCCCCTTACATCGAGGAAAGCATTCTCAGCGTCCTCAACCAGACCTACCGGAACATCGAGTTGCTGGTGGTCGACGATGGCTCGAAAGATGACAGCGTCGAGCGGATCAAGGCGCTGCAGGTCATCCATGGTTTCGATTTCCGGGTGCAGGAAAACCAGGGGCTGACCAACACCCTCAACGGTGCGATTGCCCGGGCCAAGGGCAGCCTGATCGTGCCGTTCGGTTCGGATGACATCATGCTGCCGGAGCGAATCGCCACCCAGGTCGCTCATATGGACGGCAAACCCGAGGTCGGCATTTGCGCCGGCAACATCGAACTGATCGATGCCGACGGCAATCTCTACCCCGAGAAGCGCCAGCGCCGGGATGTGCCGTTCCGTCGCCTGGACTTCGATGACATGTTCCTGGAGCGCAAGCCCTATCCACCGGCACCCACGCTGATGATTCGTCGCGAAGCTCTGGACAAGGTGGGCGGTTTCGACCCGACCATTCGCCTGGAAGACTTGCTGATCGAGTTGAAGGTGACCCATGCCGGTTACTTCATCGACGGTCTGAATGTGTTGATGGCGCGTTATCGCAAGCACGCCACCAACTCCTACAAGAACCACCGCTTCATGATCGACAGCATCCTGCGCACCTACGCGCTCTTCAGCGATCACCCGCTGTATGACGAGGTGCGCTACAAGTTTCTCAATTCCATGTTCCTCAAGACCGCCAATCGTGATCGCAAGCTGGCGCGGGAGTTGCTGGCGCAGATTCCGTTCAAGGCCTGGAGCAAGAAAACCTGGCGTGGGTTGGGCCGGATGTATTTCTCACGGTTGGAGAAAGACTGAGCCATAGGCTGGATTCAAGGGGGGTGGACGACGTGGCATTGTTCGCGGTGACATGCCTCGACGATTGCTCAACGTTGTTGAACCGTCTCCTCCAAAAGTTCTTTCCTCGGTTTCCTGTTCTGGCGTAACCAGTGCAGGGTTTTCTTGCCGGCATTGATACCGGGCTTTTCGATGTGCAGGTAGGTCAGGCTGCTGATGATGATCAGCAGGCAACTGCACACGGCCAGCAACGGCAGGAAGACCCACACTTCCCTGGCGTCAAGATGCAATACCGGCGGCAGTCGCTGCACCAGTATCCAGAGCACGAAACCGTGCAGCAAATACGTGCTGTAGCTGATTTCCCCTAGCCAGCGAATGCTGCGTGGTCTCAGGGCGCCGAACAAGGTGTTGCCGGACGCCACAATCACAAAAAACAGTGAAAGCAGCAGCAGCGCTCCCGGATTGAATGCCCGGTTGAACGCCGTAAAGGCGATCGCCAATGCGATCAGGGCGATGATGCCCGCCAGCGGAGAGAGGCTCCAGGCGACCCATTGTGGACGGCGAACCCAGTACGCCGCAGCGATGCCACCGAGGAAACTGGCCAGGTAGTGCTTCTTCAGCGAGTGTTCCCAGCCGACCACCTGGTACAGGGTGTAGATGCCGATCAGGCACAGCACTGTCTGCATCCAGCCGCCGCGATAAATGAACACCATGGCGGCCAGTGGCAGGGCCAGGTAGAAAAACACTTCATACCCCAGCGTCCAGGTGACGTTGGAGATCAGCATGCCGGTCTGGTGGTACTGGTTGACGTCTGGCCGGTCGAAGATCAGCCAGGCCAGGGTCTGGCCAATGAGCTGGGTGCCGGAGTCCTTGAGTTCCCAGTCCTGCAAATAGAACACACAGACAAACACGGTCAACATCAGCGGCAGGTAGAGCGGGTAGAGGCGAAATAGCCGAGATACCGCAAATGCCAGCCAGTCGTGTTGCCGCCCGTGGGTGAGCAAGCGGTCCCAGAACAGAAAGCTGGTGATCATGAAAAAGAGGGCGACGCTACCCTGGCCGAGCTGCGAGTAGAAGTTGCTCGGCGGAAAATCGATCACGCCGGTTTGCAGAAAGATCCAGGTAATGATCGAGTGGTGCACGAACACGCCGAAGGCCAGATACCCGCGTAAGCCGTCGATGCCGGCAAAGCGGCTTTCGCCGCAATGCTCCAGCTGTCGGGTGAATCTCGGCACGCGGTGCAACAGTAGCGCAGCGGTCGCGATGGCGAGCAGGTAGGCCATCATCGCGATAAGGGGGTTGGTTTCTATCATCAGTGAGCCTGGGCCGAAGGACTCCCGGCCAGCACGTGTCTGTGCAAATTATCCACGTCGGCTTTCGAAGCCGCCGCGGCGTATCCCTGCAGCAGCGCTTCGAAGTGATCCTCGAACAGCCAGTGCCGATCTGATGCGTAGCGTTGCATGTGGCGCAGATTACGCCGCCGCAGCGAAGGGCTCAACGATGAAGGGTAAATTCGCAGGTCGGCCAGGTCGATCAGGCCGAACTCGCCGTCCTCCAGCACCAGCACATTGCCCAGGTGCAGGGAGCGGAAGTAGACCCCTTGCTGATGCAGTTGGGCCATGAATTTGCCGAAGCGCTCCACCAGTGCCTGGCGCACCGCCGGGGCGGTGATGCCTTGCAGGATCTGGCGCAGCGTGTTGCCCGGCAAGGGAGAGTAGTGCACAGCGGTGCTGCCGTCTTCGAACCGGTAGAGGTCGAGGATGTGCGGTGTCGGGATGCCCATGCTGCGCAGTTGCACGCTGTTGACGGCAAAACGATCGGAGTAGGGCGTGAAACTGCCCGAGGTGTACCAGCGGCGACGGCGGAACAGCTTGAGAAAGCTGCCATCGGTCAGGCGCAGGACTTTGGGGCCCAAACCATCTTCTTCGATGACCCGGGCATCGACAGTCAGCTGTTGCAGGGCGCTTGGCGTCGCGGTCTTGATCGGCATGTCCAGCAGGCGCCTGGCCCGTTGATTGATGCTCAACGCGGCAATCAGTGCCAACGGGATCCACAGCAGGAACCAGTGCTCCTTGGGGCGAGAGATAATCCCGCCACCTTCGGTCAGGCCTGCACCGATACCGAAGGCCAGCCAGGCGGAGGCAATGATAAACAGCGGTTGCACGCGATGGCGCCGGCTGCTGATGAAGCTCCACGCAAGGAAGAACAGCCATGGCAGCAGGCCGATAATGCCGACGTAGTAGAGCACGCCCAGGGCGAAGCTATGGGGCTCCTGAAGGAGGTAGCCGGCGCCGGGGTCCAGGCTCAGTCCGGCGTTGTAGCCGTGCCCGATCCATGGATGTTCAGCGATCCTGTCCAGGGCCAATTGCCAGAGTTCGATACGGAAGGAACTGCCTCTTTCGAGGATCTTGTCCGCAAACAACGCGAAAGTCGCCGTTCCTGCAATGAGCATGGAACCAAGCATGAAGACCGGGCGTCGATTCCAGCAGATGTAACACAGCCACAGCGCAGCCAGCGTCAGTGCAACCAGTGGGGTCCTGGAGCCGGTGGCCAGGACGGCGGCGAACATGATCGCCATCGCCGGTATGCTCAACCAAAGTACCTGGTGTCGCTTGCAGGTCATGCTCAGGCTCAGCCAGTAGGTACAGAAAAAGCCGAAAACGTGGGAGCTGAGCAGTGGATTGTCGAACGCACCTACTCCGATCAGGCGCATTTCCGGTTGGTAGATCAGACCGAACCTGTACAGGTTGTAGACAGTGGCGACCAGCGCCACAATCGCGGCGCAGAACAGCAGGGGCTGAATGATTTCGCTGCGATAGCGCACCAGCAGGTAGCAGCCAACGAACAGAAACAGGGTATGCAATGGCGGTTTGAACTGACCAAAGTCGATGTCGTTGCCTGGCCCCCAGCACAGGCTGAGCAGTGCCCACGCCAGAAACAACAGGGCTGCAATGACGATCGGTTCGTGCAGCAGTTCTTTGCTGAGCCGCGGACGCAGGCACAGCGCAATCAGTGCCGGAATGCTGAACAGGCCATAGTAAAGCTTGTGATGCACACTGCGCCCTGGCAGGAAAAACAGTGCACAAAGCAGCAATAAATAACCGAGCGGAAGGATCCACAAGCAAATGAAATCGAAGATTCTATTGGACGTGCTGTTCAACGCGTTTAATTGCATGCTGAGTAACTTATTCCTGAATTGAGCGAGCGTACCAAGGCAGGGACATTTGGTGGCTATTTGACGCGCCACAATACACAGACTGTATGCGATTGCCAGAACCCTGGGGAAGCTGTGCTAAAGTCAGCGTCCTTTTTATCGACAATCGCGTGATATGACCGACTCCAGTCTCTGCGCAAGCCCATCGAGCTTGAAAATCTACTTCCGTCTGCTCGGCTATGTCCGGCCGTACATCAGCCTGTTCCTGATCAGCATCGTCGGTTTTCTGATTTTCGCTTCTACACAGCCAATGCTGGGCTACATCCTCAAGTACTTCGTCGACGGTCTGTCCAACCCTGAAGCGGCGCTGTTTCCAACCGTGCCCTACCTGCGGGATCTGCAACTGCTGCAGGCGGTGCCGTTGTTGATCATCCTGATCGCTGCGTGGCAGGGATTGGGGTCGTACCTGGGCAACTACTTCCTGGCCAAGGTTTCCCTGGGCCTGGTCCATGACTTGCGGGTGCAGTTGTTCAACAACCTGCTGGTGTTGCCAAACCGGTATTTCGACAAGCATAACTCGGGGCACCTGATTTCACGTATCACCTTCAACGTGACCATGGTCACGGGGGCGGCAACGGATGCGATCAAGGTCGTAATTCGTGAAGGCATGACGGTGATCTTCCTGTTTGCCTCGCTATTGTTCATGAACTGGCGCCTGACGCTGGTCATGGTCGCCATCCTGCCGCTGATCGCCATCATGGTGCGCACCGCCAGCAAGAAATTCCGCAAGCAGAGCAAGAAAATCCAGCTGGCCATGGGGGACGTGACGCATGTGGCGTCCGAAACGATCCAGGGTTATCGCGTGGTGCGCAGCTTCGGCGGTGAAAAGTACGAAGAGAAACGCTTCTTCGACGCCAGCCAGGGCAACACCGACAAGCAATTGCGCATGACCCGCACCGGCGCCATCTACACGCCGCTACTGCAATTGGTGATCTACACCGCCATGGCCGTGCTGATGTTCCTGGTGCTGTTCCTGCGTGGCGATGCGTCCGCCGGCGACATGGTGGCCTACATCACCCTGGCCGGCCTGCTGCCCAAGCCGATTCGCCAGCTGTCCGAAGTCAGCTCGACCATCCAGAAGGGTGTGGCCGGTGCCGAAAGTATCTTTGAACAACTGGATGTCGCGCCCGAAGTCGATACCGGCACCGTCGAGCGTGACGTCGTCAGCGGTCGCCTGGACGTGCGCAACCTCAGCTTTACGTACCCTGACACCGAGCGTCAGGTGCTCAATGACATCAGTTTCTCGGTCGAGCCCGGGCAAATGGTGGCGCTGGTGGGGCGTTCGGGCAGCGGCAAGTCGACCCTGGCCAACCTGATTCCGCGTTTCTATCACCACGACAAGGGCGAAATCCTCATCGATGGCGTCGAAGTGGAACAGTACAAACTGTTGAACCTGCGTCAGCATATCGCCCAGGTGACCCAGCACGTGACCCTGTTCAGCGACACCGTGGCCAACAACATCGCCTATGGCGACCTGGCTGGCGCACCCCGTGAAGACATTGAAAAGGCGGCCAAGGACGCCTATGCAATGGACTTCATTGCTCAGTTGCCTGAAGGCCTGGACACCCAGGTCGGGGAAAACGGCGTGCTGCTGTCCGGTGGTCAGCGCCAGCGCCTGGCGATTGCCCGGGCATTGTTGAAGAATGCTCCGCTGCTGATTCTCGACGAGGCGACTTCGGCACTCGATACCGAGTCCGAGCGGCATATTCAGGCAGCCCTGGATCAGGTCATGAAAGGTCGCACCACGCTGGTGATCGCTCACCGCTTGTCGACCATCGAGAAGGCCGACCTGATCCTGGTCATGGATCAGGGGAAAATCGTCGAGCGCGGCACCCATGATCAACTGCTGGCGCAAAACGGCTACTACTCGCGCCTCAACGCGATGGGCCTCGACGCCCCGGCCGAAGACATCGCCTGACCGCGAAAGGGCGAGCCTGGCTCGCCCTTTCGCGCACCCGACGTGCAACGCGTCCGGTGATTTGTATCCAGACCTTCACGCTTCTTGACCAAGCCGGAATTCATCCCATGGGTTTGTATCGGGCTGCCCGGGAAGGCCGGATCAAGGATTTCACCGGCATCGACAGTCCCTACGAGGCGCCGCTGCATGCGGAGTGTGAAATCGATACGCAGGCGATGGAAATGAGCGACGCGTGCCGTCGTCTGGCGGGTTTTTTTGCTCAAAAAACGAGCAATAAAGCCCGGCGAATAATCCGGTTGCAGCCACCGCACAAGCCGACACCAACCCTGTGTTAATATCGCGCCCCTGTTCATTCTGTATGTGGGTTGCACCATGAAGTTGTCCATGCCGCGATTCGATCAAGCCCCCGTCTTGGTGGTCGGCGATGTCATGCTCGACCGTTACTGGCATGGTGGTACCTCACGGATTTCTCCTGAGGCGCCGGTGCCGGTGGTCAAGGTCGATCACATCGAGGACCGTCCGGGCGGCGCTGCCAACGTTGCCTTGAACATTGCCGCCCTGGGGGCCCCGGCCTCGCTGGTCGGTGTAACCGGCGACGATGAAGCCGCCAACAGCCTGGTCAACAGCCTCAAGGGCGCCGGCGTGCGGGCCATCTTCCAGCGCATTGCGCACCAGCCGACCATCGTCAAGCTGCGGGTCATGAGCCGTCACCAGCAATTGCTGCGTATCGACTTCGAAGAACCCTTCGCCACTGACGCGCTGGCGCTGGCCGTGCAGGTCGATGAGTTGCTCGAAGGCATCAAGGTGCTGGTGCTGTCCGACTACGGCAAAGGCGCGCTGAAAAACCATCAGGCGCTGATCCAGGCCGCCCGTGCCCGTGGCATTCCGGTGCTGGCCGATCCCAAGGGCAAGGATTTCTCGATCTACCGCGGTGCGAGCCTGATCACGCCGAATCTCAACGAATTCGAAACCATCGTCGGTGGTTGCGCCGATGAGCACGAATTGGTGAGCAAGGGCGCGCAGTTGATGCACGACCTGGACCTCGGTGCCTTGCTGGTGACACGTGGCGAGCACGGCATGACCTTGTTGCGTCCGGATCACCCGGCGCTGCACTTGCCGGCCCGTGCCCGTGAAGTGTTCGACGTGACCGGTGCCGGCGATACGGTGATATCCACTCTGGCGGCCGCGATGGCCGCTGGCGAAGAACTGCCTCACGCGGTGGCTCTGGCCAATCTGGCGGCCGGTATCGTGGTCGGCAAACTCGGTACGGCGGCCATCAGTGCGCCGGAACTGCGTCGTGCGATTCAGCGTGAGGAAGGTTCCGAGCGTGGAGTGCTGGGCCTTGAGCAGCTGTTGCTGGCGGTCGACGATGCCCGCGCGCACAACGAGCGGATCGTGTTCACCAACGGTTGCTTCGACATCCTGCACGCCGGTCACGTGACCTATCTGGAACAGGCACGGGCCCAGGGCGATCGCCTGATCGTCGCGATCAACGACGATGCATCGGTCAGCCGCCTGAAAGGGCCGGGCCGTCCGATCAACAGTGTCGACCGGCGCATGGCGGTACTGGCCGGTCTGGGTGCGGTGGACTGGGTCATCAGTTTCTCGGAAGGCACTCCGGAAAACCTGCTGAGCGCGGTCAAGCCGGACGTGCTGGTCAAGGGCGGCGACTATGGGATCGACCAGGTGGTCGGCGCGGACATCGTGACGGCCTACGGCGGTACCGTGAAAGTGCTGGGGCTGGTGGAAAACAGCTCGACCACGGCGATTGTCGAGAAGATCCGCAAGTCGTAGGAGCTGGCGTAGCCTGCGATCTTTTCCGGTAGCCTGGGGATCGTAAAATCAAAAGATCGCAGCCTGCGGCAGCTCCTGCATGGAGTACGCAGGCTGCGATCTTTTGCGTTTAAGAGCTTACCTTTTTACGCGGCACGATTTTCTTCAGCAGCAATTTGGCCTTGCCGCGCAACCGCGCCAGGCCTGAATCCTTCCCTGGCGGGGTCAGACCCTGCTGCCTCACCCAGTCCTTCCAGCGAATTCGCTCGTCGCGAACCAGCCAGCCTTCCTGTTGGGCGAAACTCTCGGCCAGGTATAGTCCGCGCGTGCTGGCCGGGTACAGCTGATCCTTTTTCAAGGTGTAGAGCTCAGCCATCGGGTGGCCGTCCTGCAAGGGCATCAAGTACAGATCGGGGCGCTTGCGGTCGAGGCGGGCGACGAGTTGATCGCCTTCCAGTCTTTCATCGACATGGAACAGGCTCAGGGATTTGGCTTCCCTGGGAACGTCCAGGCGCAAGTCGTAAATCAGTTGCAGTGACGCCGTTGGCAAATGCACGTAAGCCCGCGGGCGCTCTATCAGCATCAGGTTGGCGCAACGTACCGGCCGCGCCGAGCCGGACAGTGGCGACAAGCGAAACGGCAGGGCTTCACGGTAATGCAGGGCGGCCGAGTAGGGCGTCGGCAGCCAGGTGTCATTGAACCGCCCACCGAGCCAGCCTTCCGGAGTTTCCAGCAGACATTCTTCGGCAATTTCCTGGATCGCCGTGTGCAAGGGCAGGTTCAGCTCATGGGCCGGCACGTAGCCGGAGATCAGCTTGAGCACCACATCGCCACGGTCCTGCCGGCGTTGGCGCACCAGCACCCAATAATCGCGATTCTGCCAATGCAGGGTCAGGCGCACCGAAACCCCGAGGTTGGCCAGCTCCAGGGCAAACCGTTCGCTGTCGCCGACCGTCACCGGCCGACGACGTTGCAGGGTCTGGGAGAAATTCAGCGGCCTGCCGACGCTCTGATAAGTCAGGCCTTCGGGGGTCGCTTCGACGAATAACGGCAGGGTCTTGAAGTTGCTCGGGTTCTTTCTGATGAGCGTACGCGACATGTCGGCTCCTGCTTAAGGCCGCGTGGGCGGCGTCAGTGGCTACGTAGGACCTGGGCAACGGTCGCGACATTGTGGGCGAGGTGCAGCGGATTGATGGTCCCGACAATAGCACTGGCAACACCCGGATGTTCAAACAACAATTCGAAACTGGCGCGCACCGGATCCACGCCCGGACTCAGGCAGACATGACCACTGGCGAGGGCTTTCTTGACCAGAATGGCTTTGCCGTGTGCAGCAGCATAGTCAATGACGGCCTTCTCGTTTTGTTCGTTCAGATTGTAGGTGACCATCGCGCAGTCGCCTTGCTCCAGTGCCTTCAGGCCACCGTCGACGGTTTTGCCGGAAAAGCCGAAACCGCGAATCTTGCCTTCGGCCTTGAGCGCGGCGAGGGTCTCGTAGACTTCGCAGTCATTGAGGATCGCCAGGTCGTTACCATCGGAGTGCACCAGCACCAGGTCGATGAAATCCGTTTCAAGACGTTGCAGGCTGCGTTCCACCGACATTCGAGTGTGTGCGGCGCTGAAATCGTGACGGGACTGGCCGTCGGCAAACTCTTCACCGACCTTGCTGACAATCACCCAATCCTGACGCTGACCGCGCAGCAACGGGCCGAGGCGTTCTTCGCTGCGACCATAGGCCGGGGCGGTGTCGATCAGGTTGATGCCCAGGTCGCGGGCGAGTTTGAGCAGCATGCGAGCTTCAACGTCATCGGGAATCCGGAAGCCGTTGGGGTACTTCACCCCTTGGTCGCGGCCCAGTTTCACCGTGCCCAGGCCCAAGGGTGAAACCACCAGGCCGGTGCTGCCCAGCGGGCGATGCAAGTCGTGCAGGGTCGGTTGGCTCATGGCAGCAGTTGCTCCCAGGCCGGTACGCCCATCGGCGGCTTCGGTAATTCAGGCAGTGCTGCTGGGTGGCTTGGCTGGATACCGTCGCGGGTCAGGCTGGCGATCACGCGGTCGGCGAAGTCCGGCGCCAGGGCGAGTTTGGTCGGCCAGCCCACCAGCAGTCGCCCCTCCTCGGCCACAAAGGCGTTGTCGGGACGGGTCAGGCCTGATTGCAGCGGTTCGGCGCGATCCACGCGCAAGGTCGCCCATTGCACCGTGCTCAGGTCGATCCATGGCAGCAATTGGCCGAGTTCTTTCTGTGCGGTGGCGATCTGTTCGGCGGGCTCACGGGCCACGCCTTCAGATTCCGCGATATCGCCGCCCAGATACCAGACCCATTGGCCATCCGCCGCCGGGTGCGTGGTCACGGTGATACGCGGTTTGGTGCCGCCGCCCAGACAGTGGGCGTACAGCGGCTTGAGGCTCGGCCCCTTGGCGATGATCATGTGCAACGGACGGCGCTGCATGGCGGGCTGGCTCAGACCCAGTGCTTCAAGCAATGCCGCCGTCCCGGCACCGGCGCTCAGGACGATGCGCTGGGCACGGATTTCGCGCTCATCCACCTTCAGGCCGACCAGCACGCCACTTTCCAGCAACGGCTCGATTCTCTGCCCGGCGAGCAAACCATCTCCCGCCAGATCGGCCAGGCGCTGGATCAGGCTCGGCACATCGACCACCAGTTCCGCCAGGCGATAGACCTTGCCCTTGAAGCGCTTGTCTTGCAGGGCTGGCGGCAATTGCTCGCCCTTGACCTGATCGACGCGACCGCGCACGGCCTTGCTGGCAAAGAAACTGGTGAGGTTGCCGGCAAGGGTGCCGGGGGACCACAAGTAATGGGCTTCGGACAGCAGGCGCACGCCGGACAGATCCAGCTCGCCATTCCCTGCCAATGCTTCACGCCAACGGCGCGGCATGTCGGCGATGGCTTCCGAGGCGCCAGTCAAGGCGCCATGCAGCGCGTATTTGGCGCCGCCGTGGATGATGCCCTGGGACTTCACACTCTGCCCGCCGCCGAGGCTGGCACTTTCCACCAGCACGGTCGAAAAACCCTGGCGGCGCAGGCGCGCGTTCAGCCAGAGGCCGGCGACACCAGCGCCGACAATCAGAACGTCGGTGGAAATAACGGATGGCATGCAGCGACCTCTGTGTTCAAGACGAGGGCGCAGTATACAGATTCATGGATTGGAGCTGAGACGGGAAAAGGATCGCAGCCTGCGGCAGCTCCTACAGGTGGGCTCGGTCTGCCTTTGTAGGAGCTGCCGCAGGCTGCGATCTTTTTATCAATGCCCGGCCGTCTTGGAGAAGAGCTGGATGACCACGACGCCCAGCACAATCAACGCCATCCCCAGCATCGCCGGCACGTCCAGCTTCTGCCCATAGATAAACAGCGCTGCAACGCTGACCATCACGATCCCCATGCCGGCCCACACGGCGTACGCCACGCCCACCGGAACGCTGCGCACCACCAGGGTCAGCATCCAGAAGGCAATGCCGTAGCCGAGGATGACCAGCACCAGCGGCAGTGGGGTGCTGAGGCCCTTGACGGCTTTCATCGAAACAGTGGCAATCACTTCGGCGCAGATGGCAATGGCCAGGTAGTAGTAAGCGGTCATGGGTCAATCCTCGTGTGAAGTGTTGCTCTCTGAGGTCGGCATTCTAGTGATTCGCCAGATGCGGTAAAGTCATTACCTATCTGTTTGAGAGATGGGTTGAGCCATGAGCATGCAATGGAATCTGGAGCAGCTGCAGTTGTTTGTCAGCGTAGCGGAGCAGCGTTCGTTTTCTGCCGTGGCGCGGGATCAGCGCAAGGCGCAGTCGGCGGTCAGCAGTTCGATAGCGTTGCTGGAAGAAGACCTGGGTGTCAGCCTGTTCGACCGTAGCAGCGGGCGTCAACCGAAGCTCACTGAAGCCGGTACCGCTTTGCTGGACGAAGCGCGGGAGGTGTTGCGCCAGTGCGAACGGCTAAACGGGCGGGCATTGGCGATGATGCGCGGCCAGGAGGCACGACTGCGTGTGGCGCAGGATGAAGCGATGCCTTATCAGCCGATCATCGAAAGCTTCGAGGCCCTGGCGGACAAATTCCCCAGTCTTGAAGTGCAACTGACCAGCGCCGCCCAAGGCGAAGTCGCGCGCAAGCTGGTGGAGCGGCGTGCCGATCTTGGGCTGCTGTTCTTTCACGATCAGATTCCCGAGGCACTTGAACGGCGGGTGCTGGGCAGCGTGGAAATGGTCACGGTGTGCGGCAAGGATCATCCGTTGGCGCGTAAAGGCGCAGTGGACAGCCAACAATTGGCGCAACATCGGCAGTTGCTGATGTCCACGGAGTCGAGCATTTATCCCGGCAGTGATCCCGCCAGCCCGCAAGTCTGGCGCGCCGACAGTTTCTATGTGATGGCCGAATGGCTGGTGCGTGGCCTCGGCTGGGCCTGGTTGCCACGCCACGTGGTGCAGTACCCGACTTATCAGAATCAGATGGTCGAACTGGTCAGCGAATGGACCCCGCCGGCCCTGGTGGTGGAGCTGGTATGGCGCCGGGATGAGCCGCTCGGTCCGGCCGCGCGCTGGCTCGCCGAACGTTTTGCCGTGCACTTGCAGACGATTGGCGAAAAAAGCCGATAAACTCCGCCGCCATGAATAGAACTCTCTACACCGCGCTGTTTTATCTGGGGCTGCCATTGGTAGCGATTCGGCTTTGGCTGCGCGCACGCAAGGCGCCTGCCTATGCCAGGCGCATCGGCGAACGCTTTTCCTACGGGATGCCGGCGATGAAACCGGGCGGCATCTGGGTGCACGCTGTGTCGGTGGGCGAAAGCATTGCTGCCGCGCCGATGATCCGCGCCTTGCTGGCGCGTTATCCGAATCTGCCGATCACCGTGACCTGCATGACCCCGACCGGTTCGGAACGCATCCAGGCACTGTTCGCCAATGAGCCGCGCATCCAGCACTGTTATCTGCCCTATGACCTGCCTTGCGCTGCCCGGCGTTTCCTCGATCGGGTCCAGCCGCAACTGGCGGTGATCATGGAAACCGAGCTGTGGCCCAACCATATCCATCAATGTGCCAAACGCGGGATTCCCGTGGCGTTGGCCAATGCGCGGCTGTCCGAGCGTTCGGCCAGGGGATACGGCCGGTTCCCCAGGCTGACCCGGCCGATGCTGGCCGAGATGAGCCTGTTCGCGGTGCAGACCGAAGCCGAAGCCCGACGCTTGCGCGACCTCGGCGCGCGAGTGGAAACCGTCGAAGTGACCGGATCGATCAAGTTCGACCTGACCATCGACCCGCAACTGCTTGAGCGCGCCAGCCAATTGCGCGGGCAATGGCAGGCGCTGGAACGACCGGTGTGGATCGCGGCCAGTACCCATGACGGCGAAGACGAGGTGGTGCTGGCGGCCCATCGTCAGTTGCTGGTCACTCACCCCGATGTCTTGCTGATTCTGGTGCCGCGTCATCCGGAACGCTTCAATTCGGTGTACGGGTTGTGCCAGCAACAAGGGTTTGCCACGGTCCGGCGTTCCAGCGGCGATGCGGTCAGTGCGAATACGTCGGTGCTGCTGGGCGACACCATGGGCGAGTTGCTGTTTCTCTACGCCCTGGCGGACAGTGCATTCGTCGGCGGCAGCCTGGTGCCGAATGGCGGGCATAACTTGCTGGAGCCGGCGGCCCTGGCTAAACCGGTATTGAGCGGGCCGCATCTTTTCAACTTCCTCGAAATCGCCGCGCAGTTGCGCAGTGCCGGGGCGTTGCAGGAGGTGGAGGATGCCGAAGGGCTGGCGGTGGCGGTGCAACGGCTGTTCGAACTGCCGCGAGATGCGCAGCGCATGGCAGAGGCCGGGTTGAACGTGATGCGCGCCAATCAGGGTGCATTGCAGCGGTTGCTGGACGGGTTGGGGCGGTTGATCGAAAGGTAGACCGAATGGTCGGACAGAAAAAGATCGCAGCCTGCGGCAGCTCCTACACGGGATTGATGTTCATCCTGTAGGAGCTGCCGCAGGCTGCGATCTTTTGCTTTTACTGATCAGGTCTCGCTTTCAACTGCTCAGCCGCAGCCTTGGCCAGATCCGGTGGCAGGAAATCCTTGTCCGGGTTGTAGTTGGGATTGAGCCAGCGTGCCAGGGTTTGCAGATCTCCGGGATTCAACGTACCGGCCTGTTGCTTCAAGCGCAGGTTGTCGAGGATGTAGTCGTAGCGGGTGTTGTTGTAGTCGCGCACCGAGGTGTAGAGCGAGCGCTGCGCATCCAGCACGTCGACGATGTTTCGCGTACCCACCTGATAGCCGATTTCAGTCGCTTCCACCGCGCTCTGGTTGGAGATGATCGATTGCTTGCGCGCCTGTACCTGCTCGACATCGGTGTTCACCGCCCGGTGCAGGTCACGGGTGTTTTCCACGATGCTGCGGCGCAGGGATTCGCGTTGCTGCTCGGTCTGGTCCAGTTGTGCATAGGACTGACGCACCTGAGAGTTGATCAAACCACCACTGTAGATCGGGATGTTCAGTTGCAGGCCAACGGTCGTTTGCTCGACGTTGCCACCGTACGGCAGGGGCTGGTTGTTCGGGTTGCTGAAGCCCAGTGCGTCGTTGTCGCCTTTCTCGTACTTGGCGATCGCGTCAACCGTTGGCAAGTGACCGGACTTGCGTTGCTTGAGGGTCTGCTCGGCGGCGCTGACGGCATAGTTGCTGGCCAACAGATTGAGGTTCTGCCTGCCCGCCGTTTCGACCCAGGCCTTGGCGTCGTTCGGTACTGGCGGCAGGATCGGCAAGTTATGGCTGATGCCCCAGATCGAGTTGTACTGGCGGTTGGTCAGGGTGATCAATGCTTCAAAGGCGTCGTCCACCTGGCGCTGCGCAACGATGCGGTTGGCACGTGCGGTGTCGTAGCTGGCTTGTGAGTTCAATACGTCGGTCTTGTCCGAGAGACCAACATCGAAACGCTCGTTGGATTGATCGAGCTGGCGTTTGAACGCCGCTTCTTCGGCCTTGGTCGAGGCCAGGTTGTCCTGGGTGCGCAGCACGTTGAAATAGCTGTTAGCGGTTTGCAGGATCAGGTTTTGCTCGGTCGCCGAGAGTTGCAGGGCGGCCTGTTCGTTGACTTCCTTGGCGGCCTGGAACTGGAACCAGCGGTCAGCCCGGAACAGCGGCTGCGCCAAAGTGGCCTGGTAAGAATGAGCATCGCGGTTGGACGTGGCGGACGGCTGATCGAGATCCGTACGCACCTCGGAAATATTTGCGCCGCCCGAGAGGTTCGGCAGCAGCCCGGCGCGGGCCTGGGGTACGACTTCTTTCTGCGCGCCGTATTGGGCGATGGCAGCCGCCAGATCGGCGTTGTTGTTGACGGCTTCCTGATAAACGCTGACCAGGTCCGTCTTGGTCGATAAGGGCGCATCTGCTGCCCAGGCCATTCCGTTGGACGCACAAGACACGGCAAGGGCCAGTGAGAGTTTGCGCAGCATAGACGATCCCTAGAATTGATATTACGAAGGTAATTTGAGCGCCAAGGCTAAGGCCCCGCTTTGACAGCGTCAATGCCGGCTCAGCGTAGCGAGTGTAGTTGTGCATTGGGGCTGCAACAATCCTGATACTGCGTGTAATTACGCCATTCATCATGGTATTTGCCGTGGGGTTGGCGTTCTTTGCCAGTTGTGTCTAGACTGGCCGGGTTCTTGTCGGGGTGCCTTGCTATGAGGCTGAGATCGAATAATTTCGGATCCCGTTGAACCTGATCAGGTTAGCGCCTGCGTAGGGAACAAGATTTCTCGTCACCCGGCGAGTCCTCTTGTGCTTCGTCCGGGATGTTGTTCGACAATCGAACACCCCTCGAGCACTGAGCACAGCACAGCTGGTTTTCCCAGCGCCCGTGCGTCCATTCGTTTACAGGTTCGCTCCGACAAAAATCCACTGCCTGGATGTGTGTCTGGAGAGCCCGTGATGACTACAAAAGCAAAAATCGCCACCAACCTGAGTGACTCGGCCAAGGTCGATCAGCAATCGGTTCAGCCGTTTACCCGCTCGCAAAAAATCTATGTACAGGGCACTCGCCCGGACATCCTCGTGCCGATGCGCGAAATCAGCCTGGACGTGACGCCGACCGACTTCGGCGGCGAGGTCAACGCACCGGTAGTGGTGTATGACACTTCGGGCCCGTACACCGACCCCAATGTCATCATCGATGTGCGCAAAGGCCTGGCCGACGTGCGTTCGCCGTGGATCGAATCCCGTGGCGATACCGAGCGCCTGAGCGGCCTGAGCTCGAATTTCGGCCAGGAGCGCCTTGCCGATCCGGAGCTGACCAAGCTGCGCTTTGCCCACGTCAACAACCCGCGCCGCGCCAAGCCGGGTGCCAACGTCAGCCAGATGCACTACGCCCGCAAAGGCATCATCACCGCCGAGATGGAATACGTCGCCATCCGCGAAAACATGAAGCTGGAAGTGGCCCGCGCCGCCGGCCTGCTGGACCAGCAGCACGCTGGCCACAGCTTCGGCGCCAGCGTGCCGAAAATCATCACCCCCGAATTCGTCCGTGAAGAGATCGCCCGCGGTCGCGCGATCATTCCGGCCAACATCAACCACACCGAACTGGAACCGATGATCATCGGCCGTAACTTCCTGGTGAAGATCAACGGCAACATCGGCAACAGCGCCCTGGGTTCGTCCATCGAAGAAGAAGTGGCGAAACTGACCTGGGGCATTCGCTGGGGTTCGGACACGGTCATGGACCTGTCCACCGGCAAGCACATCCACGAAACCCGCGAGTGGATCATCCGTAACTCGCCGGTGCCGATCGGTACGGTGCCGATCTACCAGGCCCTGGAAAAAGTCGGCGGCGCGGCTGAAGACCTGACCTGGGAGCTGTTCCGCGACACGCTGATCGAGCAGGCCGAGCAGGGCGTCGACTACTTCACCATCCACGCTGGCGTGTTGCTGCGCTACGTGCCGATGACCGCCAAGCGCGTGACCGGCATCGTCTCCCGTGGCGGTTCGATCATGGCCAAGTGGTGCCTGGCGCACCACAAAGAGAACTTCCTCTACACCCATTTCGAAGACATCTGCGAAATCATGAAGGCCTACGACGTCAGCTTCTCGCTGGGCGATGGCCTGCGTCCGGGCTCGATTGCCGACGCCAACGACGAAGCGCAGTTCGGCGAACTGGAGACCCTCGGCGAGCTGACCAAGATCGCCTGGAAGCACGATGTGCAGTGCATGATCGAAGGCCCGGGCCACGTGCCGATGCAGTTGATCAAAGAGAACATGGACAAGCAGCTGGAGTGCTGCGACGAGGCGCCGTTCTACACCCTCGGCCCGCTGACCACCGACATCGCGCCGGGCTACGACCACATCACCTCCGGCATCGGTGCGGCGATGATCGGCTGGTTCGGTTGCGCCATGCTTTGCTATGTGACGCCGAAGGAGCACCTGGGCCTGCCGAACAAGGATGACGTGAAGACCGGGATCATCACCTACAAGATCGCCGCGCATGCCGCCGATCTGGCGAAGGGGCACCCGGGCGCACAGATCCGCGACAATGCCTTGAGCAAGGCGCGTTTCGAATTCCGTTGGGAAGACCAGTTCAACCTGGGTCTCGATCCGGACACCGCCCGTTCGTATCACGATGAAACCCTGCCGAAGGATTCGGCCAAGGTCGCGCACTTCTGCTCGATGTGCGGGCCGAAATTCTGCTCGATGAAAATCACCCAGGAAGTCCGCGAGTATGCGGCCAACCAACGGATCGAAGCGGTCGACGTGGACGTTGCCCAAGGCATGGCCGAACAGGCCGAGCGCTTCAAGCAGGAAGGCAGTCAGCTTTACCAGAAAGTTTGATCTGACCTGAAAGGGTGGGGTCTGCACAGGCCCCATCGCCAGCAGGCTGGCTCCCACATTGGATCTGTGGCGTTCACATGTCCCCTGTGGGAGCCAGCCTGCTGGCGATAGCGATCTACACAACAACAAATGCCCCTCTGAGATAACACCCTTGAGCATTCAACCCAGCACTTACTCCCCTGACATCGCGGTGCCGACCGACAAACGTGTCTTCGGCGGCCGCGACCTGTTTTCCCTGTGGTTCTCCCTCGGCATCGGCCTGATGGTGTTGCAAACCGGTGCGTTGCTGGCACCGGGCCTGGGCCTCTGCGGTTCATTGCTGGCGATTTTTCTGGGCACCCTGGTCGGCGTTCTGCTGCTGGCGGCGGTCGGGGTGATCGGTAGTGATACCGGCCTGTCGTCGATGGCCGCGCTCAAGCTCAGCCTCGGTGTCAAAGGCGCGAGCCTGCCGGCGGTGCTGAACCTGCTGCAATTGATCGGCTGGGGTTCGTTCGAAATCATCGTCATGCGCGATGCCGCCAGCCTGCTGGGTGCGAAGGCCTTCAGCGAAGGCAGTCTGCTGTCGAATCCGCTGATCTGGACGCTAGTCTTCGGCGCCCTGGCGACCCTGTTGGCGGTCAGCGGTCCGCTGACTTTCGTCCGGCAGATCCTGCGCAAATGGGGTATCTGGCTGTTGCTGGCCGCCTGCACCTGGCTGACCTGGAACCTGTTCGCCAAGGCCGACCTGGCCGCGTTGTGGGCCCAGGCCGGTGACGGTTCGATGCCGTTCGCCGTGGGTTTCGACATCGCCATTGCCATGCCGCTCTCGTGGTTGCCGCTGATCGCCGACTACTCGCGCTTCGGCAAGCGGGCGAAAAATGTCTTCGGTGGCACCGCCATCGGTTTCTTCATCGGCAATTTCTGGCTGATGAGCCTGGGCGTGGCCTACACCCTGGCGTTCGCGCCGAGTGGTGAAGTCAATGCCTTGCTGCTGGCGCTGGCCGGTGCCGGCCTGGGGATTCCGCTGCTGCTGATTCTGCTGGATGAATCGGAAAACGCCTTTGCCGATATTCACTCGGCGGCGGTGTCCAGCGGGATTCTGCTGCGCGCCAAAGTCGAACACCTGGCGTTGGCCATCGGCGTTATCTGCACGCTGATTGCCCTGCTGGCGCCGTTGGCCCAGTACCAGAACTTCCTGCTGCTGATCGGCTCGGTGTTTGCGCCGTTGTTCGGCGTGGTGCTGGTTGACCACTTCATCCTGCGCAAGCGCAGTGCCCAGGTGGCCTCGGCCGCACTGCGCTGGCCGGCGCTGCTCGCCTGGCTGGGCGGGGTCAGCACCTATCATTTGTTGGCCAACCTGTATCCGGATGTCGGTGCAACCCTGCCGGCACTGGTAGTGGCAGGGTTGCTCCAGCTAGTGCTGGGCCGGGTCTTCAGTTACGGCCGGGAAACAGCTCGGGCTTGATGATGCCGTTCAGGCGAGGGTAGGGGATCTTCAGTTCGACATGGCCCAGCGCGTAAGGCGCGATGGTGCTGGTTTCGTACTTGAGGATCACCCCACCGTAGGTCAGCGCCACGTTCCGGGTTTTCTGGAACGGCCAGCTCTTCACGAACTCCGGTTCCTGATCGAGTTTGGTGCTGATCAACCAGCTGTTGTGCGCCACCTGCGCGGCTTTCCAGAACGCGTCTTCCTGCCCTGGCACCAGCATGTCCGACAACGTCAGCACTTTATGCTGCTGGCGCGAATAGTTGATGAAACCTCGACCTGCGGTGCCGTGGTCACCGCCGGTGTCCAGGTAGCTGGACAATTCGACGATAACCAAGCCGTCATGCTGCTCACGTACCTTCGCCTGCAGATAACTGCTGTTGCGTGGGCCGGCGGTGCGCAAAAATTCTTCGCGATAGGCCGCCAGGGTCGGAGCGACCGGCGCGTCGGGCGAGGTGCGGGTCATTTGCAGCAGGCGTTTTTCGATGATGCCGTCCAGTGCCGGCTCGGCCGGAAAGTGCAGGGTGTCGATGTTGACCAGCGGGCAATCCGGGTTGCTGCAACCGGGCTTGAGTTGCTCGGAGGCGTCGCGGGTGGTTTCCAGCGGCGTCCGGTAGTTGGGCTGGAACAGGCTCGCGCAAGCGCCCAGGGTCAGGGCGATAGCGGCCACGGAGGCGATTTTGAAAAGCGACATGAGCGTCCTTTCTGAAACAGGGGAAGGCAAAAAGTTACCGGCTTCGACTCTCAACAAAGCAGTCAGTTCGCCACTAAGCTAATTAGAGTGGGTTTCGCCCTCACCGTCCATCCCGCTGACGGGAAAGGGGCTGCATCAAACGTCACGGGCGCGTTAGGATGGCGCGAAGTCGAGGCCCAGGAAAAAAAGCAGCCTCGAACAGGATTTGCAGTAAAAGAGGATTGTCATGACGGATTTTGCCAACGCCATTCCGACCGCCGTTGATATCGTGCGGCGCGAAAAGTGCTACGAGGGCTTCTACAAACTCGAACGCGTGCACTTGCGCCACGAATTATTCGCCGGGGGCATGAGCCGCGAGATCAATCGTGAAGTGTTCGTTCGCCATGACGCGGTCTGCATGCTGCCATACGATCCGCAGCGCGATGAAGTGGTGCTGATCGAGCAGTTTCGCGTCGGTGCCATGGGCAAGACCGACAATCCGTGGCTGATCGAACTGGTCGCTGGTCTGATCGACAAGGATGAAGTGCCGGAAGCAGTTGCTCACCGCGAAGCGCAGGAGGAAGCTGGGCTGGTAATCGGGGCGCTCTGGCCGATGCTCAAATACTTTCCATCGCCGGGCGGCAGCAACGAATTCGTGCATCTGTACCTGGGGCGTTGCGACACTACCGGGGTTGGCGGCCTGCATGGGCTGGAGGAAGAGGCAGAAGATATTCGCGTCACGGTCTGGGCTTTCGAAGATGCCCTGCAAGCCGTACGCGATGGACGTATTGCCAACGCGGCGAGCATCATTGCCTTGCAATGGCTGGCTTTGAACCGCGTTGAAGTGAGGGGGTTATGGTCGTAAACAAGCTGCGCGATCGCTATCGGGTGGACCTGGTGGGGCTGCAAGCGTCCTGCGAGGCGAACTACGCACGCCTGATGCGACTGCTGCCGGACATGCGCAGCGAGCCTGCCGCGCGGCGCATCGCCGTGACCCATGGCGACCAGATGCTCGGCGTACTGGCGCTGGAAGTGCTGCTGACCTGTCCTTACACCACGACCCTGCAAGTGCGTCAGGAACACAGCCTGCCCTGGCTGCCGGTGCCGCAACTGGAAGTGCAGGTCTATCACGACGCGCGCATGGCCGAAGTGGTCAGCGCCGAACATGCACGACGCTTTCGCGGCATCTATCCTTACCCGAACGCCTCGATGCACCAGCCGGACGAAAAGGCCCAGTTGAACATGTTTCTGGGCGAATGGCTGAGCCATTGCCTGGCGCTGGGGCATGAATACGAAGTAGTACGTTAGTTGTGAAGCGCAGTTGTGAACTATGTCAGGTTCACAGGTTTCCCCTTTCGATCGTCCCCCAGCATAATTGCGGCACTTACCCATCCCCGTGATCACGCCCTGGGAGAACGCCTTGCCGAGCGTATCCACATTGACCACCGCCGATCCGGCGTTGCTGGTGCAACTCTCCGACAGCCATCTGTTTGCCGAAGCGGACGGCGCGTTGCTGGGCATGAATACCCGCGACAGCCTGCAGAAGGTCATCGAACTGGTGCGCGCGCAACAGCCGCAGATTGACTTGATCCTGGCAACGGGTGATCTGTCCCAGGACGGGACGCTGGAGTCCTACCGGCAATTTCGTGACATGACGCGCCAGCTCGATGCGCCGGCGCGCTGGATTCCCGGTAATCACGATGAGCCGCAGATCATGGCCGAGGCCGCGGTGCAGAGTGCTTTGCTCGAACCGGTGGTGGATATCGGCAACTGGCGGGTCACGTTGCTTGATTCGGCCGTGCCAGGCTCGGTGCCGGGTTATTTGGAGGATGAACAGTTGCAGCTGCTCGCCCGCGCGTTGAGCGAAGCGCCGGAGCGTCATCATCTGGTGTGCTTCCACCATCACCCGGTTTCGATTGGTTGCGCGTGGATGGAGCCTATCGGTCTGCGCAATCCCGAGGCGTTTTTTGAAGTGCTGGATCGTTTTCCACAAGTGCGTGCCGTGCTGTGGGGGCATGTGCACCAGGAAATCGATCAATTACGTAACGGCGTGCGTCTGATCGCCTCGCCCTCGACTTGCATCCAGTTCGAACCGGGCAGCGAGGATTTCAAGGTCGGCGAACAGGCACCGGGCTATCGCTGGTTGCGACTGCTGCCCGACGGGCGGCTGGAAACCGGGGTGGAGCGGGTCACCGGGTTCGATTTCACTGTGGATTACGGTTCCAACGGCTACTGATAAATCCCGTAAACTCCGCCTCTTTTAGCCGATGCACAGGGAACTCAAATGTCCGGTTCGATCCTTTATGTCCACGGCTTCAACAGCTCGCCGTTGTCGAAGAAGGCCTGCCAGTTGATCGACGTGATGGAGCGCTTGGGCCTGAGCGAACACTTGCGCGTTCCAGCGTTGCACCATCACCCGCGCCAGGCTATTGCTCAACTGGAGCAGGCGATTGCCGAGCTGGGGCGGCCACTGCTGGTCGGCAGCTCGCTCGGCGGCTACTATGCCACTCACTTGGCCGAGCGCCTTGGCTTGAAAGCCCTGTTGATCAACCCTGCCGTCAGCCCGCACCGGATGTTCGACGGCTTTCTGGGGACACAGAAAAACCTGTATACCGAAGAGACCTGGGAAATGACCCACGACCACGTGGCGGCCCTGGCCGAACTGGAAGTGCCGGTGCCCCAGGATCCACAGCGTTATCAGGTATGGTTGCAGACCGGGGACGAAACGCTGGACTATCGCCTCGCCCAGCAGTATTACCGGGCCTGTGCCTTGCGCATTCAGGCCGGCGGCGACCACAGTTTCCAGGGTTTTGCCACGCAACTGCCGGCCATGCTGAGTTTTGCCGGCATTGGCGCCGATTTGTATCAGGCAATCGATTTCACCGCATTGTGAGCGATAGCCCCATGAATTCTTTTTTCACCGAACACTGACGACGAGACCCCATGGCCACTCCCAGCGCTAGCTCTTATAACGCAGACGCCATCGAAGTCCTCTCGGGCCTCGACCCGGTGCGCAAGCGCCCCGGCATGTACACCGACACCAGTCGGCCGAACCACCTTGCCCAGGAAGTCATCGACAACAGTGTCGACGAAGCCTTGGCCGGGCATGCCACATCGGTGCAAGTGATCCTGCATGCCGACCATTCCCTGGAAGTCAGCGACGACGGCCGTGGCATGCCGGTGGACATTCACCCCGAGGAAGGTGTTTCGGGCGTTGAATTGATCCTCACCAAGCTTCATGCCGGTGGCAAGTTTTCCAACAAGAACTACCAGTTCTCCGGCGGTCTGCACGGTGTGGGTATTTCCGTGGTCAACGCCTTGTCCACCGAAGTGCGGGTGCGTGTAAAACGTGACGGCAACGAATACCAGATGACCTTCAAGGATGGCTACAAGGCCACCGAGCTGGAAGTCGTCGGTACTGTCGGCAAGCGCAACACCGGCACCAGCGTGTTCTTTGCGCCGGATCCGAAATACTTCGACTCCCCGAAATTCTCCATCAGTCGCCTCAAGCACGTGCTCAAGGCCAAGGCCGTGTTGTGCCCGGGGCTGCTGGTCAGTTTTGAAGACAAGGCCACCGGCGAGAAAGTCGAATGGCATTACGAAGACGGCCTGCGTTCCTACCTGGTGGATGCGGTCAGCGAATTCGAGCGCCTGCCGGACGAGCCGTTCTGCGGTAGCCTGGCCGGTAATAAAGAAGCGGTGGATTGGGCGCTGCTGTGGCTGCCCGAAGGTGGCGACGCGGTCCAGGAAAGCTACGTCAACCTGATCCCGACAGCCCAGGGCGGCACCCACGTCAACGGTTTGCGTCAAGGCCTGCTCGACGCCATGCGTGAATTCTGCGAATTCCGCAGCCTGCTGCCGCGTGGCGTGAAGCTGGCGCCGGAAGACGTCTGGGAGCGCATTGCCTTCGTGCTGTCGATGAAGATGCAGGAACCGCAATTCTCCGGCCAGACCAAGGAGCGGCTGTCTTCTCGTGAAGCGGCGGCGTTCGTCTCCGGTGTGGTCAAGGATGCGTTCAGCCTGTGGCTCAATGCCAACCCGGAAACCGGCATGCTGCTGGCGGAACTGGCGATCAACAACGCTGGCCGTCGCCTCAAGGCCAGCAAGAAGGTCGAGCGCAAACGCATTACCCAAGGCCCGGCGCTGCCAGGCAAGTTGGCTGATTGTGCCGGGCAAGACCCGATGCGTTCCGAACTGTTCCTGGTGGAAGGTGATTCCGCCGGCGGTTCCGCCAAGCAAGCGCGGGACAAGGAATTCCAGGCGATCCTGCCATTGCGCGGCAAGATCCTCAACACCTGGGAAGTCGACGGCAGCGAAGTGCTGGCCAGCCAGGAAGTGCACAACATTGCCGTGGCCATCGGTGTCGATCCGGGCGCGGCGGACATCAGCCAGCTGCGCTACGGCAAGATCTGCATCCTCGCCGACGCCGACTCCGACGGTCTGCACATCGCGACCTTGCTGTGCGCCTTGTTCGTCCAGCATTTCCGCCCATTGGTGGATGCCGGTCACGTCTACGTCGCGATGCCGCCGTTGTACCGCATCGATCTGGGCAAAGAGATCTACTACGCCCTCGATGAAGCCGAACGCGATGGCATCCTCGATCGCCTGGTGGCCGAGAAGAAGCGCGGCAAGCCGCAGGTCACCCGATTCAAGGGCCTGGGTGAAATGAACCCGCCGCAGCTGCGTGAGACCACCATGGACCCGAACACCCGGCGTCTGGTGCAGTTGACCCTGGAAGATTTCGAGGCGACCTCGGAAATGATGGACATGCTGCTGGCGAAGAAGCGCGCCGGCGACCGTAAGACCTGGCTGGAGTCCAAGGGCAACCTGGCCGAGGTTCTGGGCTGATGCGCCTGGGCTTTGCCCTGGCCTGTGGGTTGCTGCTGACGTCGAACATGGTATCCGCCGAGCCGGCGCCACAGTTGCGCCTGTTGTCCGAACATGTCGTCGACGGCATGCGCGGCGGCAACCTGTCCGGGCTGGCGCAGTGCGGCAATGATCTGTGGGCGGTTTCCGACCGCGACGATAATCAGATCTACCGCCTGGATACCAGCGAATCTGTCTGGCAGGCTGAAACGGTGCACATCAACGCACCGCCAGTGCCTGACAGCGGCTTGCCCTGGGGGCTGAAGTCTCGCGTCTGGGGGGCTTCTTTCGTGCGTGGCGGTGATCTGGACTTTGAAGGCATCACCTGCGACAGCGCCGGCAATCGCTACATCGTCAGCGAAGGCCATGCTGCTGTCTTGCAAGTTCCGCCAACGGGGCCCGCCGCCTGGCTGAAGATCTCGCCGATGCTGGTTCGCGAGGCACGGGCCAGAGGCCTGCTGTTGCAGTTCAATGCGTTGTTCGAAGGGCTGGCGGTCAATCCGGCAGGCGATCAGTTGTGGTTCGCCGCCGAGCGGCAAGGCCGCGGACTGCTGATGATCAAGCGCAAACAGACCCTGTGGGATTGCGACGGTGGTTGCGTGCTGCTGAGCGAGGCGGGCATGGAAATGCAGCCCGAGCAGTTTCCCCATGCCAAAGCCGTGCCGCGGGACTTCTCTGACCTGTCACTGTTCAACGGCAAGCTGTTCACCCTTGAACGCAACGCCTACCAGATCTGCCGCCGGGATCCGCAGACGGCCAAGGTCGAGCGCTGCTGGTCGTACGCCGCCGAGTTGTTGCAGGAAAACCGTCGTTATCCACAGAGCTACGGACTGGAAGAAGCGTTGATCGTGGATGCCGATGGCGCCTGGGTCGGTGTCGACAACAATTTTGGCGCGCGTGCCGATGGCGAAGTCCGTCCGGTGGTCTGGCGCTTCGCTGCACCGGAAGGTGGCTGGAGTGCCAAGCCGTGAGACAACAAACCCCGGGGCAGCGCATCGGCCGGGTGTTCATGGTGCTGGCCTGGTGTGCGGCGCTGTTTCTGGCCACGCGGTTTTTCGGCCAGTGGGAAGCGCGTCAGCAAAATCCGAATGTGGTGGTCAGTTCGGAGCAGGGCGAAGGTTTCATTGAGGTGAAACTGGCCAGCAATGTGCAGGGGCATTTTGTCGCCAGCGGTCAGATCAACGGTCAGCCGGTGGACTTCATGCTCGATACCGGGGCGACCGATGTATCGATCCCTCTGGATCTGGCCAGGCGATTGAAGCTCGAAGAAGGATTCGGCGTGACCCTGAGCACGGCCAATGGCCTGAGCCATGGCTATCGCACCCGTATCGAACGCCTGCAACTGGGCGACATCGTGCTGCGGGATGTACGCGCACTGGTGGCCCCGGGGCTGCATGGCGATCAGGTGTTGCTCGGCATGAGCGCACTGAACAAACTTGAATTTACCCAGCGCGGTGGCACCATGCTGCTGCGCCAGACAACGAACCGATGAGGCCCGCATGAGCGACTCCCTTGATCTCAGCCTGGACGGTGTAGAACGCCGCTCGCTGGCTGACTTCACCGAAAATGCCTACCTCAACTACTCCATGTACGTGATCATGGACCGTGCCCTGCCGCATATCGGCGACGGTCTGAAACCGGTACAGCGCCGCATTATTTATGCGATGAGCGAGTTGGGGCTGGACGCCGATTCCAAGCACAAGAAGTCGGCGCGTACCGTCGGTGACGTGCTCGGCAAGTTCCACCCTCACGGCGATTCGGCCTGCTACGAAGCCATGGTGCTGATGGCCCAGCCGTTCAGCTATCGCTACACGCTGGTCGACGGCCAGGGCAACTGGGGTGCGCCGGATGATCCCAAGTCCTTCGCTGCCATGCGTTACACCGAAGCGCGGTTGTCGCGTTATTCCGAAGTGCTGCTCAGCGAACTGGGCCAGGGCACGGCTGATTGGGGCCCGAACTTCGACGGTACCCTCGACGAACCGCTGGTCTTGCCGGCCCGTCTGCCGAACATTCTGCTCAACGGCACCACCGGTATCGCCGTGGGCATGGCCACCGACGTTCCGCCGCACAACCTGCGGGAAGTCGCCACGGCGTGCGTGCGTTTGCTCGATGAGCCCAAGGCCACGGTCGAACAGCTCTGCGAACACATCCAGGGCCCGGACTACCCGACCGAAGCGGAAATCATCACCCCGCGCGCCGACCTGCTGAAGATCTACGAAACCGGTCGTGGTTCGGTGCGCATGCGTGCCGTGTATCACATTGAAGACGGCGACATCATCGTCACCGCACTGCCGCACCAGGTCTCGGGCGCCAAGGTGCTGGAACAGATCGCCGCGATGATGCAGGCCAAGCCGTCCAAGGCGCCGCAAATTGCCGACTTGCGTGACGAATCCGACCACGAAAACCCGTGCCGGATCGTGATCATTCCGGGCGCGCGGAAAAACTTCGACCACGATGCGCTGATGCAGCACCTGTTCGCCAGCACCGAGCTGGAGTCGAGCTACCGGGTCAACGTCAACATCATTGGCCTGGACGGCAAGCCGCAACTGAAAAACCTGCGGGCGCTGCTGGTCGAATGGCTGGAGTTCCGGGTGCAGACCGTGCGTCGCCGCCTGCAATTCCGCCTCGACAAGGTCGAGCGTCGCCTGCACCTGTTGGACGGTTTGTTGATTGCCTACCTCAACCTGGATGAAGTGATCCACATCATCCGCACCGAGGAGCACCCGAAAGCCGCGCTGATCGAGCGCTTCGCCCTCAGCGAAATCCAGGCCGAATACATCCTCGACACCCGTTTGCGTCAGTTGGCGCGACTGGAAGAGATGAAGCTGCGTGCCGAGCAGGATGAACTGCTCAAGGAACAAGCCAAGCTGCAAGCCCTGCTCAGCAGCGAAGCCAAGTTGAAAAAACTGGTGCGCAGCGAACTGATCAAGGACGCGGAAACCTACGGCGATGACCGTCGGTCGCCTATTGTCGAGCGCGCCGAAGCCAAGGCCCTGACCGAGCACGATCTGCTGCCGAACGAGAAAGTGACGGTCGTTTTGTCGGAAAAAGGCTGGATTCGCTCCGCCAAAGGCCACGAAATCGACGCCACTGGGCTTTCCTACAAGGCCGGGGACGGATTCAAGGCGCTGGCAGCCGGACGCTCCAACCAGTTCGCGGTGTTTATCGACTCCACCGGCCGCAGTTATTCAGTGGCCGCCCACACCTTGCCGTCGGCCCGTGGCCAGGGCGAACCGCTGACCGGTCGCCTGACGCCACCGCCGGGAGCGAGTTTCGAATGCGTGCTGATGCCGGAAGACGATGCGCTGTATGTGATAGCCTCCGACGCCGGCTACGGTTTTGTGGTCAAGGGTGAAGACCTGCAGGCCAAGAACAAGGCGGGCAAGGCCCTGCTGAGCCTGCCGAACAACGCCAAAGTCATGCTGCCGCGCCCAGTGGCCGATCGTGAGCAGAACTGGCTGGCGTCGGTGACGACCGAAGGTCGCCTGCTGATCTTCAAAATCAGCGACCTGCCACAATTAGGTAAGGGCAAAGGCAACAAGATCATCGGGATTCCCGGTGAGCGAGTGGCCAGTCGCGAAGAGTTCGTGACGGACATCGCTGTATTGCCGGACGGTGCAACATTGGTGTTGCAGGCCGGGAAACGGACCTTGTCACTGAAAGCGGACGACCTCGAACACTACAAGGGTGAACGTGGCCGTCGTGGCAATAAGTTGCCGCGTGGCTTCCAGAGGGTCGATGCGCTGCTCGTCGAAAACCTCAATTAGGCGACTTAGAAGCGCCGATCTACGATTTAACCCGTAGTTCGGCGCTTTGCGCTGGAGTCGGAACGCATATTCACGGATGATATGGCCTTTCAAGCGCCGGCATTGCCGCGCGTTCTTCATATTTATTGAGTATTTTCACTGTGATCAGCCTTTTAGCGATCACCTGGATGGGACGATGACTGCTCTGCGCCTTCCTTTTATTCTTTTGCTCGTCGGCGTTCTTGGCCTGGCGGGTTGCAGCGTTCACCAACCGGTGTCGTTGTATCAACTGGACGCTGGTAGTCCGGTTCAGCCCGCACAGAACGCGGGCATGGCGGTATTGTTGGGACCGGTCACCGTGGCCGACTACCTGCAACGCGAAACCCTGTTGCAGCGTCAGCCGGATGGCAGCCTGCAAGCCTCGACCGACGGTCGTTGGGCTGGCAGCCTTTCGTCGGATATCGATCAGCTGCTGCTGCGTCAGGTCGCAGGTCGCCTGGACAGCCAGCGCGTGGTGCTGGCCCCGGCGACAGTGGGCTTCACCCCGGACGTTCAGGTACTGCTGACCATCACGCGGCTGGACTCGGGTGAAAAACAACCGGCGATCCTCGACGCGCAATGGCGCCTGATCGACCGTCGCGGGCAGGTCCGCGACAACCGCATCATCCATTTGCAGGAGCAGCATGCCGGTAGTACGGCGGCTCAGGTCCAGGCTCAGGGTGTGTTGCTGCAACGCCTGGCCGAGCAGCTGTCGGTGGCGCTCAAGCCGCTGGCCAATCAGCCGCCGATCGCCGAGGTCCCGCGCAAGCCGGCAGCCAAGGCGGCAGCACCTGCGGTAGAACAGGAAAAGCAGCCGAAAATCCCGATGGCCGCGCCGGTCCGGACGGATATGGAAGTGTTCCGCTTCTAAGCCTGGATGGATTTGAAACAAAGCCCGCATTGATGCGGGCTTTGTTGTTTCTGCAGGTTGGAGATATCTAGCGCCTGTCCCGGCCTCATCGCGAGCAAGCTCGCTCCCACAGGGGGCGCGGTCGTACGCAAGAATTGTATTCACAGAGACCAATGTGGGAGCGAGCTTGCTCGCGATGAGGCCAGAGCAGGCTACAAAAAAGCCCGCAGACGATCGCTCATCTACGGGCTTCTTCACCTTGGGGTCAAGGTTTAAGCGCGGCGCTCATGCATCCGCGCCAGTTGCCGTTCAAGCATCGATGGATACGGCTCCATCAACCGTTCCACGCAGCACGCGCCCTCAGGGCTGGCAATCGGGCGGATCCGTGCGCGCTGGCGGATCAAGGCGTCATCACTGATCTTGCGCTCCACCAGCAGCAGGTTGCGGCTGTGTTGCGACAGGGCCAGGGCGTCCTGGGCGGGGTCGGTCAGCAGCAGGTCGATCTGGCTCAGGCCGAACAATTCGTCACCGAGGGTCAGGCCCAGCTGCAATTGCAGGGTGATGCCGCTGTCCGCGACTTCGATCTGCAACTGGTGGCCCAGAGCCCGCAGCAGCTCGCCACAGCAAATGGCGTTGGTCAGGTAATCGTCGCCGCTGTCTTCGGTGTGGAACAGCATCAAGGTGCTGCCATCGTTCAAGGTTTCCACTTCGCCTTGATACAGCGACGCGGCCTGATCGAGGCAGTCGCGATAGCGTTCGAGCAGTTCTTCAAGACGTGCCCGCGGCAGGCGTCGCAGTTGTTCCTGGGAGCCCAGCTGCACTGCCAGCACCGCGCTGTGTTGTGGCACGCTCGGCGTGGCCTTGCGAATGACCGGTTGCGGGTTGCTGCCCAGCGATTCGTCGCGCAGGTCGGCGAACGGGTCTTCATCTTCATCATCGTCGTCTTCGACGGTGCTGACGATCTGCCGTGGCGCTGGCTTGAGCGCCGCTACCGGGCTGCTCTCGTCGAAACTCGGATCGCGCAGGTTGCGGACTTCGAAGGCCGGGTCGGCTTCGTCATCCATGTCGTCGAATTCCGGTTCCGGTTCCGGCACAGGGGCGGGCTCCGGGGCGAAGTTGGCGTGCAGCTGACGCGCCAGGTCGCCGATTTCGTCCTGGCGGTCGGTGGCCGGGGTGTATTCATCGATGTTGCGCAGCCACACCCGCAATTGCAGCAGCGGCGTGGAGAGATAACGCCCCATGCGCAGGCTCAGGGCCAAAGACAGGGCCAGCAGGATGGCGCTCAGAATGCCCATGCTTTGCAGGCTGATGGTCATCGGCTGCTGGAACTGATCCATGTCCAGGCTGATGCGCAGCTGGCCAGCCGTCACGTCCTGAAAAGTGATCTTGCTCTGGTAGATGCCCTCGGCTTCGCCCAGCAGGCCGTGTTTGGGGCGCTGACCGGCTTCGGCAAGGATGCGGTTATCCATGCTGTAGATGGCTGCATGCGCCACCAGCTTGTTCTTGGTCAGGTTGTTGAGCAGCACGTTGAGGCTGAGGATGTCGTTGGACACCAACAGCTCGGTGGCCGAGGTGGCCGTCTGCGTGGTCAGGCTTTCGCCCAGCGCATCCGCCTGCTCGTGCATGGCCTGCTTGAACTGCAAGCCCATCACACCGGCATAGATGACCAGGGCCAGGGCGACCAGGATCACGTTATGGCTGGCGATGCGCAATGCAATCGGTACACGGCGGTGGCGCAGTGCCCGGAAGATCAGCAGGAAGAAGTTGTCGGTTTTTACTGGCGTGGGCCGGTTCACTTGAGCTCGGCTCTTTTGTCCGTGAAGTTGACGCGCAGTATAGCGACAGGCCCTAGGCCGTCAAAGCGCTCACGGTGCCCGATGGTCACTGAAAGTGGGTAGAATGCGTTTTTTTTCCACCTGCGGGGGTGCGCCTTGCGCGAAATCGTCCTGATAAACATCACGGGAGTCGACCGTCCGGGTCTGACTGCGGCCATTACCGGCGTTCTGGCCCAGGGTGGTGTGAACATTCTCGACATCGGTCAGGCGGTGATCCACGACACCTTGTCGTTCGGCATCCTGGTTGAAATTCCCGACACCGAACAAGGCAAGTCCGTGCTCAAGGACATCCTGTTCAAGGGGTACGAGCTCGATCAACAGGTGCGTTTCACGCCGGTGTCCGAAGAGGATTACCAGCAGTGGGTCGGCAACCAGGGTAAAAAACGCCACATCGTGACCCTGTTGACCCGCAAGGTGACAGCCGGGCAGTTGCAGGCCGTGAGTTCGATCACCGCCAAATATGGCCTGAACATTGATCACATCGATCGTCTGTCCGGACGTATGCCGCTGGACACCCCGGCCGACAAGGGCAAGGGCTGCATCGAGTTCTCCGTGCGTGGCGAGGCGGCTGATCCGCAGGCGCTGCGTGCCGAATTCCTCAGCGTTGCCCAGGAACTGAACGTCGACATCGCCTTCCAGGAAGATTCGCTGTTCCGGCGCAACCGTCGCCTGGCGGTGTTCGATATGGATTCAACGCTGATCGAAGCCGAAGTGATCGATGAACTGGCCAAGGCGGCCGGTGTGGGTGACAAGGTTTCGGAAATCACCGAACGGGCGATGGCCGGTGAGCTGGATTTCCGCGCCAGCTTCAAGGAGCGCCTGGCCTTGCTCAAAGGTCTGGATGTCAATGTTCTGGATTCCATCGGTGCCTCGCTGCGCCTGACCGAAGGCGCCGAAACCCTGTTCGCTGAACTCAAGCGCCTGGGTTACAAGACTGCGATTCTGTCGGGCGGCTTCACCTACTTCGCCAAGCAATTGCAGGCCAAGCTGGGTATCGACTACGTGTTTGCCAACGAACTGGAAGTGGTCGACGGCAAAGTCACCGGCGTGGCGGTCGAGCCGATTGTCGATGCGCAGCGCAAGGCCGATTTGCTGAAGGAACTGGCGCACAAGGAAGGTTTGCGCTTGGAGCAGACCATCGCGGTCGGCGACGGTGCCAACGACCTGCCGATGCTGGCAATTGCCGGGTTGGGCGTGGCATTCCGTGCCAAGCCGCTGGTGAAACAGTCGGCCAAGCAGGCGATTTCGACCCTTGGGCTGGACGGCGTGCTGTATCTGCTGGGCTTCCGCGATCGCGACGGCCAGCTTTAAATCAAACTGTAGGAGCGAGCTTGCTCGCGATGAACATAAGGGCGACGCGTGCATACAGAATGCGCGCGTCATCGTTAACGTCCATCGCGAGCGAGCTCGCTCCTACAGTTATGTACGACGGTCAGGCTTTTGGTGAGCCCATGCCCTGACCCATCTGCACCGCTGTACCGGCGGTCATTTCTTCAGCCCACTTCACTTGATCCGGCCCGAACAGCACGACAGCGGTCGAACCCAGCTTGAAGCGACCCAGTTCTGCGCCTTTTTCCAAGTGGATCGGCGTGCGTGCGGCTTCGTCGTAGCGGAAGGTTTTCAGCTCGCGCTTCGGCGGTGTCACCAGACCGGCCCAGACGGTTTCAATCGAAGCCACGATCATCGCGCCCACCAGCACCACGGCCATCGGCCCGCGTTCGGTGTCGAAAATGCACGCCACGCGCTCGTTGCGGGCAAACAATTCCGGAACGTTTTCAGCGGTGGTCTGGTTGACCGAAAACAGGCGACCCGGGATGTAGACCATCTCGCGCAGGGTACCAGCCAGTGGCATGTGCACGCGGTGGTAGTCCTTCGGCGACAGGTAGATGGTCGCAAAGTTGCCACCCATGAACGGCGCAGCATTCGCCGCATCGCCACCCAACAGTTCCAGCACGCTGAAGCTGTGGCCCTTGGCCTGGAACACGCGGCCGTGCTCGATCGGGCCGAGCTGGCTGATCGCGCCGTCGGCTGGGCTGAGGATCGCGCCCGGGGTCTCGTCCAACGGACGGGCACCGCTTTTCAGTGCGCGGGTGAAGAATGCGTTGAAGTGTTCGTAGGCGGTCAGGTCTTCGACCAACGCCTGGGACATGTCCACCTGATAACGCTTGGCGAACCAGGCGGTAAAGGCATTCTTGAACCAGCGCACGCGGCATTCGGCGATGCAGCCGGCCAGTCGCGAGAGCAAGTTGTGGGGCAGCAGGTACTGGCCGAGGAGAAACAGACGCTTGTTCATTAACGGTCCTTAAAAATCTTAAATTTCTACCGGGGTATCGGGATGGTTACCCCATTCGCCCCAGGAGCCGGCGTAGCCTTTGACCCGCGGATAACCGAGAGCCTTGGCCACCAGATAGGTGAAGCCAGAACGATGATGGGTCTGGCAGTGGGTAATCACTTCTTTGTCTTTGCTGATCCCGAGTTGTTCGAGGATCTGCTGCATGTCGGTGCGGATGCGCAACTGGCGCGTCTGATCCATGCCGGCGGTCCATTCGAAATTGACAGCGCCGGGAATGTGCCCGCCCTTGGCTGCGAGGACTTTCTCGCCGGAGTACTCCAGCGGTCCGCGCGCATCCCAGATTGCCAGGTCGGCGGCGCCGAGGCGGCTTTGCAGGTATTCGCGGGTGGCGGTGGGTTCGTCGTGCAAGGTCAGTGGAACCGGGCCGCCCACGGGTGGCGGGATCTGGATCGACATGGGCAAGCCTTCTGCCAGCCAGGCCGTCAGGCCGCCGTCGATATAGTGGTACTTGCTGTGGCCGATGACATCCAGCAGCCAGATGAAGCGCCCGGCCCAACCGCCTCCTTCGTCGTCATACACCACGTAGACCGCATTGGGGTTGTGTCCCAGCTCACCAAACAGCGCTTCGAGTGCGGCCTGCGGGGGCATCAGTCCCGGGGCGGGGGCCTGGCCGAGCTGCGTGCGTTTCGGATCGACAAAGTGCGCGCCGGGAATGTGCCCTTCGGCGTAGCGGGCGGCACTGGTCAAGTCCACCAGAATCAATTCGCGAGCGTCGAGGCGAGGGAGCAAGTCGCTCGGCTCGATCACCAGCGGCAAGCCAGAGAAGTCAGGCATGTGAGGTCTCCAGAGCACAAAAGGGGGGATTGTAGCGCAGCTTATTGGCCACGGTGGCTAAAGCTGTGCAGGGCTTTCTCGATGCACTGCGCGGTTTTGCCGAAGGCCTGTACGGAAATTTCCGAAAACGGTCCGCCGCCCTGGTCCGCCACGACGATCATGATCACCCGGCCATTATTGACCAGCGAGCGTAGCAGCAGGTGTTCGCCGCTGAACTGCGAACGCAGGCTGTTGGGCAGCAGCGCCGAGAATTGCGCGTTGTTGGCTGGCGTCAGGCGCACCTGGGCCTGTTGCGCGAGCAGGCGTTGCAACACGTTGCTCTGGCTGACCACGAAGTTCAACCCGGCCGCTTCCTTCGGCAGACCGGCCGTCTGGTGCGCGCGCAGGTTGGCTTGGGTGCGGTCGGCCATCAGGATCATCACCCGACGCATGCCGCAGGCTGCGAGGGCGTCCCGGGCGGCGATGGTCAGGTGCATGGCGTTGGTGAAGCGACTCGGCTCGGCCAGCAATTCGGCACATTGCTTGCGCCACTTCGCCAGGTCTTCGGCGGTGGGTGCCGATGCCGGCAGCAGCCCGGCGTGGATACGATTCGTGCCCCACGGCCAGATCAGTGATTCGGCGGGGTGCCAGAGGTCGGGCATGGCGTGTTGGCGTGCGCTGTTGACAGCTTGCTGGTGCAGTTGCTGTTGCACCTCGTCCATCGGCATTTGCAGGTAAAGGCTGGTCAGGAATTGCCAGCGCTCACTGTGCGGGCTGTCCCAGGCGTGTTGCGCCGACAGTGCCAGCCCATTGGCCAGCAATACCGTATTGGCCGGTTGATTGAGCCAGCGGCGCAGGGTCGGGTCGTCATCGAGACGGTTCTGCTGGCGCAGTGGATGCTCGCTGTCACGGGCGATGCGCAGGACTTTCACCAGTTCCCGCTGTTCAGTGAGCAGCAGTCGATAGCCCTGCTGCACCCAGATCGGCAAGCGCCAGATCTCCACCATCGCCTGGCCGATCTCCAGCAGGCGTACGCCAAGCAATTGCTTTTCGACTTTGCATGCGGACTCGCCTTTGTGGATGACCCGCAACTCCCATTCTTCGAGCAGTTTTGGATGGGTCAGCGCCAACGGCCACAGGGGCGAAAGAAACAGCAGGCTGCCCCAGTGGATGTCCTGCCACAGCCGCGCCAGGCGGCTGGCGAAAAAACCGTTGGCCTGTTGCGTGGCGTGCTGGCTGATCATCTGCAGCTGACGCAAGGCTTTGGGGATCTCGGACCGGGGTTCGGCGGGCAGGCGCGCGAGCAGTTCTTCCGTGCGCTTCAAGCCGAGGCGGTTGATTGCAATTTCAAGGTTTTCCGCAGGTTCGGTCATGCTGCCATGGGTATGCCGGTTGGCTTCGCGAATCACGCTCAAGGCCAGGGCCGGACTGCCTTGCATCAAGTCAGCGATGTCGCGCAGCGAGCTGCGATTGTCACGGATGGCCTTGCAGACCCGGTCGTGGCTGGCTTGCGGAACCGGCAGGCGTACGCCATCGAGAAGCTTGACCCAGCCTTCGAGAGTGGTCGGTTTCGGGGTTGGAACGTTCGTTTCGTTAACCATGGTGGGAGGCGATCATCGTCAACATTACCTGTGCCCGGATGGGGTCAAATCAGTTTTTCGCCTGAACTGGCTATAGTCTGGCGCAGTTTTGCCGATAAGGAGAAGAAGAGATTTTTTAACTTCCGAATATGACCTTGAACCCGACTCAGTAAGTGCTCTCCTAACCTATGGCTAAAATTATCGGCATCATCGTCGTATTCGCGAGCGTGCTCGGCGGATACGTGCTTTCCCACGGCAAGATTGCCGCCTTGATCCAGCCTTTCGAGGTCATGATCATCGGTGGCGCCGCCCTTGGTGCATTCTTGCAGGCCAACCCCGGCTACATGACGATGCACGTGCTCAAGAAGTCCCTGGGCATGTTCGGCTCGCGTTTCAATCACGGCTTCTACCTTGAAGTGCTGGGCCTGATCTACGAGATCCTCAACAAGAGCCGCCGCGAAGGCATGATGGCCATCGAAGGCGACATCGAAGATGCCGCCGCGAGCCCGATCTTCGCCAAGTACCCGACGGTCCTCAAGGACGAGCGCATGACCGCGTTCATCTGCGATTACCTGCGCATCATGTCCTCCGGCAACATGGCTCCCCACGAGCTGGAAGGCCTGTTCGACATGGAGCTGTTCAGCCTCAAGGAAGACCTGGAACACCCATCCCACGCCGTAAACGGCATTGCTGACGCCATGCCCGGTTTCGGTATCGTCGCGGCGGTACTGGGGATCGTGGTGACCATGGCTTCGCTGGGTGAGGGCGATCAGAAGTCCATTGGCCTGCACGTGGGTGCGGCACTGGTGGGTACCTTCTTCGGTATTCTCGCCGCCTACGGCTTCTTCGGCCCTCTGGCCCATTCCCTGGCCCACGATGCCAAGGAAGAACTGAACGTCTACGAAGCCATCAAGGCCTCGTTGGTGGCTTCGGCTTCCGGCATGCCGCCATCGCTGGCCGTGGAGTTCGGGCGCAAGGTCCTGTACCCGGCGCACCGTCCAAGCTTCGCCGAGCTGGAACAAGCGGTTCGCGGTCGTTAAGTTATGGAAAACAATCAGCCGATAATCATCAAGCGCGTCAAGCGCATCGCCGGCGGGCACCACGGGGGCGCCTGGAAAATCGCCTTCGCCGACTTCGCCACGGCGATGATGGCGTTCTTTCTGGTGTTGTGGCTGCTGTCCACCGCCACGCCGGAACAGAAGATTGCCATCGCCGGTTACTTCAAGGACCCGATCGGCTTTTCCGAAAGCGGTACGCCGTACATCATCGATCTGGGCGGCACGCCGACCCTGGCGCCGGAAAACACCCTCAACCCTGAAGTGAAGTCCCAGCCGCAGCCGGACAAGGTCACCATCGATACCGACCAGGTCGAAGGCATGGCCGAGCAGGTCGAAAAGGAGCGCCTCGAGCTGTTGCTGCAAGAGCTGCAGAACAAGGTCGAAGAAAACCCGCAGCTGCAGAAGTTCAAGGATCAGATCCTGTTCGAAATCACGCCGGACGGCCTGCGTATCCAGATCATGGACGCGGAAAACCGCCCGATGTTCGACTCGGGTTCAGCCCGTCTGAAACCGTATTTCGAAGACATCCTGCTGGCCATGGCCGACACCATCAAAGCGGTGCCGAACAAGATCAGCATCAGCGGCCACACCGATGCCAAGCCGTACACTGGCACGGGTGACTTCGGTAACTGGGAGCTTTCGGCCAACCGTGCCAACGCCGCTCGGCGTGCGCTGGTGGCGGGCCGCTATCCGGATGCGCAGGTGGCGCGGGTGGTCGGTTATGCCTCGTCGGCCCTGTTCGATCGCGAGCATCCGTTCAATCCGGTGAACCGCCGTATCGACATCGTGGTGCTGACCAAGAAAGCCCAGCGTGCGATCGAAGGTTCGCAAGGGGCGGAGCCTACGCCTGATGTTCCGCAAGGTTCGGCTGCACCAGGCGCCACACCGGCTGCACCGGTCGACCCGAACGCGTTGCCGGCGGACAAGGAACCGCTGCCGGCTCATGAACTGCGTGAGCGTCTGAACCTGTTCGATGATCCGGCACCGAAACCGGGTGAGCCGCCCAAGCAGTGACCGACAAAAAAGCCGACAGCGATGTCGGCTTTTTTGTCGGCGTTTTCTACGTTAAAAGCCGCGGGTGATTCGGGATTTGAGATCGGCGTGAAAGCGATCCGCATTGGATTTGTTGACGCTGCGCACCGACTCGCTACCTGTCACCGATTCCAGCGACATCGAGCGCTTGAGTGTCGCTTCGTTGCGATAGGCATCGATAAAGAACTCGATGTCCCGGTCGCTGATCAGCTTCGGCCATTTATCGAGGTACAGCGGCAGCTCTGTCGGGCCGGTCTTGAACGAGCAGATACGCCGATTAGTGATAGTCGCCTCGCCGATTTCGAACGGCACCCACCAGGACAGCGCGGTTTTCTCCGACACCACCGCCAGCAGGTGCGTGCATTCGCTGATGTTGCGGGTGATCACCCCGGTGATGTCATCGGTGGTCTGGGATTCGATATCCAGTACGTCGAGGTAGGTCTTGATATTGGCCTGGATCAGGCGCCCGTTGATTTTGACCGCGTGGGCGCGATCCATGTGGCGGTAGCTGATAAACACTGGCATCAGAAATGTCCCTTGATCGCGAGTTCGCGGTAATAGGCGCCGAGGGCGGTGAGGCGGCAGCCGGTGGCGTGGATGGCGGCGTAGTACATGTGTTCGGCGTCCACCGGTTCGACCAGGCTGTGGCGGTTGCACTTTTGCAGTTGGGCGAAGACTTCGCCGTGTTCCGGGTTGAACTCGGGTTCGGTGGGCTCAAAGCTGGAGGCGAGGGGGTACACCGACTCCGCTTCGGCAAACCATTCGGGGAGTTTGCGCAGGATTTCCTTGGGGATCAGCGGCGACACTTCGCGCAGGGAAATGAACTGCGAGACGTTGGTCTTGAACACCGGACGCTGTTCCCAGGCGTCGAGGGCATTGTCGACAAACGAATAAAGGCTGCCGGGGGTGATCTTGCCCAGGATGTTCGCGGCTCCACCGTGCAGGGCCTGGAGCAACAATCCGGTGAACACGCCGTGATGCACGCCCTCCATCGCCGGCTCTTCCTTTTTGCAGGCGGTCAGGATGGTCATGCCTTCGCCGACCACGCTGCCTTCACTGCGCAAGGCGCGCAGTTCGCCGGCCGAGCCGCTCTGGCAACAGTCGAGAATGATCACTTTGTTTTTGATCTTCGTGGCTTTGCTCGCCCAGTTGAGAATGTCGCTGAGGCGAATCCCGTCCTTGGCGCTCTTGTAATCCTGCGGGATCAACATGCCTTCGTCGGTGTCGGTATCGAAGCTGCCGTGGCCGGCGAAATACAGCAGCGCGACATTGCAGTCCCCGGCAAACAGCTCGCGGATCTGATCTTCGAGTTTTTCCCGGCTCAGGTAGTCCTCGGCGGAGGTCAGTACGATGTTCTTGAAGTTCGGATCGCCATTGGCATCGGTCTTCAAAACGGACGCCATGGCCATGGCGTCATTGCTGCAACCGCTCAGGCGCGATACATGGGTGTAGTCGTTGATGCCGATAAACAGTCCCTTGCGCATGGTTACACCGCCGTATGCTGGCGAATTGCATCGATGATGCTGTTGGTGTTCCACGCACATTCGGCATGTGCCGCGTCACGTACCACCGTGGAAATGCGCTCGGCACCGAACGGCTTGATCGCAATGATCACCTTGCCCATGCGCTTGGCGATCTCGATTTCCTTGTTGATCCACTTGCTGTAGGTGGAGTACATCCCGGCCATGATCAATACCGCCGAACACGGGCGAATCTTGTTTTCGATGGCCTCCTCAAGTTGTTTGTCGGTTTTTGCGCCGACAATCGGGTTGTCCGGTGGCACCGAAAAATTCTTGTAGGTGAAACCCGGCTTGGCGTTGAGCAGGCGCACGAGATTGTCGTGGGCGTCGGGGTAGTTCCACGAGTGGCTGATGAACAGGTGGTAGGTTTGCATGGGTGTCCCTCGGTGTCGCTGGAGTGCGAAGAGGGTTTGAACTTAGGTGATTACAGGGCCGCCACAAGGTGTCGGCGCGGAAAGAGAAATGCCCTACAAGCGAGCGTGCGCGCGTCTTACAGAAAGGTCTGATGTTTAAGCGGGGGAAGATCCAGCCACCGGCCGCCCCGCTGAAGGCAGGGCGGCCGGCACGTCTGTTTAGTAGCCGTTTTCCGGCAGGCTGGCGATGATCGAGCGGTAGCTGTTCATCCGTTGCTGCTGCACGCGGCCGTCTTCCAGGGCCTTGAGCAGGGCGCAACCGGGTTCGCGATCATGCTTGCAGTCACGGAAGCGGCAGGTGCCGAGCAGATCGTTGAACTCGATGAAACCGGCTTCGACGTCGGCACGGCTGACGTGGCCCAGGCCGAATTCACGGATACCCGGGGAGTCGATCAACTCACCGCCGCCGGGGAAGTGGAACAACCGCGCGGTAGTGGTGGTGTGGGTGCCCTGGCCGGACAGTTCGGACAACGGGCCGACACGGGCTTCGACTTCCGGCAGCAGGCTATTGACCAGCGACGATTTGCCGACACCAGACTGGCCGACGAACACGCTGATGCGTCCGTCGAGTTGCTTCTGCAACTGCTCCATGCCGTTGCCGTGGTGCGCCGACACTTCCAGCACCGGATAGCCGAGGGTGCGGTAAACCGCGAGCAAGGCATTCAGCGCTGGTGCGTTGTTGTCGTCGATCAGGTCGAATTTGTTCAGCAGCAACAGCGGCTTGATGCCCGCATGCTCGGCCGCCACCAGATAGCGGTCGATCAGGTTGGCGTGGGGCTCGGGCAGCGGTGCAAACACGATGACGATCATGTCGACGTTCGCCGCAACCGGCTTGAGCTGACCACGGCTATCCGGGCGACACAGCTCGGTGTTGCGCGGCAGTTGCGCCACGATCACGCCGATACCCTGGTTGCCGGCACGCCAGACCACCTGATCGCCGGTCACCAGCGCCGGCAGGTTGGCGCGCAGGTGGCAACGGAAGACCTGGCCGGCCAGTTCGCCATCACGGGCCTCGACTTCGACCTGCACGCCGAAGTGCGCGATCACCAGACCGTGCTGTTCCGGGCCCAGATCGCCACCTTCAAGCGCCTCGACAGCCGAGGACTCGCGTTTGGCGGCGCGGGCAGCGCGTTCGCCCTGAATCTTTTCGATGCGCCAGTTTTGACGACGATTGAGTTGGCGTTTGGCCATGGGTGTTCCGTATAAAGAATGCAGCGATTAGGTAAAACGGCCGCGAGTTTAGCACGCCCGGCTACCGGCCTAGGCTAAACTGCGCAGCATTGCCTAGGAGCCAAACATGCAAAACCCACAGAACCTGATCTGGATCGACCTGGAAATGACTGGTCTGAACCCGGACACCGACGTCATCATCGAAATGGCCACCATCGTCACCGACAGTGACCTGAACACCCTGGCCGAAGGTCCGGTGATCGCCATTCACCACAGCGACGAAATCCTCGCTGGCATGGATGAGTGGAACACCCGTCAGCACGGCGGTTCCGGGCTGACCCAGCGGGTTCGCGACAGCCGCATCAGCATGGCCGAAGCCGAAGCCGAAACCATCGCCTTCCTGGAAAAGTGGGTGCCGAAGGGCAAGTCGCCGATCTGCGGCAACAGCATCTGCCAGGACCGTCGCTTCCTTTATACCCACATGAAATCTTTGGAAAGCTATTTCCACTACCGCAACCTCGACGTGTCCACGCTCAAAGAGCTGGCCGCGCGCTGGGCACCGGACGTGCGTGACAGCTTCAAGAAGGGCAGCACCCACCTGGCTCTGGACGACATCCGCGAATCCATCGCCGAGTTGCAGCACTACCGCAAGCATTTCATCAAGTTCTGATACGGCCCACGGTCCTTGTGTAGGAGCTGCCGCAGGCTGCGATCTTTTGATCTTGAACACCAAAGTCAAAAGGTCGCAGCCTGCGGCAGCTCCTACAGGGGGTTGTAGGCTTTGGTGAAGTGAGTAGACTTCGCGCCTTTTTGCAAGGATCGCCACCATGCTGCTGATGCTCTACCTGATCGCCATCACCACCGAAGCCATGACCGGCGCCCTGTCTGCAGGGCGTCGTGGCATGGACTGGTTCGGTGTGGTGCTGATCGCTTGCGTCACGGCGCTGGGGGGCGGGTCGGTGCGTGATGTGCTGCTCGGGCATTACCCGCTGACGTGGGTCAAACACCCGGAATACCTGGTGCTGACCACGGCTGCCGCCATGATCACAGTGTTCACGGCGCGTTGGATGCGCCATCTGCGTTCACTGTTCCTGGTGCTCGATGCCATGGGCCTGGTGGCGTTCACCCTGATCGGCTGCATCACCGCCCTGGAAATGGGCCACGGCATGTTGGTGGCCTCGGTCAGCGGCGTGATCACCGGGGTTTTCGGCGGCATCCTGCGGGACATCTTCTGCAATGACATTCCGCTGATCTTCCGGCGTGAGCTCTATGCCAGCGTGTCGTTTGCGGCAGCGTGGTGCTACATGCTCTGCATTTATCTGCAATTACCCGATGAACAATCGATTCTGATCACCCTGTTCGGCGGTTTTCTGCTGCGCTTGCTGGCGATCCGTTTTCATTGGGAAATGCCCAAGTTTGTTTATAACGACGAACAGTGAGTGTTACGGCTCTTATTGCTTCAAGTGAATGTGCGGTAATTATTTAGCACTTTATGAGCTGTTACTTTTTATAAGCTGGATTTTCATTTCAGTTTATAGGCTACTTGTAATGGTTGACGAATGTTCAGAGAAATGCACAGGTAATAGTCGTAATCGATTCATCGAAGAAAAAGTCCCGAACTGGCTAATCCAGGCGTTACCTGACAGACGCTTGGCGCTACGTAGAGCAGCTGTCGCCGTTGCTGATTGGTACAGAACCGCATCAGAAGCCTCTCACGCCGCCCTGGCCCAAGCTATCAAGACTGCCTGGTTGTCGCAGTCCAGGCTGGATAAAGTGTTCGAGCCGCTTGCCGATGTCCGTCGGTTTGCCGAGCCTTTGCTCCATAAGGCATTGAAAGATCGTTTTGGTGTTGAACTGGACGTCTCCCGGACGTTTCTGCGGCTCTACCTGCCAACGGGCATTTTGAAGGGGTATCAGGTTAAAACCCTTTCCCTGCTTGATGCGGCGCTGCATAACTTCGAAGCGAAAGAATCGGCTGCGAGTTACTTTGACAGTGCTTCTTGTTTTATCAGTGAGCCCGATATTCGTGGCCACTTCAATATTCTGTCGATTAATGAGCGAATAGGTGTTGATGCGTTTATTTCGATTTGTCGCGATTTGGATATTGGTGGTCAGTACTCACAGCAACTGGAAGCCATATTATTACCGGAGGATGCGGTAGCCAAAGCGGGCCTGGAATACAGAGTCAAAACCAGCCAAAAGGACGGATTCAGAGCGGCTGTGTTGTTGGCGCGGATGAAAGGGGATATTGGCGCGGATTCACAGGCCTTGCTGTTGCGCCTGTTTGATGGCGTGCGCAGCCCTGCCGTGCATTGTTATCAATTGCAGATCATGTCGGCCCGGCTGACCGGGATCATGTTGCTGGCGAGTGATCTGGAACATTCCTCCAGCGTTGAGCCGCTTTTGGTGTACATACCCGATGATCCACAGCACCCGATCAAGGAATATCCGTCGACGTCGGTGTTCAGGGCGACATTGATTGAGCAACTGCGCTCACCGGCCTACCAAAGGTTTTTTGCCCGGTTTATCGCCCATGAACAGCGCGGGGCGTTTTTTGCCGCGCTCGACCAGTCTCTGAATGTTGTGGCGTGGCATCCCCCGCAACCCGGTGACCCGCAACCTGCCTGGCGTCGCACACGAGTGGACAATCCCTTGCTGCGATTTGACGTGCACCAGGTTCAGGGCGACCCGTGGCAGTGGTTGTACCAGGAATCGCTGAACAAAATCCTCAACGACGCACGCATCATCGCGGTGCCCACGGCGGACGAAGACCGCCAGTCGCGCTGGGCGTTTTGGGACAGTGTGCAGAAAGTGGCATCCATCATCCTCCAGGTCGCCACCGTGGTGGCAATGCCGTTTGTACCGTTTTTGGGCGAGTTGATGCTGGCGTATACCGCTTATCAACTGTTGGACGAAACCTTTACCGGCATTCTCGATTGGGCTGAAGGGCAGGTGATCGAGGCCACGGGCCACCTTCTGGACATCGCAGAAAACCTGGCGCAACTGGGCGGGTTCGGGGTTGCTGGGGCGGTAGCCGGGAGGTTGTTGGCCGTCAAACCTTCGGTGTTTGTCGAGAGCCTTGAACCGGTTGTACTGGACGACGGCCGCACGCGTTTGTGGAATCCTGATCTCAAGCCCTATGAGCAACGTATATCGCTGCCCGCAGGCTCAGGAGTGGATGAACTGGGATTGCATCATCGGGCAGGCAAAGCTTTTCTGACGCTTGAAGACCGTACCTATGAAGTGGGCGCCGATGCGAACAGTGGCACCTATCACGCTCGTCACCCACAGCGGCCGGGAGCCTACCGACCGCGACTTGTCCACAACGGTGCGGGTGCCTGGGCACATGAGGTCGAGCGACCGATGGAGTGGCAAGGCGCACAGCTGTTCCGGCGTCTGGGGCATTCGGTGGCGGAATTTTCCGACGAGACGGCGCAGCGCATTCTTGCGGTCAGTGGTGTCGACGAAGCCATGTTGCGGCACCTGCATGTCCACTCAACACGCCCGCCGGCCTTGCTGGGCGATACGATTCGACGCTTCAGGCTCGATGAGCAACTCAGGGCGTTTAGTCATCATGTGGGTAGTGCCGATCCGGTGCTTTACGCCAAGGCTGACGTGCGCCTGCAATTGCACCTGCTGAAGACTCGGCAAGTGAATTTGTCCGAGGGACAGTTGCGTAACGGTAACGTGATTCAAACCGTTGTGACGACACTGGAGGAGGGAGCGCTGAAGAAACTCCTGGGATTAAGCCCGGCGTCTGGCGATTCCCTGCCTTCCCTGTCGGTCCGTGCCTCGTTGCTGCGCGGACGGATGGCGCAATGGGCACAAACCTCTCGCGAACAATTGTTCAGGGTTCTTGACGATACGTTCGAATCGGGCGCTGACACCCCTGCACAGCAAATGCGTCGGGTGTTCCCACAATTGCCGCGGGCGATCGCACAAGAGTTGTGGGCCGAGGCCAGTTCCGCAGAGCGCCTGCATCTGCAAAACAGGCATGGCATGCCACGGCGGATGGCGCATGAGGCGTTGTTCTATTTGCGTGAAGTGCGGCTCAATCGTGCGTATGAGGGGCTCTACCTGGAGGCGCTATCGAGTACGGATACTGACGTGCTTGCCCTGCATACGCTTGAGACACTGGATGGCTGGTCAGCGGATGTGCGCATTGAGGTACGTGACGCACAAGTTGGCGGCGCTCTGCTTGACAGCATCGGTCGGCCCGATGCACCGATACGCAAGGTGCTGGTCAGGCAGCAGGGCAAGTACGAGGCCTTTGATGAGCATGGCGAGCAACTCCATGGCCTCGACAATTTATATGGTTCTGTTCAGCACGCGCTGCCACAGGCTCAGCGCGAAGCCCTTGGCCGGCCCCATGTCGGGCAGGGTGGCGAACTGGAGCAGGCCGTCATGCGCCAAACCCTGTTGCCGCGATCCGAGTTGCGGACGTTGTTCGGACAGCCACCGCTGGAGCCCGGCATGCGCTCACCCATGGGGCTGGCCGTTGGGCGCGCCGGGTATCTGTTGGGGGGAGGCGATAGCCTGCCTACGGCGTCCGGTGCCGTTGAGCCGCGCCTGCGCAGGCTTTTTCCGACGTTGGCAGAAGAAGAATTACAGGCCTTGCGCGAAACCCGACTGGGTGGCAATCCGTTGCCGGCCTTGGCTCGTCTGGAAAATGAATACCTGACGCTGGTCAATGATCTGGATGTCTGGGGCGCCGATATTCCACACCGTCATCCGCTGACGGATATTGCTTTGACCGCGGAGGCGACTGCCATTCAAAGGCGCAACAGGGCTTCATTCATTGAGGTCGTGAAGGCTTGCTGGAGTCGGCAGCTGACAGCGGAGAACCGTTTCGATACCCGCCGTTTTTATTCAAAACTGGACATCATTGGTGATTTGCCTGAGTTGTTGGCGGATTTCAGTCACGTGTCTGAATTTTTGTTGGTCAACAGCAGTGATTATCTAAAGGCTGGCAGCTTTTTGAAAAACTTCCCCGGTCTTGAGTTCCTGACGATAAGGGGCGTTCGTCTGGACAGCTTTCCGGTTGAAACCTTCCAGATGCGATCGCTTGTGAGTCTTGCGCTTGAAAACTGCAATCTGCGTCTGACTGAAGCCACTGCGGAAGGGCTGGCTCATATGGAAAATCTTGAAGAGCTTGATCTGGACAACAACCCGTTGGGTATGAGTCCCGAAGTCGGTCATTTGAAGCGGCTTGAGCGGCTCCAATTGAAATCTACAGGGCTTACGGAAGTGCCCTATGGGCTATTTGCACTGGAAAAACTGACGTTTGTTGACCTGACATTCAACGAGATTGTCGAGCTGCCCGAGGCGTTGCTCGATGTGCCCGATACACGTGAGGCGAACTATAACTTTTCTGACAATCCACTGAGTCTGGCAAGCAAGCAACGTGTTTCTGATTATAAAAATAATGCGAGCCTGGATCGGCGGGTTTTGATTCAGATAGATGAACCGTTAGAAGAAGAGTTCGATGAGGATGATGTCGAAAATGAGTCGGAATTTGACGAAAGTGGTGTGGAAAGTGGTGAGGGAGACGACTGATTTACGGTGCTCGGTGAATCGGGTGTCGCTGCGGTAGTGCTGTATATCGATGTCGTACAAATCGTGGAGCAGTAAGAGTCGAGAAACATTAAGTTAAGAGTGGGTTGATGTGAGTATGCTCTGAAAAAGCGGGGGGCGAGTATTTGTGCGGTCCTCAGCCTTGTAGTCATTAAAAATGGGTTGGGTGTTTGGAGTTATTTGGCAAAAGGTCTGAAATAAGCCGTTAATCTTGCAGGTGGCTGTAAATTTATTTTCTTGTTATTTGTTTGGTGCTGTCGGGCAAGTAGCGATTGGCTAAGTGCCTGGTTGTGATATCCACTGCAGCCAAGAGTTGTAATTATAAATGACAAGGAATGTTGATGAGCGATATTAATGATTTAAATGACAAGACTGTTTCTGATGTGTCTGCGTTGCAAATAAACACGACCGGTCGAATCGCTAAAGTAACCAGGCTGGAGGTCAGATTTGAAATCCCTGGAGTGGAATCAAAGAAGATATATGCCAATGGCAGGATGCAAACGCGTGTCTTGGTCTTTGTAGAGGCCCAGGATGAAAATGGAGATCCTGTATCACTGCCCTATTTTCCTGATCTGATCTCTGCAAGGTTGATTCACTTCGACAATGGTAAACCATTGGAAAGAGAGGTTTACACGGGCAAACCGTTGGTGGGTTGGAGCGCCAGTTCCATGGAAAATAAATACGCCCATGAAATGCCTGGTGGATTTGCAACTGTATCAGTCGAGAATTATTCCTCGGGCAGAAGTGAGCCTCTTATCTTCTGGGTCTCTTCCTCCGAGGTCTCGCAGAGGCAAATTGCCGTAGAGGTGACGTTGCAAGGAAAAGTTTATAAAAGTAACAACGCCACAAATCCGGACGGCAAGAAAATAAACAGCAGTGTCCTGATTGTCGCGCAGCCAAAGGCTACCTTTAGTCCAGATCAGTTTATCTGGCAGTCGGAAAGGGTCGGGGGGGAACGTCCTGGAGAAACACTCTATCGATATCACTTAGGACTCTATCCGGGGTCAAGGCAGTTTAAGTTGGTTAGTTGGGAGAGCTCAAAATATAATCCGAAAAATAGGTATCCGGTAGAATTTTGCAATACGGGTTCGGTGAGCGGTGTGAAGGGTGTTAAGTCCTTTGTCGGCGAATTTCCTTCTCCGTATGGTCGGGCGGTCCAAGTAAATATGCCACTTCGTCAATATCTGGTTGATATAAATATGCGCTCCGGGGAGTTGACGGTTGTGCAAGGTGTTTCTGCCAGTCATGTCATGGGGGGGGAGATCAGGGTTGGAGAGTTTCCTTTTACAGTTATTGATGAATACGGCAATGATCATAAACTGTCGATCGGGATCGATGTAAGTAAAGTCGCATTTGTCCTGCGCAGAGGCTGATGTTCGGTTGGCGCGCAGATTTTCATTGGAAGTCTGCGCGCCTGTTTGTCATCAGGGTGCTTCGTTATCAATACGAGTGGAGGCCAAATGGCTGCCAGGAATTCGCTGCATATTTATTCAAATGCATTTAATTTTCAGGGTTTTATTTCGGGTGGAGTTGATCCTCGTACCGGGATTTATACATGCGCTTTAACAGTCGGTGAGATCAAGTCCGGGGGGTTGAACGGTCCTTCCTTGCCTATCAATTTGTATTTCAATCCGCTCAATGACATTGATATAGGCTTTGGGGCCGGGTGGTCGCTTGCACTGACCCGCTTTGACGCTTCGACTGAGATCTTGACGCTGTCCAGCGGTGAAACGTACAAGGCCAACGTATCGGCTACAGGTCTGACTTTCGATGAGCTGAAACTTGAAACCTTCAAAGCCAGTCGGCCATCACCCAACCGCTATGACGTCGTGCATAAAAGTGGTTTGCGTGAAGAGTTGGAAGTCTACAGTGCTAGCGAAGTCGCCGTTCCAAAACGAATAGTGGCGGCAAATGGCACAAGCATCAAGCTCAACTACAGCGCGATCAACGATCAGCCAGTTCTCAAGGATGTTAGCGATGATCAGCGAATTTTGCTGAGTGTTACACGCACCCCGGGAGCCGTCACTTTTACTCAATATCCAAATACTCCGTGCGAGGCGAAGTTTATCCTGACGCTCATAAACGACAGGGTTGCATCCATAGGGTTGCCTACCGGTGGATTCTGGAACCTGACGTATGAGGTTTTTGGCGGTCGCAGTTATTTGACGCAAGTCGATTCACCGTTGGGCGCACGCGAGTTCATCGGTTACCAGCAAGCAGGGCATCGATTCCCGCGAGGGGCCCCTCTGCGATCCATTCCATTCGTCAATTCGCGTACTGTATTCCCTAGGCACGACCAGCCAGCCTCAACCACGAACTATGAGTTTTCCGACGAGAATTTTCTGGGGTTCAATGCCGAAGGCATCAAGTGGTCAGCGGAGGGCGACAATCTCTATCAAGCTGCGGGCGACTATTCCTATACATCGACCGAGCGCGTGATGCTGGAGGGTAAAACTCATAGTTTTACGGTACGTACTTACAATAAGTACCATTTGCAGGTGTCGGAAGTGACGACCTGTAAAAAGATGGTGACCTCACACTTGATTGAGTACCACTTGGACCCGCGCAAGGATTTCGCGGAACAACCGGCACAGTTCCGATTGCCAAAAATCCAGACAGTACGTTACACGAACCTTGAGACGAAGCAGTCGCGGGATGAGGTGCAGCGCACCGAGTTTGACGTTTTTGGCAACCTGCTTAAACAGGTCGACTCGAACGGTGTAACGACGGACTCCGAGTTCTACCCGGCATCGGGTGCTGAGGGTTGTCCGGCGGATCCTTTGGGATTCGTGCGATTCGAAAAGCAACGAACGGTGTCCCCGACTAAGGGGATCGCGGCGGCCGCAACGACCGTCACTCGCTATCGCTATCAGTTGCAACAAGGGGTGAGCGGCGCAACGGTACAAAACGTGGTTCCCGTGCGGGAGCAATTGTTTGAGCTTGTAAAGAACAACGAAACCTTGCGCTCACAAACCGGCCTGCTTTATTTCGAGCGCCCCGACGACCCACGACTCCATGGTCTGCTGCAAAAGCAAACCGTCACCTGCAATTGCAAGTCGACTCACTCCGGGTTCCAGTACAGCCACAGCGATACTAGCCGCACGGTGCGGACCACGTTGACTGGGTTTGACGGCACTCGCGCTACGGCAACCAGGATCTATTCGCTACTCAATGGTGCGAAATTGTCCGAGCAGAACGAAGACGAAGGAACGGTGATCTTCGAGTACGATGCGCTTGGCCGGATGGTGAGTGAGACAATCGCTCCGGGTACGGCGTTCGAAGCCAGGCGCAGCAACCGTTATCAATTGGCTGCCGGCAGTACTGTCCCCGCGACGAGGCTCAGCACCGACGTCAACGGCCAGCAACAACGAGTCACCTATGACGGCCTGGGTCGCACGATTCGCGTCGAAGAGCAGGACGCAGATGATCAGGCTGACGGGCCGTTGCGTACGGTTTATTCGGCGCAATACAACGCGGTGGGGCAACTCGTCGAAGAGACTGCGACTGATTGGTTGCAAGGCGCACCACTGGTACTCAAAACCGCCTTTGTCTTCGATGACTGGGGTCAGGTAAAGACCACGCTGCATACCGATGGGCGCAAAGAACACGTTGAGTATGACCCTGTGACCTTGCGTGAAACGAGTTGGCAGGAAGGCATGGGCAAGACTGTCACGGCCTACAAGAATTTCGGCAAGCCCGAAAGCATCGAACTGTTTGACCTCAAGGGTGGGAGCCTGGGCAAGACCCTTCACGAATATGACGGACTCGGGCGGGGCGTCAGTCAGACTGATCCGTCCGGCAACAAAACGCTCTACCAGTACGACGTATTCAATCGACTTCGGCGTAGCGTTTTGCCGGATGGCAATATAGTGGAAACCGAGTATGCGCCCCAGAGCCATGGCCAATTACCCGTCGAGGTGACAGTCGCGGGGCGTAGCCTGGGCCAGCAGACCTTTGACGGGCTCGGACGGTTGACCCAGTCCAAGGTCGGTGGGCGGGTGGCCACGGCAGGGTTCGAGGGCGGTTTCAGTAAACCGGCCTGGGAGCTGGCATCGGGCGGCGAGAGGGTTGAATACCTCTATGAGCGCAACCTCGGTGGGCAAGTGACACAACGCAAAGCCAGCGATTTACTTGCCAGCTATACCTATCACCCCAAGCTTGGTCTTCCGACGATGTGTACCGAGCAAGGACGCGAGAGCCGTTTCGAGTACTACCCTTCCGGGCGACTCAAACGTGAAGTCTCGATCGTGGGTGCGAAGCAGGAGAAGGCATTTTATACCTATTCCTTGGGCGGACGCCCCTTGACCTGCACCGATGTGATCGGGAACCGACACGCGACCACTTACGATGAGTTCGGACGCCCTAAATCGTTTGAACACCATGCGCTCAAGGCGGCATTCACTTACAACGCGCTCGGCCAATTGACGAGGGTCAACGCACAGGATAAGACGGGTACCCGTTCGCTGGTAACCGACCTTGCATACGACGATCTGGGGCGAGAGATATCGCGCAGTTTCGAGGTCAGCGGGTCGGGTACCCACACACTGACCTCTAGTTACACTCCGGCCAGCAAGCTGGCGCAAAGGACCTTGAAAAACGGCAATGTGGTCTTGCGTGACGAGCGCTTCAGCTATGACAAACGCGGGCGATTGAGCCAGTACAGCAGCATTGGTACGCACCGGCCCCGAGATCCGTACGGCAAAGAGATCGTCAAGCAAACCTATGTGTTCGACGCGATAGACAACATCGTCACGCTGGAAACCGAATTTCCCGGCGGTAAAAACCTCGCTTCCTACAATTACAGTCCCTGCGATCCCACTCAATTGATCGGCATTCAGCACAGTCACAAGGATTACCCGGCACCGGTGGTGCTGCGGTACGACGCCAACGGAAAGTTAATCGAGGATGAACAGGCCCGCATACTGACGTACGACGCACTGGGGCGCCTGACTCAAGTGGCCAGCGCCGTCGGAGCGGTGGTGCGTGGTTATCACTATGATGCGCAGGATCGTCTGGTCGAGTTGTCGCAGCCGGCCGGCCCGGCAACCCAGCGTTATTATCGCGAAGGGCGAGTGATCAACGAAGTGCGTGGCCAGGACAAGCGCACCTGTTTGCGCAACGCTGATGTTGTATTGGGGCAGAACCGGCAGGGGCAGGGTGCCGGGACTGGACTTCTGGGTACTGATCAACAATGCAATGTGTTGACTGAAGTGACGGGGGCGCAGCGTCGGGACTTCGCCTATAGCCCATACGGGCATCGTCCGGCGGAAGGCGGGCTGTTCAGCGTGCTGGGATTCAGCGGCGAGCAACTCGATCCGTTGACGGGGTTGTATCTGCTGGGCAATGGCTATCGGGCTTACAGCCCTGCGCTGATGCGCTTCCTCAGCCCGGATAGCATGAGCCCGTTCGGTGCGGGCGGGTTGAATCCCTATGCCTATTGCGGTGGCGATCCGATCAATCGGGTCGACCCCACCGGGCACTTCTGGAAGGCCTTGTTGGGGATCGCCCTGTCGATTGCCGGGTTTGCCCTGAGCGTCGTGACGATGGGAGCGGCGACGCCATTGGCGGTTATCGGCCTGACGCTGGCGGTGTCCTCTGCGACGTTGGGAATTGCCGGCATCATCGTCGATGAAGTAGCTCCGGAATCGGGTGTCGGAGAAATCCTCGGCTGGGCGAGCCTGGCTACCGGTGTGCTGTCGGCAGGCGCCGGGTTGGGAGCCCTTGGCAAAAGTGCTGTTCAGTGGGGGAATAAAATGGTGAATGCCTTTAAACCAGGCTTGAGCGGAGGCTCCAGGGAGGCAGGCAAGTCCATGGCGAGAGGCATGAACGGAGGTAGTTCGAGGGCTGGGTCATCAGTGGTAAAAGGCAAAGGTGCGAAAGCCGCGGCCAAGGCAGCAAAGGCTGGCGAAAAAACGGATGATGCCCCCAAGAAGTGGACCCTTAAAGAGCCAAAGGAGAAGAATATCAAGTCGGACTTGAGCCAAAGCTCGATGGACCAATATGAAGTATTCAAAGACAGCATTGCCAATGAGGGACTCTCTCCGGTGGAGGCATCCAGGAGAATGGGGGACCCCAAGTACACGCTGCTTGAGAAAAAGCTGAGCCGATATGAAGTACGGATAGGGGCAAAGGATCGGGTGACCTTTCTGGTGGATGACACCGATCGCATGGTTGAAATATTGCAAGTAGGTGGTCACACCTGAATTTCACTGATACTCCCGGTTGTCGGCTGACTCAGTTCAGGCGATCGGCGTGCTGCTTCAGCGCCCACTCCACATGCTCTCTTACGAGCTCCGACGGATGTTCCCGTCGCGCCTTCAGCGCTTCCAGCACCGGAATCGTTGAAGGCGCATTTCCCAGCCCTACCGCCAGATTGCGCAACCAGTTTTCGTAACCGGTCCGGCGCAGCGGCGAGCCTTCGGTGCTGCTGAGAAACTTCTCTTCATCCCACATGAACAGTTCTGCCAGCCCGGCGTTGTCCAGATTGTGCCGCGGCTTGAAGTCGCTTTCACCGGACGGACGGGCGAAGCGGTTCCACGGGCAGACAATCTGGCAATCATCGCAACCGAACACCCGATTGCCGATCAGCGGCCGCAGGTCCTCAGGGATGGCGCCTTTGAGTTCGATGGTCAGGTAGGAAATGCAGCGTCGGGCATCCAGCACATAGGGGCCGACGAAGGCGTTGGTCGGGCAGATGTCGAGGCAGGCGCTGCACCGCCCGCAGTGTTCGGTGGCGTGGGGCGGGTCTACCGGCAGCGGCAAGTCGACGAACAGTTCGGCGAGGAAGAAATAACTGCCTGCCTTGCGATTCAAGACCAGGGTATTTTTGCCGATCCATCCAAGCCCCGCCTGTTCGGCGATGGCTTTTTCCAGCACCGGCGCGCTGTCGACGAAGGCGCGATACCCAAACGGGCCGATCTCGGCCTGAATTTTTTCCGCCAGTTGTTGCACGCGTTTGCGGATCAGCTTGTGGTAATCGCGACCCAGGGCATAACGGGAGACGTAGGCTTTTTCCGGTTTGGCCAACACTTTCGCCATTTGGGTGTCGCCGGCCAGGTAGTCCATGCGCAGCGAAACCACGCGCAAAGTGCCCGGCACCAGCTCTTCGGGGTGCGAGCGTTTGCTGCCGTGGGCGCCCATGTAGTCCATTTCGCCGTGGTAGCCGGCTTCGAGCCAGCGTTCCAGGTGCTGCTCATGCTCGGCCAGGTCGAGGCCGCTGATGCCGACTTGCTGGAAGCCCAGCTCGCGGCCCCAGTCCTTGATGGATTGGGCGAGGGTGGGCAGGTCTGTGGTAATAGCGGGCATGAGACGAGAGAAACCGGAGCTGAGGTGCGTATAATTCTGCCAGACATCGGAGCCCGAAGACGCATGCCGCACACTAAAGATGAATTACCCGACGCGCTGTATAGCGCCGCCCAGGTGCGAGCACTCGACGCGAGCCTGATCGCCGCCGGCGCAGCGGGCTTCGAATTGATGCAGCGCGCGGCGCGGGCGACGTGGCGGGCGCTGGTGCGGCAATGGCCGACAGCGAGCGAATTGAGTGTGCTGGCCGGTCATGGCAACAATGCCGGGGACGGGTATCTGGTGGCTGTGTTGGCCCAGCGTGCCGGTTGGTCGGTGCGGGTGCTGGCGGTGGGGGATCCGCAGCGCTTGCAGGGTGATGCGGCGTTGGCCCATGCCGAGGCGGTGTCTGAAAACGTGCTCATCGAGCCCTGGACGGCACAATCCGGATTGCGCGGTATTGTGCTGGATGCTTTGCTTGGTACCGGCCTGAGCGGCGATGTGCGTGAGCCGTATGCCAGCGCCATCGGCGCGATCAATGCCAGCGGACTGCCGGTTGCGGCAGTGGATATTCCGTCAGGGTTGTGCACTGATACGGGCCGCATCCTTGGTCATGCCGTGCATGCCGACCTGACGGTCACGTTCATTGGCTTGAAGGTGGGGTTGTTCACCGGTGATGCGGCGGATGTGGTCGGCGAACTGGTGTTCAATGACTTGCACGCCGATTCGCAGTTGATTGGTGGCGCGGCGTTCACCGCTCGTCGTCTGACGGCCGCTAACCTTCCGCGTCCAGCGCCCCGGACCCCGACCTCCCATAAAGGCCGATTCGGCCATGTGCTGCTGATCGGTGGTGATCGCGGGTTGGGTGGCGCGATTCTGCTGAGCGCGCAAAGTGCGCTGCGCAGCGGGGCGGGCATGGTGTCGGTGGCGACCCGTAGCGAACACGTGTCCGCCGCGCTGGCGCGGATCCCCGAGGCGATGGTGCTGGGCACTTCGTCGGCCAATCAGTTGATGGTTTTGCTGCAAAAAGTTTCCGTGTTGGTTGTCGGTCCGGGGCTGGGGCAGGCGGGTTGGGGGCGCAGCTTGTTGTCGACCGCCGCCAACGCACCGCTGCCGCAAGTCTGGGACGCCGATGCGCTGAACCTGTTGGCCGAGGAGCGTGTGAGTTTGCCCAAGGATTGCGTGATCACCCCGCATCCGGGCGAGGCGGCGCGTTTGCTTGGAATGAGTACGCTACAGGTTCAAGCCGATCGACCGGCAGCGGCCCATGCATTGAGCAAAAAATATACAGCTGTCGTCGTCTTAAAAGGTGCCGGCAGCCTGATCGCCCATCCCGATGGGCGTCTGGCGCTGTGTCATCAGGGGCACCCGGCCATGGCCACCGCCGGTTTGGGCGATGTGTTGGCCGGGTTGATCGGCGCATTGCTGGCCCAGGGCATGGAGCCATTTGACGCAGCCTGCCTGGCGGTCTGGCTGCATGCCAATGCCGGCGAGCAACAAGGAAAATTCGGCCGTGGGCTGGCGGCCAGTGATCTGATTCCAGCCATTCGTCAGTTGTTGGAGGAGCAAGCACCGTGTCTGAAGTAACCCTGTACCTGGCTGATGAGCAGGCCATGAGCGACTTTGGTGCACGCATTGCCCGAATCACCCAAGGCCATGGCCTGATCTTCCTCGAGGGCAACCTGGGGATGGGCAAAACAACCTTGTCCCGAGGCATTATCCGTGGCCTGGGGCATGCCGGGGCAGTAAAAAGCCCGACGTTCACCCTGGTTGAACCCTACGAGATCGGCGATATTCGCGCCTTCCATTTCGATTTGTACCGTCTGGTCGATCCGGAGGAACTGGAGTTCCTCGGTATCCGCGACTACTTCGAAGACGACGCGCTGTGCCTGATCGAGTGGCCCGACAAAGGTGCAGGCTTTTTGCCAAAGCCCGACCTGACCATTACCATTAGCCCGCAAGACAGCGGGCGTTCGCTGAAAATTTTATCCCAGGGCTCGCGTGGCGAGGCCTGGTGTGCCGCTTTGGCATTGGAATCCAAATAGATGATGGGGTTAGGTATGCGCTTTCGCGCGTTGGTGGCTGCCGTAGGGGTGTTGTTTTTGGCGGTGACCGTCGACGCTGTGGCCGATTCGAAGGTCAACAGTGTTCGTCTGTGGCGGGCACCGGACAACACACGACTGGTGTTTGACCTGACCGGCCCGGTGCAACACAGCGTCTTTACCCTGACGGCTCCGGATCGCCTGGTCATCGACATCAATGGCGCGACCCTCGGTGCGCCGCTCAACGTCAACACCTCGAACACCCCGATTACCGCCATGCGCTCGGCTCAACGCACGCCGACCGACCTACGGGTGGTTATCGATCTGAAAAGGGCGGTAACGCCGAAGAGCTTCTCCCTGGCGCCGAACGCCCAGTATGGCAACCGGTTGGTGGTCGATCTGTTCGATAACGCCGCAGACGCCGCGCCTCCTCCAGCGCCGACACCGTCGGTCGCCACGGTGCCCGCCGTGCCGGTCACACCTGCGGAACCGGCGATCAAGTTGCCACCGGCCCCGGCCGGCAAGCGCGATATCATTGTGGTGATCGACGCCGGTCACGGTGGCGAAGACCCGGGGGCTTCGGGTTCTCGCGGTCAGCGTGAAAAAGACGTAGTACTGGCCATCGCCCGTGAATTGCAACGGCAGGTCAACGGCATGAAAGGCTTCCGCGCCGAACTGACCCGTACCGGTGACTACTTCATTCCGTTGCGCGGCCGTACCGAAATTGCCCGCAAGAAAGGCGCCGACCTGTTCGTCTCGATTCATGCCGATGCAGCGCCTTCTGCCGCCGCTTTCGGTGCTTCGGTATTTGCCCTGTCTGATCGCGGCGCGACTTCGGAGACGGCCCGTTGGCTGGCCGACAGCGAAAACCGTTCCGACCTGATCGGTGGTGCCGGCAACGTCAGCCTCGATGACAAGGACCGCATGCTCGCTGGCGTGCTGCTCGACCTGTCGATGACCGCATCCCTGACGTCCAGCCTGAACGTTGGCCAGAAGGTGTTGAGCAACATTGGCCGGGTTACGCCCCTGCACAAGCAGCGGGTCGAGCAGGCCGGGTTCATGGTGCTGAAGTCGCCGGATATTCCGTCGATCCTGGTGGAAACCGGGTTTATCTCCAACGCTGACGAAGCCTCGAAGCTTGCTGCGTCCAGCCACCAGCAGGCGCTGGCGCGTTCGATCAGCAGCGGCGTGCGCCAGTTCTTCCAGCAGAACCCGCCGCCGGGCACTTACATTGCCTGGCTGCGCGACTCCGGCAAGATTGTGCAAGGTCCACGTGACCACCGCGTCAACCCGGGCGAGACCCTGGCGATGATCGCCGTGCGCTATCAAGTGTCGCCCGCCACCCTGCGCAGTGCCAACAACCTGTCGAGCGATGAGCTCAAGATCGGTCAGCACCTGACTATTCCGGGCACTGAACTGGCGGCCAAAGAATGAACCAAGTCGTGAACAACAGCGCTCGCATCGAGCTGCTCAGCCCGCGACTGGCGAACCAGATTGCGGCGGGTGAGGTGGTCGAACGCCCGGCTTCGGTGATCAAGGAGTTGCTGGAAAACAGCCTCGACTCCGGCGCCAAGCGTATCGATGTCGATGTGGAGCAGGGCGGCGTCAAATTGCTGCGGGTGCGCGACGATGGCAGCGGCATTTCCGCCGATGACCTGCCGCTGGCCCTGGCCCGTCACGCCACCAGCAAAATCCGCAACCTGGAAGACCTCGAGCAGGTCATGAGCCTGGGGTTTCGCGGTGAGGCTCTGGCATCGATCAGCTCCGTGGCGCGCCTGACCCTGACCTCGCGCACCCGCGACGCCGATCAGGCCTGGCAGGTCGAGACCGAAGGCCGGGACATGGCGCCTCGCGTGCAGCCCGCGGCCCATCCGGTGGGCACATCGGTTGAAGTGCGCGACCTGTTCTTCAATACGCCGGCGCGGCGCAAATTTCTCAAGACTGAAAAAACCGAATTCGATCACCTGCAAGAAGTGATCAGGCGCCTGGCCCTGGCGCGCTTCGATGTGGCGTTCCATCTGCGCCACAACGGCAAGACCATCCTCAGCCTGCACGAGGCCCATGATGATGCGGCCCGTGCCCGGCGCGTGGCAGCGATCTGCGGGCCGGGCTTCCTGGAGCAGGCGCTGCCGATCGAGATCGAGCGCAACGGCCTGCATCTATGGGGTTGGGTCGGGCTGCCGACCTTCAACCGCAGCCAGGCCGACTTGCAGTATTTCTTCGTCAATGGCCGTGCCGTGCGCGACAAACTGGTGGCTCACGCGGTACGCCAGGCTTATCGCGACGTGCTGTTCAATGGTCGGCACCCGACCTTCGTGCTGTTTTTCGAAGTCGATCCGACCGGTGTGGACGTCAACGTGCACCCGACCAAGCACGAAGTGCGCTTCCGTGAGGGACGCATGGTTCACGATTTTCTCTATGGCACCTTGCACCGTGCCTTGGGCGATGTGCGACCGGACGATCATCTGGCGGCGCCAGTTGCCACGGCCATCGTCCGGCCTTCCGGTCTCGAAGCCGGTGAATTCGGGCCCCAGGGCGAAATGCGCCTGGCCGCCAATGCGCTGCTGGAACAGCCTCAGGCTCAGCCGTCGTTCAATACGCCGGCGGGTTCGGGAGCTGGCGCGGGTTATCAGTATCAATACACGCCGCGTCCGCAGTCCGGTGTGCCTGTCACCGAAGCGCAGGCCGCCTATCGCGAGTTCTTTGCGCCGCTGCCCGAGGCCAATGCCGTTGCGCTACCGGCCGGGCAGGACGACATCCCGCCGCTCGGTTATGCACTGGCACAACTCAAGGGCATCTACATTCTTTCGGAAAATGCCCAGGGCCTGGTGCTGGTGGACATGCATGCCGCCCACGAGCGGATCATGTATGAGCGTCTGAAGGTGGCGATGGCCAGCGAGGGTCTGAGCGGCCAGCCGTTGCTGGTACCGGAGTCCCTGGCCGTCAGTCAGCGTGAAGCCGATTGCGCCGAGGAACATGTCGCCTGGTTCCAGCGCCTGGGCTTTGAATTGCAACGCCTGGGCCCGGAAACCCTGGCGATCCGGCAGATTCCGGCGCTGCTCAAGCAGGCGGAAGCCAACCGGTTGGTCGCCGACGTCCTGGCCGACCTGATGGAGTTCGGCACCAGCGACCGCATTCAGGCGCACTTGAATGAGTTGCTCGGGACCATGGCCTGCCACGGTGCGGTTCGTGCAAATCGGCGTTTGGCCCTGCCGGAAATGAACGGTTTGCTGCGTGACATGGAAAGCACCGAGCGCAGCGGTCAATGCAACCATGGCCGACCGACCTGGACCCAGCTGGGCCTGGACGATCTGGACAAACTCTTCTTGCGCGGTCGTTGATGAGCCAGTTCCCACCTGCGATTTTCCTGATGGGCCCGACCGCCGCCGGCAAGACCGATCTGGCCATCGAACTCACCAAGGTCCTGCCGTGCGAGTTGATCAGCGTCGATTCGGCGCTGGTCTACCGTGGCATGGACATCGGCACCGCCAAGCCTTCCAAAGAGCTGCTGGCGCAATACCCGCATCGCCTGATCGATATTCTCGACCCGGCCGAGAGCTATTCGGCCGCGGATTTCCGCCGTGATGCCCTGGAAGCCATGGCCGATATCACCGCGCGCGGAAAAATTCCGCTGCTGGTGGGCGGCACCATGCTCTATTACAAGGCTTTGGTTGAAGGTCTGGCGGATATGCCGGCGGCCGATCCCGACGTCCGCGCGCAGATCGAAGAAGAGGCTGCACGCCTTGGCTGGCAAGCCTTGCACGACCAGTTGGCGGTCATTGATCCGGTTTCCGCGGCGCGGATTCATCCGAACGATCCCCAGCGATTGAGTCGAGCACTGGAAGTTTATCGTGTCAGCGGTCAGAGCATGACTGCCCTGCGTTTGCAACAAAGTGCGCAAAGTACTGAAGCAGCCGCTTCGGGACACCAACAATTGCCCTATACTGTCGCGAACTTGGCCATTGCTCCGGCAAATCGTCAGGTACTACACGAGCGAATTAAACAAAGATTCACTTTAATGTTGGAACAGGGATTCATTGACGAGGTCGTAGCCCTGCGTAATAGAGGTGACCTGCATGCCGGGATGCCGTCTATACGTGCAGTAGGCTACCGCCAAGTCTGGGACTACCTGGATGGCAAGCTGACGTCAGCCGAGATGCAGGAGCGTGGAATCATTGCCACGCGCCAATTGGCGAAACGCCAGTTCACCTGGCTGCGCAGTTGGACTGATCTGCATTGGCTGGACAGTCTGGATTGCGACAATCTGCCGCGCGCCTTGAAATACCTGGGGACCGTCTCCATATTGAGCTGAGTCCTTGCAATTGCCGTCTATCCTTGGGGGTGTGACGGCCAAAGCCATCTGTTTACCTATTTTTATATTGAATCCTTAAAGGAGTGCGGCACATGTCAAAAGGGCATTCGCTACAAGACCCTTACTTGAATACGTTACGTAAAGAGAAAGTTGGGGTGTCCATCTACCTGGTCAACGGTATCAAACTGCAAGGCACGATCGAGTCTTTCGACCAGTTCGTTATCCTGCTGAAAAACACCGTCAGCCAAATGGTCTACAAACACGCTATCTCTACAGTGGTGCCGGTTCGTCCAATTCGTCTGCCTAGCGCAACCGAATCCGAAGCAGGTGACGCTGAGCCAGGTAACGCCTGATAGGAGTCTCCTTTGTTCTTTGAGCGCCACGGTGGTGGTGAGCGAGTAATCCTCGTTCACTTGGATGGACAGGACCCTGAGGCGCGCGAAGATCCGCAGGAGTTTCAGGAATTGGCTAACTCGGCGGGTGCCGAGACCGTCGCGTTTTTTAACGTGCCGCGTCATCGGCCAACCGCCAAGACCCTGATTGGCAGTGGCAAGGTCGAGGAACTGCGCGACCTGGTCAAAGCCGAACAGGCCGATCTGGTGATTTTCAATCACATCCTCACACCCAGTCAGGAACGTAACCTCGAACGTGTTTTCGAGTGTCGCGTGATCGACCGTACCGGTCTGATTCTCGATATTTTCGCCCAGCGCGCCCGTACCCATGAAGGCAAGCTCCAGGTCGAACTGGCCCAGCTTGACCACATGAGCACCCGGCTGGTTCGTGGCTGGACTCACCTTGAGCGCCAGGGTGGCGGTATCGGTATGCGTGGCCCGGGTGAAACCCAGCTGGAAACCGACCGCCGTTTGCTGCGGGTTCGCCTGCGGCAGATCAAGGGTCGGCTGGAGAAAGTGCGCAGCCAGCGAGAACAGTCGCGCCGTGGCCGATCGCGTGCGGATATTCCTACCGTGTCTCTGGTGGGGTACACCAACGCCGGTAAATCCACGCTCTTCAATAACGTGACGAAATCCGACGTCTACGCAGCTGACCAATTGTTTGCCACGCTGGACCCGACCCTGCGTCGTCTGGATATAGACGATCTGGGGCCGATTGTCCTGGCGGACACTGTGGGTTTCATTCGCCACTTGCCCCACAAGCTGGTCGAAGCATTTCGGTCTACCCTCGAAGAGTCGAGCAACTCCGATCTGTTGTTGCACGTGATCGATGCGGCCGAACCAGATCGCATGTTGCAGATCGAGCAGGTAATGGTGGTGCTCGGCGAGATTGGTGCTCAGGACTTGCCGATCCTCGAGGTCTATAACAAACTCGATTTGCTTGAAGGCGTTGAGCCACAAATCCAGCGCGACGAAAACGGCAAGCCCCAACGGGTCTGGCTGTCGGCGCGTGATGGCAGTGGTCTGGAATTGCTTGAGCAAGCCATTGCCGAGTTACTGGGCAGTGAATTGTTTGTCGGTACCTTGCGCTTGCCGCAACGATTCGCTCGACTGCGTGCGCAGTTCTTCGAACTCGGTGCGGTGCAGAAAGAAGAACACGACGAAGAAGGCATCAGTTTGCTGGCCGTTCGTTTGCCCCGGGTCGAGTTGAATCGACTGGTAAGCCGCGAGGGATTGCAGCCGATGGAGTTCATCGAGCAACACACTTTGCAATAAAAGCCTGGGAAAGCGGTTGTGCCGTGGTGACAGGCATTCTGTAGCATTGGTCGGCGCGCCGTGGGTGCGTCTTTGCTTTATCAGATGGAGAGCGCTATGGCTTGGAATGAGCCGGGTGGCAACTCGAATAATCAGGATCCTTGGGGTGGCAAGCGTCGTAACAACGGCGACCGCAAGGGGCCACCGGATCTCGACGAGGCCTTCCGAAAGCTGCAGGAAAGCCTGAACGGTTTGTTCGGTGGCGGTAAGAAACGTGGTGGCGACGACGGCGGTGGTCCGGGCAAGAGTGGCGGCTTTGGCGGCCTGCTCGGTATCGGTCTGGTCGTGTTGGCCGCCGTTTGGCTGTACAGCGCGGTCTATGTTGTCGACGAGCAGGAGCAGGCAGTGGTGCTGCGCTTCGGCAAGTACTACGAAACCGTGGGTCCGGGCCTGAACATCTACTTCCCGCCGATCGACAAGAAGTACATGGAAAACGTCACGCGTGAGCGTGCCTACACCAAGCAGGGCCAGATGCTGACTGAAGACGAGAACATCGTCGAAGTGCCGCTGACCGTGCAATACAAGATCAGCAACCTGCAGGACTTCGTGCTGAGCGTCGATCAGCCGGAAATCAGCCTGCAGCACGCGACCGACAGCGCCTTGCGCCATGTGGTGGGTTCCACCGCGATGGACCAGGTCCTGACCGAAGGTCGTGAGTTGATGGCCAGCGAGATCAAGGAGCGTCTGCAACGCTTCATGGACACCTACCGCACCGGTATCACCGTTACCCAGGTCAACGTTCAGAGCGCAGCGGCACCGCGCGAAGTCCAGGAAGCCTTCGATGACGTGATCCGTGCCCGGGAAGACGAGCAGCGTTCGCGCAACCAGGCCGAAACCTATGCCAACGGCGTCGTGCCGGAAGCCCGTGGTCAGGCCCAGCGCATCCTCGAGGATGCCAATGGTTACCGAGATGAAACCGTCTCGCGCGCCAAGGGTGAGGCCGATCGCTTCACCAAACTGGTCGCCGAGTACCGCAAGGCTCCTGAAGTCACCCGCCAGCGTCTGTACCTGGACACCATGCAGGAAGTCTTCAGCAACACCAGCAAGGTTCTCGTGACCGGCAACAAGAACGGCCAGAGCAACCTGTTGTACCTGCCGCTGGACAAAATGGTCGAAAGTGGTCGCAATACCAGCACTCCAATGAGCGGTGCGGCAGCCACCAGCAATGAAGCGAATACGCGTGCGGCAGCAGATCTGCAGCAACAGCAAGCACGTACCAGGGAGAGTCGCTGATGAGCAATAAATCGCTGATCGCCCTTATTGTCGGCGTCGTCGTGGCGATCGCTGCCTGGAACTGCTTCTACATCGTGGCTCAGACCGAGCGTGCGGTGTTGCTGCAGTTCGGTCGCGTGGTCCAGACCGATGTTCAGCCAGGCCTGCATGTGAAAGTGCCTTACGTCAACCAGGTGCGTAAATTCGACGCACGCCTGATGACGCTGGATGCACCGACACAACGCTTCCTGACGCTGGAAAAGAAAGCCGTGATGGTCGATGCCTACGCCAAGTGGCGCGTGAAGGACGCAGAGCGTTACTACACCGCGACTTCCGGCCTCAAGCAGATCGCCGACGAACGTCTGTCCCGTCGTCTGGAATCGGGCCTGCGTGACCAGTTCGGTAAGCGCACCTTGCACGAAGTGGTGTCGGGTGAGCGTGATGCGCTGATGGCGGATATCACGGCTTCGCTGAACAAGATGGCCGAGAAAGAGCTGGGCATCGAAGTGGTCGATGTTCGGGTCAAGACCATCGACCTGCCGAAAGAAGTGAACCGCAGCGTGTTCGAACGTATGAGCACCGAGCGTGAGCGTGAAGCTCGCGAGCACCGCGCCAAGGGTAACGAACTGGCCGAAGGCATCCGTGCCGACGCCGATCGTCAACGCCGCGTGCTGCTGGCTGAAGCCTATCGTGAATCCGAAGAGGTTCGCGGTGACGGCGATGCCCAGGCCGCTGCGATCTATTCCAAGGCCTACGGTCAGGATCAGGAGTTCTACGCGTTCTATCGTAGCCTGCGCGCCTACCGTGAAAGCTTCGCGAACAAATCCGACGTCATGGTCCTCGACCCAAGCAGCGACTTCTTCCACTACCTGGAAAAAGCCAAGCCTTGATACGACGTTGACCTGAATCCTCCCGCCGGGCGGCTAAAACCTCTGGCGGGGTGATCCTTTGGGAAAACGTGTGTATGATGCGGCAGCCGGGAAATTCCCGGCTTTTTTGCGTCTGCATGTTTGATTGCTGTTTTTAAGCAGGTGCCGGGCCGATGGGCTCGACAGTTTTTCGAGGAAAGTGGTCAGCGAAGCCGGTAGAAGGGCTTTTCGCTCCGTCGCTCATGCGCGTGGTTTGCGCACAAGCCGATCATTTTCTGCTTCACTCAAGGATCGCCGACAGGCTGGTCGCCCGGATATAGGGGAAGGCGTAATGGCAACGGTAGACCGCTGGCTTCTGCCAGATGGCATCGAAGAAGTACTGCCACCGGAAGCTGCGCGTATTGAAGTCGCGCGCCGTCAGGTGTTGGATCTGTTCCAGAGCTGGGGTTACGAGTTTGTCGTGACTCCCCATATCGAGTACCTGGAATCCCTGCTGACCGGCGCGGGCCAGGACCTGGATCTGCGCACCTTCAAGGTCATCGACCCGCAATCGGGCCGGCAGATGGGTTTCCGTGCCGACATCACGCCGCAAGTGGCGCGCATCGATGCGCATACCCTGCGTCGTGAAGGCCCAAGCCGCCTGTGCTATGCCGGTAGCGTTCTGCACGCTCAGCCTCGTGCCCTGTCGTCCTCGCGCAGCCCGATTCAGCTGGGTGCCGAGTTGTACGGCGATGGCAGCCCAAGCAGCGACGTCGAAGTCATCAGCCTGATGCTCGCCATGCTGCAACTGGCCGATGTGCCGGATGTGCACATGGACCTCGGCCATGTCGGTATCTACCGTGGCCTGGCCCGCGCTGCCGGTTTGTCCGGTGAAGTCGAGCAACAGTTGTTCGATGCTTTGCAACGCAAGGCCATCGATGAGGTCATTACCTTGACCGAGGGCTTGCCTGCCGATCTGTCGGGCATGCTGCGGGCGTTGGTCGATCTGTGTGGCAATCGTGAAGTGCTGGCTGCGGCCCGCGAGCGCCTGGCCAAGGCTCCGGCCCCTGTTCTGGCAGCGCTGGACGACTTGCTGGCGATTGCCGAACGGCTGTCCGTGCGTTTCCCTGAGCTGCCGCTGTATTTCGACCTGGGCGAGTTGCGCGGTTACCACTACCACACCGGTGTGGTGTTCGCCGTGTTCGTACCGGGTGTTGGCCAGTCCATTGCCCAGGGCGGTCGTTACGACGACATCGGCGCCGACTTCGGTCGCGCCCGTCCGGCGACCGGTTTTTCCACCGATTTGAAAACCCTGGTGACCCTGGGGCGTGCTGAGATCGAGCTACCGTCTGGCGGTATCTGGATGCCTGACAGTACGGATGCAGCACTCTGGCAGCAGGTTTGCCAGTTGCGCAGTGAGGGTCAGCGTGTCGTTCAGGCCTTGCCTGGGCAGCCTTTGGCCGCCGCCCGTGAAGCGGACTGCGACCGGCAATTGATTCAGCAGAATGGGCTTTGGCAAGTTTCGCCACTGGCTTCTTGAGTTTTCCTGCCGGCCGCCGCCGGCACCAAGTTTGCGCGAATGAGGACAAGTGTTATGGGTAAGAATGTCGTAGTCCTGGGCACCCAATGGGGTGATGAGGGCAAAGGCAAGATCGTTGATCTGCTGACCGAACATGCTGCCGCCGTAGTGCGCTACCAGGGTGGCCACAACGCTGGTCACACTCTGGTGATCGATGGCGAAAAAACTGTCTTGCACCTGATCCCGTCGGGCGTGCTGCGCGAAGGTGTGCAGTGCCTGATCGGTAACGGCGTGGTGGTTGCACCTGACGCCCTGCTGCGCGAGATCACCAAGCTGGAAGAGAAAGGTGTGCCGGTGCGCGAGCGCCTGCGTATCAGCCCGTCCTGCCCGCTGATCCTGTCCTTCCACGTTGCGCTGGACCAGGCCCGTGAAAAGGCCCGTGGCGAGCTGAAGATCGGTACCACCGGTCGCGGCATCGGCCCGGCCTACGAAGACAAGGTTGCACGTCGTGGCCTGCGTGTGGGCGACCTGCTTAACATGCCGCGCTTTGAAGACAAGCTGCGTGAACTGGTGGATTACCACAACTTCATGCTGGTGGGTTACTACAAAGAGCCAGCCATCGAATTCGACAAGACCCTGGCCGAATGCAAAGAATACGCTGAGCTGCTCAAGCCGCTGATGCTGGACGTGACTGCCGAGCTGCACGACCTGCGTCGCGCAGGCAAAGACATCATGTTCGAAGGCGCCCAGGGTTCGTTGCTGGACATCGACCACGGCACCTACCCGTACGTGACCAGCTCCAACACCACCGCTGGCGGCGTTGCTACCGGTTCGGGTGTTGGCCCTATGTTCCTGGACTACATCCTGGGCATCACCAAGGCTTACACCACCCGTGTAGGTTCGGGTCCATTCCCGACTGAGCTGTTCGACGAAGTCGGTGCGCACCTGGCTAAACAAGGTCATGAGTTCGGCGCGACTACCGGCCGCGCTCGTCGTTGTGGCTGGTTCGACGCTGTTATCCTGCGTCGCGCTATCGATGTGAACAGCATCTCGGGCATCTGCCTGACCAAGCTGGATGTGCTCGACGGTCTGGAAACAATCAACATCTGCGTCGGCTACAAGGATGCGGAAGGTAATGGCGTTGCCCCGACTGACGCTGACAGCTACGTGGGCCTGCAGCCTGTGTACGAAGAAGTACCGGGCTGGACCGAGTCGACCGTGGGTGCCAAAACCCTGGAAGAGCTGCCAGCTAACGCCCGTGCTTACATCAAGCGCGTCGAAGAGCTGATCGGTGCGCCGATCGACATTATTTCGACGGGCCCGGACCGCAACGAAACCATCGTTCTGCGCCATCCGTTTGCTTGATAAGTCGTTGATGTAAAACACAAAGGCTCCTTAATCGGGGCCTTTGTCGTATTTGTCTGCAGGACGGCATGACCTTTGCTGTGAACATTAAAAAAGCATTGCTTCCGGCGTGCTATCAATTTAATGGCGCCAAAGCAGAGGGATTTCAGATGTCGGCCGTTCTCTCGTTGTTACAGAGCCGTTTGTTGCGGCCCGTGTTCGTTACCCTTGGTATCGCCCTTTTGGTGCAGGTGCTGGTAGCTGTTGCTCTGACCCGGAGCACGGTGACCGCGCTGGAAGCCGACTTGGGCCAGCGCCTGGGTGCGGACAGTCAAAAGCTTTCCGCTGAGCTTGAGCAGGCGGGGCGCGAAGTGACGTCGAGTCTCGACAGCCTCTCCACCAGCACGCGTCAGCGTCTGACGGCCGGTTTGTCCTCGCGACTGAAGGACGAACAGGCGCAGTTACGCTCAACGCTGGAAAAAGACCTGAAGGACTCCGCCAGCGACATGGCGCAGCTTCTGGCTTCCGTCGCGCCCCGCGCCATGTGGGACAACGACGTTCCGACACTTTCCGAGTTCGCCCGTCGGGCCCAGCGCAATCCCAATGTGCTGTTCGTGGTGTATGACGACGCCACCGGCCAGCACCTGACGCGCTACCTCAACCGGGAAAACCCGATCAACAAGGCGCTGCTGGAAAAAGGCCAGGGCGAGCGTGCGCTGGACAAGGTGCTGGATGCGGCGAAGAGCGATCCTTCGGTCTTCTACGTCGAGGCTTCGATCAATCCCAATGGCGTGGAAATCGGCAAGGTCCTGATGGGGGTCTCGACTGCTTCGGTGGAGACTGATCTCGCGGCTCTCGACAAGCGCTTCTTGGCCCTGATCGCCAGCAGCGATCAGTTGGTGGGCGACAGCCTCAAAGGCGCGGCAGCCGACAGCGCAGCGGCCATGGGCTCGCGTCTGCAGTCAGCACAGTCCACGGCGGCTGAAATGAAAGCCAACACCACCAATACGGTGCAGGAAGCCGCTGCGACATTGCGCTGGCGCATCGGTGTGTGTCTGGCGGTGGTGGGTTTCGGTGTCCTGCTGTTGTTGGCGGTGGTGCTCGGTCGCCGAGTGGTCAATCGCCTGAAAATGCTGATCGTAGCCATGGATGACCTGGCGGCGGGCGAGGGCGATCTGACCAAGCGCGTGCAGATCAACAGCCAGGATGAAATCGGCGACATGGCCTCGGCGGTCAATCGCTTTGTGGACAAGTTGCAGCCGATCGTGCGCGAGGCGGGCGATGTGGCCCAGCGCACCGGCGTGGAAATTGGCGCCATGACCTTGCGCAACGCTGGTGCGGACGCAGCGGCTGGCATGCAGCGCGACGAGGTGGCGGAGAGTTTGCGCGCACTGTCGCAAATGGCTGATGAGGCGCAGTCGGAAAGCCACGCCATGCAGGCGGCGCTCAAGCAAGTCGTGGACATTCGCCAGGCCACCGATGAAAACACCCGGACCTCGGCGAAAGTCGGCAGCCTGATCGAGGAGCTGGCGGGGCAGGTCAACACCGGTGCGCAAGTGATCGAGCGCCTGGCGCAGCAAAGTGAGCAGATTGAAGTGGTGCTGACGGTGATTCATGGCATCGCCGAGCAGACCAACCTGCTGGCGCTGAACGCCGCCATCGAAGCGGCGCGTGCCGGTGAGACGGGGCGCGGGTTTGCGGTGGTGGCCGATGAGGTGCGGGCGCTGGCGAGCAAGACGCAGAGCTCCACTGGCGATATCCAGGCGCACATCGTAGCGTTGCAGCAAGGTGCGCGTGAGGCGGTGGCGGCGATTGGTCAGGCCGGGCGCCAGGCCAGTGAGGGTTTGCTGGTGCTGCGTGATAGTGCGCGGTTGCAGCAGTCGGTGCAGGCATCGGTCGAGCAGGTCCATGCAGCGATCGGTCTGGCCACCCAGGCGGCGGCGCATCAGGCGCAGGGCGCGCAGGCAGTGCGGGGGCGGGTCCAGACCATTCACGCCCAGGCTGAGAAGGCAGCTCAAGCGGTTGTGGAAACCACGGCGAGCGGCAAGGTGCTGGATGGCTTGGCGGCGCAGTTGAAGGCGAGCCTGGGGCAGTTCAGGGCTTAAAAGATCAAAAGATCGCAGCCTTCGGCAGCTCCTACAGGGGGCTTTGCGTTTCTCTGTAGGAGCTGCCGAAGGCTGCGATCTTTTGCTTTGTCAGCGACTCAGATACATCCGGGTCGTCAACAAATAGACCGGCAACCCCGACACCAGTATCAACAACGCCGCATAAGGCGCCGCCGCCGCAAACTCCACGTTCGCGGTATGTGCCCAGACTTCCGTTGCCAGTGTATTCAGCCCGGTTGGACTCAACAGCAAGGTCGCCGTCAGCTCCTTCATCGCATCCAGGAACACCAGGGCAAAAGCCGCCCCCAGCGCCGGGAAAATAATCGGCAGTGTCACTCGGCAGAAGGCACTGAATGACGAAGCCCCCAGTGTGCGAGCGGCCTCCTCAAGTTGTGGTGCCGCCTTGTTCAGGGCGGTGCGGATCGGCGCCTGGGCCAGTGGCAGAAACAGCAGGGCATAGGCGATCAGCAGCAAGGCGGACGTCTGGTAAAGCATCGGCACGTAGTGCAGGGCGAAATACACCAGGGTCAGGGCAATGACCAGCCCCGGCAGGGCGTGCAGTAGATACGGCAGGCGCTCGGCCCAGATCGCCAGTTGACCTTTGTAGCGCACGACCAGCAGGCCGACCGGCACCGCCAGCACCAGGCACAGCGCAGCGCCGCCCAGCGACAGTGCGAGGGATGACAGCAATGCTTCGCCGATTGCCGCCACGGGAAAGGCTGCCGATGATCCCACTGCCAACCAGTAGGCCAGCATGCCCAGCGGAATCCCGCTGCCAATGATTGCCAGCAGCAGGCAATAAAGCTGTCCCGCCACGGCCCAGGGGCCCAGTTGAACCTGTTCCGCGCGTCGCGCCGCGCCTTGGCCGGTGCGCACGTGTCGACCCTTGCCGCGTACGCGCAGCTCCAGCCACAGCAGCGCCAGGCACAACATCAGCAGTACGGCGGAGAGCATCGCCGCGTTGGCGTTGCTGAACTCCAGTTCGAACTGCTGATAGATCGCGGTGGTGAAGGTTTGCAGGCCAATGATCGACAGCGCGCCGAATTCCACCAGCATGTGCAGGGCGATCAGCAACGAACCCGCCAGCAGCGAAGGCCAGAGCAGGGGCAGGGTGACCTTGAAAAATACGCCCCAACGATTCTGCCCCAGTGTGCGCGCGGACTCTTCGAGGGATGGGTCAAGGTTGCGCAGCGTTGCCGCCACGGGCAGGAAAATCAGCGGGTATTTGGACAGGCTCATCACGAGGATGGCCCCGCCAAGTCCCTCGAAATGAGCGCTGAGGGAAACCCAGGTGAAGCTGCTGACAAATGCCGGAACGGCGAACGGCAAGCAGAGGATCACGCCCCACAATCGTCGGCCCGGTAGATTACTGCGCTCCAGCAACCAGGCCAGCGACAGGCCGATTACTCCGCAAGCAGCGGTGACGCCAATCATCAATGCGAGTGTGTTGCGCAGCAAGCCGAACACATAAGGTCGCCATAGCAAATGCAGCGCTTCTGCCCAGCCTGCCTGCCAGGTTTTCAGGCCGACGTACAGCAGAGGCAGGAGGCTGAGCACCACCAACAGCAACACGGGCAGTATCAGCCAGATAGACGGCCGCTTGCGCCGTGGTGCGTACGCGTGATGCGCGGACAGTGAGGCACCCATCAATTCAGGCCAACGTCACGTTCCAGGTCCAGCGCTTCTTCGGCGTTGCCGAGGTCGGCAGGCGTGACTTTTGGTGCTTCCAGTTCGCTGAACGGCTTGAGCCCGCGGTCAGATTCCATGCCTTTGTGCAGAGGGTATTCGGCGGTGGTCTGGGTGATCACACGCTGGCCTTCCTCGCTGGCCATATAGGCGAGCAATTGCTGGGCTTCTTTGGGGTGTTTGCTGGATTTGAGGACTGCGGCGCTGGAAACTGTGATCAGCCCGCCGACGTCGCCGCCGCTGAAATAATACAGTTTCGAGTCGAGCTGGCCTTTTTCCCGCTGCAAGGCGAACCAGTAGTAGTTGTTCACCAATACTGTTGCCACTTCGCCATTTTCCACGGCCTTGAGTGCAACCATGTTATTGCTGTAGGTCTTGCCGAATGCGCGCAGCCCTGTCAGCCATTCTTCGGCAGCATCCATGCCGTGAACTTTGATGATCGCAACGGCCTGTTCCTGAAAGGCACCACTGGTGGGCACGAAGCCGACCTTGCCTTGCCATTTTGGATTGGAGAATTCCATCACCGACTTCGGCAGGTCTTTTTCATCGACCAGTTTCGGGTTGTAGGCCACAACGCGTACCCGGGCAGTCATGCCAATCCAGGTGCCATTGCCGGCGACGTATTCCTTGGGTAGAACGGCCAGCGTGGCGTCATCCGCCTTGGCCAGCAGGCCTTGTTCGCCGAGTTTGTTCAGTGGCGGCGACTCTTCGGTGTAGATCACGTCGGCGGGAGAGCGATCGCCTTCTTCGACGATCTGGCTGGCGAGCTGGTTGCTGCTGCCTTTGCGCACATTGACGTGGATCCCGGTCTTGGCTTCGAAGGCTTTGGCAACCGCGTCGCCGACTTCTTTGTGTTGGCCATTGTAGAGGGTCAGGGCAACCGGGTCGGCGGCTTGGGTGAGGGGAGTGGCGAGCGCCAGGCCTAGCAGGGTAATGGTCAAGCCACGGCGCAGGGTATTTCGAGACATCATTTGCAGGGTTCCTCACTGTCGCATTGCAAAAACTTGCAACAATGATAAACGATATTGTTTCTCAAATGCGCTTTGTGAGGTGAGCGATACTTTGGTAGGAGCTGCCGAAGGCTGCGATCTTTTGATCTTAAAAAATCCAGATCAAAAGATCGCAGCCTTCGGCAGCTCCTACGGGGGAGTGTGTGGTTTTCAAATGCCAGAAACGCAAAAACCCGCTTTCGCGGGTTTCTGTGAAATTCAAGGCCGTAACCTTGAATTTGAATTGGTGCCCAGAAGAAGACTCGAACTTCCACGACCTTGCGGTCACCAGCACCTGAAGCTGGCGTGTCTACCAATTTCACCATCTGGGCATTCATCTTCAGCGTTGCCGCTGTTGATGTGACGTACTATACGGAGAGCACTTTGATCTGTAAACCCCTGATTTTAAAATTAATAAACCAGTGGCCCAGAATGCAAAAACCCGCTTTCGCGGGTTTTTGTGTGAGCCTTGAAATTCATCTAATCTCAAGCTCGAAAGTGGTGCCCAGAAGAAGACTCGAACTTCCACGACCTTGCGGTCACCAGCACCTGAAGCTGGCGTGTCTACCAATTTCACCATCTGGGCAGTATCGGCAACGTCTCCGTCGTCGATGGCGCGCACTATACGGAGCGTCTTTTTAACTGTAAACCCCCGACATCAAAAAAACCTGGAAAATTTCGCCAGCGGTCTTCAAAACAGCTTTGCGGTGTCGATACAGGGCTTTAGATGAGGCGTCTTAGCCTGAAATTTCCCGTTTCATTACGCCTATGCCAAACTAACCCGCATATAGACAAGGTGAAAACTCTCTAATGGCCGATTGGCAGTCCCTCGATCCCGAGGCCGCTCGTGAAGCGGAAAAATATGAAAACCCTATTCCTAGCCGTGAACTGATCCTTCAGCACCTTGCTGATCGAGGTTCGCCTGCTAACCGCGAGCAACTGGTCGAAGAGTTTGGTCTGACCACAGAAGACCAGATCGAAGCCCTGCGCCGCCGTCTGCGCGCCATGGAGCGCGATGCTCAACTCATCTATACCCGTCGCGGCACTTATGCGCCGGTGGACAAGCTCGACCTGATCCTGGGTCGCGTCAGCGGTCACCGTGATGGCTTCGGCTTCCTGGTGCCGGACGACGGCAGTGACGATCTGTTCATGAGCCCGGCGCAGATGCGCCTGGTGTTCGATGGTGACCGTGCGCTGGCCCGTGTATCTGGCCTTGACCGTCGTGGTCGCCGCGAAGGCATGATCGTCGAGGTGGTGTCCCGCGCTCACGAAACCATCGTCGGCCGCTATTTCGAAGAGGGTGGCATCGGTTTCGTGGTTGCCGACAATCCGAAGATCCAGCAGGAAGTGCTGGTGACGCCGGGTCGTAACGCCAACGCGCAGATCGGTCAGTTCGTCGAAGTGAAGATCACTCACTGGCCGACGCCACGCTTCCAGCCGCAAGGCGACGTGGTTGAAGTCGTGGGCAACTACATGGCGCCGGGCATGGAAATCGATGTCGCCCTGCGTACCTACGACATTCCTCACGTCTGGCCTGATGCCGTGCTCAAGGAAGCCGGCAAGCTCAAGCCGGAAGTCGAAGAGAAAGACAAAGAGAAACGCATCGACTTGCGTCATCTGCCGTTCGTCACCATCGACGGCGAAGATGCCCGCGACTTCGACGATGCGGTCTATTGCGAAGCCCGTCCGGGCAAGCTGCGCCTGTTCTCGGGCGGCTGGAAGTTGTACGTGGCGATTGCCGACGTATCCAGTTACGTGAAGCTCGGTTCGGCACTCGATGCCGAAGCGCAGGTTCGCGGCAACTCGGTGTACTTCCCCGAGCGCGTGATTCCGATGCTGCCTGAGCAGCTGTCCAACGGCTTGTGCTCGCTGAACCCGCAGGTCGACCGCCTGGCCATGGTTTGCGAGATGACCATCTCCAAATCCGGCGAAATGACCGACTACTGTTTCTACGAAGCGGTGATCCACTCCCATGCGCGCCTGACCTACAACAAGGTCAGCGCCATGCTCGAAACGCCGAAGGCGACCGAGGCGCGCAAGCTGCGCGGCGAATACACCGACGTGGTGCCGCACCTCAAGCAGCTGTACTCGCTGTACAAGGTGTTGCTGGCGGCTCGTCATGTGCGTGGCGCGATCGATTTCGAAACCCAGGAAACCCGGATCATCTTCGGCTCCGAGCGCAAGATCGCCGAAATCCGTCCGACAATCCGCAATGACGCGCACAAGCTGATCGAGGAATGCATGCTGGCGGCCAACGTGGCCACCGCCGAGTTCCTGAAGAAACACGAAATCCCTGCGTTGTACCGCGTTCACGACGGCCCGCCGCCGGAGCGCCTGGAAAAACTGCGCGCGTTCCTTGGCGAGCTCGGCCTCTCCCTGCACAAAGGCAAGGACGGCCCGTCACCGAAGGATTACCAGGCACTGCTGGCTGGTATCAAGGATCGTCCGGATTTCCACCTGATCCAGACCGTCATGCTGCGTTCGTTGAGCCAGGCGGTGTACAGCGCCGATAACCAGGGCCACTTCGGCCTGAATTATGAGGCTTACACCCACTTCACCTCGCCGATCCGCCGCTACCCGGACTTGCTCACACACCGGGCGATTCGCAGCGTGATCCATTCGAAGCAGAACACCCCGCACGTTCGCCGTGCCGGTGCGATGACCATTCCGAAAGCGCGCATCTATCCGTACGACGAGGCGGCCCTGGAGCAACTCGGCGAGCAGTGCTCGATGAGCGAGCGCCGTGCCGACGAAGCGACCCGCGATGTGGTGAACTGGCTCAAGTGCGAGTTCATGAAGGACCGCGTGGGCGAATCGTTCCCGGGTGTGATCACCGCCGTGACCGGTTTTGGTCTGTTCGTCGAACTGACCGATATCTACGTCGAAGGCCTGGTGCACGTCACCGCGCTGCCGGGCGATTATTACCACTTCGATCCTGTGCACCACCGCCTGGCCGGTGAGCGTACCGGTCGCAGCTTCCGCCTGGGCGACACCGTGGAAGTGCGGGTCATGCGCGTCGACCTCGACGAACGCAAGATCGACTTCGAGATGGCCGAAAAAACCATCAGCGCACCGATCGGCCGCAAAAAACGTGGCACGGAAGCGGCAGCACCTGCGGCCCTCTCTACAAAAACAGTCGCAGAACCGGCCCCGGCGAAAACCGGTCGTCGTCCTGCCAAGGAAAAGGCGGTCGAGGCCTATCGCCCGAGCGATGCAGCGGCGAAAAACGCTGAAGTGCGCAAGAGCCGTGAAATGAAGCAGGCGTTGCTCGCCGGCGCGAAAAGCGGCGGTAAAGCGGCGTCTACGGGAAAGACCGGACGGTCGGCGCCTGAAAAGGCTGCCGGCGGCAAGCCAGCCAAACCGAGCAAACATCGTAAAGGCCCGCCAAAAGCGGGCTCGGCTCCAGCCAAGAGTGGCGGGGCGCGTAAACCTAAGGCCAAGCCATGAGTCAGTTGGAAAAGATCTACGGCGTACATGCTGTAGAAGCGTTGTTGCGTCACCACCCGAAACGCGTGAAGCAGATCTGGTTGGCCGAAGGTCGCAATGACCCTCGGGTCCAGACACTGATCGAGCTGGCCAACGAAAACCGGGTCCAGGTCGGTCAGGCCGAGCGCCGCGAAATGGATGCCTGGGTTGAAGGCGTGCACCAGGGTGTGGTCGCGGACGTGAGTCCGAGCCAGGTCTGGGGCGAGGCGATGCTCGACGAATTGCTCGATCGCACCGACGGCGCTCCGTTGTTGCTGGTGCTCGACGGCGTGACCGATCCGCACAACCTCGGCGCCTGCCTGCGTTCCGCCGATGCGGCGGGCGCGCTGGCAGTGATCGTGCCGAAGGACAAGTCGGCGACCCTGACTCCGGTTGTACGAAAAATCGCCTGCGGTGCGGCGGAAGTGATTCCGCTGGTTGCCGTGACCAACCTGGCGCGCACCCTGGAAAAGCTCCAGCAGCGCGGCTTGTGGGTTGTCGGTACGGCGGGGGAGGCCGAAGTCAGTCTTTATGACCAGGACCTCACTGGCCCGACCATCCTGATCATGGGTGCCGAAGGCAAGGGCATGCGTCGCCTGACCCGCGAACATTGCGACTATCTGGTGAATCTGCCGATGGCGGGTAGTGTCAGCAGTCTCAACGTTTCCGTGGCGACTGGCGTTTGCCTGTTCGAAGCGCAGCGTCAGCGCAGTGTCAAAGCCAAGGCTGCTGCCAAGAAGTCCTGATTAGCGCACGACCCACTGTAGGAGCGAGCTTGCTCGCGAAGGACTCAAGATCACCGCGGAGTATCAGCTTCCCCGCGTTATCGTTGACGACCTTCGCGAGCAAGCTCGCTCCTACAGTGCCTTTTAGTGTCGGGGGTTGTTCAATTAATCACCAATTACCTTGCGCCTCCCTCGCCCCTTCTCTACAATTGCGCCCCTTGCTGTGATGGCAGGCACCAACGTGTCTAGCGTCCGCAAGTCCATAAGTGTCATTCACTCCTTGTCTGACCGCTTTTGAGCGGCAGGCTACAACCCGTAAGGAGCATTCATGCGTCATTACGAAATCATCTTTTTGGTCCACCCGGATCAAAGCGAGCAAGTCGGCGGCATGGTTGAGCGTTACACCAAGCTGATCGAAGAAGACGGCGGCAAAATCCACCGTCTGGAAGATTGGGGCCGTCGTCAACTGGCCTACGCAATCAACAATGTTCACAAGGCTCACTACGTGATGCTGAACGTTGAGTGCACTGGCAAGGCCCTGGCCGAGCTGGAAGACAACTTCCGCTACAACGATGCAGTGATCCGTAACCTGGTCATCCGTCGCGACGAAGCCGTTACCGGCCAGTCCGAGATGCTCAAGGCTGAAGAAAACCGCAGTGAGCGCCGTGAGCGTCGCGACCGTCCTGAGCACGAAGGCGCCGAAAGCGCTGATAGTGATGACAGCGACAACAGCGATAACGCTGACGAGTAATCCACGGACCTTTTAAGGAGCCAATTACATGGCACGTTTCTTCCGTCGTCGTAAATTCTGCCGCTTCACCGCTGAAGACGTGAAAGAGATCGATTACAAAGATCTCAACACTCTGAAAGCCTACGTATCCGAGACCGGCAAAATCGTTCCAAGCCGCATCACCGGTACCAAAGCTCGTTATCAGCGTCAGCTGGCCACCGCTATCAAGCGCGCCCGCTTCCTGGCCCTGCTGGCCTACACCGACAGCCACGGCCGCTGAGACCGGGCAGTCGACACGTAGCAAAGGATTGAATGCATGCGGGCCATAGCTGAGTTCATCATGCGCGGCCGTATGCAGGCCACTCTCGTAGTGGCTGGATGCGCGGCGATGCCGTTGTTGTATTGGTTGGGTGCTGCCGCCGGATGCCTTGTGCTCCTGCGGCGCGGATTGAGGGACGCCCTGGGCGTTCTTGCTCTGGGACTGCTGCCGGCATTGGCCTGGTGGCTTTACTCCGACGACCCACGGGCACTTCTGGTGCTGCTGGGGTCTGCGAGCCTTGCGTTGGTTTTGCGCGCAAGCGAGTCCTGGAACCGCGTGCTGCTGGTCAGCATAGCGATGGGAGTGGTGTTTTCAGTGGTGTTGGGGACAGCTTTTGCTCCCCAGATCGAGATGCTGGCGCAGGCTTTGATCAAAGTCATGCCGTCGCTACTCGGCGATGTCTACCAGAAGTTGTCGGTAGACGAACAAGCGCGTTTCGCGTCCCTGATTGCACCGGTCCTGACCGGCCTGATTGCGGCGTTGTTGCAAATCGTCAGCTTGCTGAGCCTGCTTGTCGGGCGTTACTGGCAGGCGTTGTTGTACAACCCGGGCGGTTTTGGTCGCGAGTTTCGCGCCATCCGCTTCCCGCTGTTGCCGGCGATGTTGCTGCTGGCGTGCATGCTTCTGGGGCCGAACATCGGTCCGCAGATGGCCATGTTGACGCCGTTGTGCAGCGTACCGCTGGTGTTCGCCGGGCTGGCCCTGATTCACGGGCTGGTGGCGCAGAAGCGACTGGCCAGGTTCTGGCTGGTGGGGTTGTACGTGACGCTGTTGCTGTTCATGCAACTGATCTATCCGTTGCTGGTGGTCTTGGCCATCGTCGACAGCCTGATTGATTTTCGCGGTCGTTCGGCACCGAAAGATGCCGATAACGCGAACGGTGAAGGTTAAAAGTTAAGAGGATTTTCACATGCAACTGATCCTTCTGGAAAAAGTCACCAACCTGGGCAACCTGGGTGACAAAGTGAACGTTAAGGCTGGTTACGGTCGTAACTACCTGCTGCCTTACGGCAAAGCTACCGCTGCGACCCCAGCCAACCTGGCTGCGTTCGAAGAGCGTCGCGCTGAGCTGGAAAAAGCTGCAGCAGATCGTAAATCGTCGGCTGAAAGCCGCGCTGCCCAACTGGCCGAGCTGGAAGTGACCATCACTGCCACCGCTGGCGACGAAGGCAAGCTGTTCGGTTCGATCGGTACTCACGACATCGCTGACGCACTGACCGCCTCCGGCGTTGAAGTGCAGAAGAGCGAAGTTCGTCTGCCGAACGGCACCATCCGCAACGTAGGCGAATTCGACGTAGCCGTGCACCTGCACGCCGAAGTTGAAGCCACCGTACGCGTTGTCGTGGTAGCAGCTTAAGCAGCACTTGTCGGCTGGCACCCTCGGGTGCTTGCCGGTAACATCGGGCACGATCCTGTTTACAGGTCGTGCCCTTTGTCTTTCTGAAACCCCTGCTTTTTATCACCAAGAATCAAGTGGCCATGAACGATATCTCCGCTCCTGAGCAATACGATCTGCAAACCGCCGCGCTGAAAGTGCCGCCGCATTCCATCGAAGCCGAACAGGCTGTACTCGGTGGTCTGATGCTGGACAACAACGCCTGGGAGCGTGTGCTCGATCAAGTCTCCGACGGCGATTTCTATCGACATGACCACCGTCTGATCTTCCGCGCGATCGCCAAGCTGGCCGATCAGAATATGCCGATCGACGTCGTGACCCTGTCCGAACAACTGGACAAGGAAGGTCAGACTTCACAGGTCGGCGGTCTCGGTTACTTGGGCGAACTGGCGAAAAACACCCCGTCCGTCGCCAACATCAAGGCCTATGCACAGATTGTTCGCGCACGGGCTACCTTGCGGCAGTTGATCGGCATAGCCACGGAGATTGCCGACAGCGCCTTCAACCCGGAAGGTCGTACGGCTGAAGAGATTCTCGACGAAGCCGAACGGCAGATCTTCCAGATCGCCGAGGCCCGGCCAAAAACCGGCGGCCCGGTAGGTGTCAACGACCTCCTGACCAAGGCCATCGACCGCATCGACACCTTGTTCAATACTGACAACGCTATCACCGGGCTTTCTACTGGCTACACTGACCTCGACGAGAAAACCAGCGGCCTGCAACCTGCCGACTTGATCATCGTTGCCGGCCGTCCGTCCATGGGTAAAACCACCTTTGCGATGAACCTGGTGGAAAACGCCGTGTTGCGCAGCGACAAGTGCGTACTGGTTTACTCGCTCGAGATGCCAGGCGAGTCGCTGATCATGCGTATGTTGTCGTCCCTGGGGCGGATCGACCAGACCAAGGTTCGTTCCGGTCAGCTGGAGGACGATGATTGGCCGCGTCTGACCTCGGCGGTCAACCTGCTCAATGACCGCAAGCTGTTCATCGACGATACCGCCGGCATCAGCCCGTCGGAAATGCGCGCCCGAACCCGACGTCTGGTCCGTGAGCATGGCGATGTCGGCCTGATCATGATCGACTACCTGCAATTGATGCAGATTCCAGGTTCAGGCGGCGACAATCGGACCAACGAGATTTCCGAGATCTCCCGTTCCTTGAAGGCACTGGCCAAGGAATTCAACTGCCCGGTAGTGGCATTGTCCCAGCTCAACCGCTCCCTGGAGCAGCGACCGAACAAACGCCCGATCAACTCCGACTTGCGGGAATCCGGAGCGATCGAGCAGGATGCTGACGTGATTATGTTCGTGTACCGGGATGAGGTGTATCACCCGGAAACCGAGCATAAAGGCATCGCTGAAATCATCATCGGTAAACAGCGTAACGGCCCGATCGGTACGTCACGTCTGGCGTTCATCGGCAAGTACACCCGCTTCGAAAACCTGGCGCCGGGTAGTTACAACTTCGACGACGAGTAAGTTATTCGGCACACCAATTTCCGACCATAGCCGTCGGAATTGGTCAAAATTTGTGCTATATTCCGCGCCCGCGAAATTCAATGAAAGCCAACACCGGTTATCGACATGCAAGCAGCCAAGCCGTTATTTGACTATCCCAAGTACTGGGCCGAATGTTTCGGGCCAGCGCCATTCCTGCCCATGAGCAGGGAGGAGATGGATCAGCTTGGCTGGGATTCCTGCGACATCATCATCGTCACCGGTGATGCCTACGTCGATCACCCGTCGTTCGGCATGGCGATCATCGGCCGGTTGCTGGAGTCCCAGGGTTTCCGCGTCGGGATCATTGCCCAGCCGAACTGGCAGTCCAAAGACGACTTCATGAAGCTCGGTGAGCCGAACCTGTTCTTCGGTGTCGCGGCCGGCAACATGGACTCGATGATCAACCGCTACACCGCGGACAAGAAAATCCGTTCCGACGACGCCTACACGCCGGGTGGCCTGGCAGGCAAGCGTCCTGACCGCGCCAGCCTGGTTTACAGCCAGCGCTGCAAGGAAGCCTACAAGCACGTGCCGATCGTGCTCGGCGGCATCGAAGCGTCCCTGCGCCGCATCGCCCACTACGACTACTGGCAGGACCGTGTACGCAACTCGATCCTGATCGACGCCAGCGCCGACATCCTGCTTTACGGCAACGCCGAGCGGGCCATCGTCGAGGTCGCCCAGCGTCTGTCCTACGGTCACAAGATCGAAGACATCACCGACGTGCGCGGCACCGCGTTCATCCGTCGCGACACGCCACAAGGCTGGTACGAAGTCGACTCAACGCGCATCGACCGTCCGGGCAAGATCGACAAGATCATCAACCCGTACGTGAACACCCAGGACACCCAGGCCTGCGCCATCGAGCAGGAAAAGGGTCCGGTTGAAGATCCGCAGGAAGCCAAGGTCGTGCAGATCCTGGCCAGCCCGCGCATGACCCGCGACAAGACCGTGATCCGTCTGCCGTCGGTGGAAAAAGTCCGCAACGATGCGGTGCTCTACGCTCACGCCAACCGCGTGCTGCACCTGGAAACCAACCCGGGCAACGCCCGTGCGCTGGTGCAGAAGCATGGCGAAGTGGACGTCTGGTTCAACCCGCCACCGATTCCGATGACTACCGAAGAAATGGACTACGTGTTCGGCATGCCTTACGCCCGTGTTCCGCACCCGGCGTATGGCAAGGAAAAAATTCCTGCCTACGACATGATCCGCTTCTCGGTGAACATCATGCGTGGCTGCTTCGGCGGCTGCACCTTCTGCTCGATCACCGAGCACGAAGGCCGGATCATCCAGAACCGTTCCCATGAATCGATCATTCGTGAAATCGAAGAAATTCGTGACAAGGTTCCCGGTTTTACTGGCGTGATCTCCGACCTTGGCGGCCCGACCGCGAACATGTACCGCATTGCCTGCAAGAGCCCGGAAATCGAATCCGCGTGCCGCAAGCCATCCTGCGTGTTCCCCGGCATCTGCCCGAACCTGAACACCGACCACTCGGCGCTGATCCAGCTGTACCGCAGCGCCCGCGAGTTGCCGGGTGTGAAGAAGATCCTGATTGCATCCGGCCTGCGCTACGACCTCGCGGTCGAGTCGCCGGAATACGTCAAGGAGCTGGTGACTCACCACGTCGGTGGCTACCTGAAGATCGCCCCGGAACATACCGAGGAAGGTCCGCTCAACCAGATGATGAAACCGGGCATCGGCAGCTATGACAAGTTCAAGCGCATGTTCGAGAAGTACTCCAAGGAAGCGGGCAAAGAGCAGTACCTGATTCCGTACTTCATCGCGGCGCACCCAGGCACCACCGACGAAGACATGATGAACCTGGCCCTGTGGCTCAAGGGCAACGGCTTCCGTGCCGACCAGGTGCAGGCGTTCTACCCGTCGCCGATGGCCACCGCCACCGCGATGTACCACTCGGGCAAGAACCCACTGCGCAAGGTCACCTACAAGAGTGACGCGGTGACCATCGTCAAGAGCGAAGAGCAGCGTCGTCTGCACAAGGCGTTCTTGCGTTATCACGACCCGAAAGGCTGGCCGATGCTGCGTGAGGCCCTGACCCGCATGGGCCGCGCCGACCTGATCGGGCCGGGCAAGAACCAGCTGATTCCTTTGCACCAGCCGTCGACCGACAGCTACCAGAGCGCCCGTCGCAAGAACTCGACGCCGGCCGGCAGCCACAAGGTTGCAGGGGAAAAGACCACCAAGATCCTGACCCAGCATACCGGCCTGCCACCACGTGCCAGCGATGGCGGCAACCCGTGGGACAAGCGTGAACAGGCCAAGGCTGCGGCGTTCGCCCGCAACCAGCAGGCGGCCAAGGAGCGCAAGGACGCGGCCAAGGGCAAGGGGCCGAAGCCGACGCGTAAGCCTGTCGTGCCGCGCTAAGCCGCGCTTGAGCTGAACAGAACGCCAACCTTCGGGTTGGCGTTTTGCGTTGGGTCTCAAGATCAAAAGATCGCAGCCTTCGGCAGCTCCTACAGGTGCGATCTTTTGATCTTTGCGACATATTCGTGCAATTGCTCCAAACCATTTTCCGGCATCGCCCGATTTTGGTGCTGTACTGCCTCAGGCAACCGAAGAAAGCGCCAGCGCTGCTGGATGGCATAAGTCTTGCCCGCTTTCCTATACGTTCAAGGCTCGCAGGAGGCACGCCGTGTCGATTCATGTCGCATTGCACCACGTCACGCATTACCGCTATGACCGCGCTGTCGAGCTCGGCCCGCAGATCGTTCGTCTGCGTCCCGCCGCTCACAGCCGCACGCGGATTCTGTCCTATGCGCTGAAAGTCTCCCCCGAACAGCACTTCATCAACTGGCAGCAGGACCCTCAGGGCAATTATCTGGCGCGGCTGGTGTTCCCGGAGAAAACCGAGGAATTGCGAATCGAGGTCGATCTGCTGGCAGAAATGGCGATCTTCAATCCGTTCGACTTCTTTCTCGAGCCCTATGCGGAAAAGATCCCCTTCGCCTATGCCGCCGATGAGCGCAAGGAACTGGCGCCGTACCTGGAAACCTTGCCCCTGACGCCGAAGTTCAAGGCCTATCTGGATGGCATCGACCGCACACCGTTGCCCGCCGTGGATTTTCTCGTCGCACTCAACCAGCGCCTGAGCGAAGACATCGACTACCTGATCCGCATGGAGCCCGGTGTACAAACACCTGAGCACACCCTCGACCAGGCCTCCGGTTCGTGCCGCGACTCCGCTTGGTTGCTGGTGCAACTGCTGCGCAACCTGGGGCTGGCGGCGCGTTTCGTGTCGGGTTACCTGATCCAGCTGACCGCCGACGTCAAAAGTCTCGACGGTCCCTCCGGCACCGAAGTGGATTTCACCGACCTGCACGCCTGGTGCGAGGTGTATTTGCCCGGCGCCGGCTGGATCGGCCTGGATGCGACTTCCGGGCTGTTTGCCGGTGAAGGGCATATTCCGTTGGCCTGTAGTCCCGATCCGTCCTCTGCGGCGCCGATCAGTGGCCTGGTGGAACCCTGCGAGTGCGAATTCAGCCACGAAATGTCCGTGGAGCGGATTTGGGAAGCGCCGCGGGTCACCAAGCCCTACAGCGACGAACAGTGGCTGGCGATCCAGGCCCTGGGCCGTCAGATCGATGCCGACTTGCTGGAAGGCGATGTGCGCCTGACCATGGGTGGCGAGCCGACCTTTGTGTCCATCGATGATCCGGACGGTGCCGAGTGGAATACCGCGGCACTGGGGCCGGATAAGCGGCGGTTGTCCGCTGAACTGTTCCGGCGCATGCGCAAGCATTACGCGCCCCAGGGGCTGGTGCATTTCGGGCAGGGCAAGTGGTACCCCGGCGAGCAACTGCCGCGCTGGTCGCTCAATTGCTACTGGCGCCGTGACGGCGTGCCGATCTGGCACAACATCGCGCTGATCGCCGACGAGCAGGAAGACTACGGCGCGGATGGCGCACTTGCCGGGCGATTTTTGGCGAGTGTCGCCGAACGCCTGAAGATTCCGACACGCTTTGTGTTCCCAGCCTACGAAGACAATTTTTATTACCTCTGGCGCGAAGGGCTGTTGCCGCAAAACGTCAGCGCCGAAGACTCGCGTCTGGAAGAACCCCTGGAACGGGCACGCCTGCGCAAAGTATTCAGCCAGGGGCTGGACAAGGTCATCGGCCAGGTCCTGCCGCTGGCGCGCACCGCCAAGGGCGACCAGTGGCAGAGCGGGCGCTGGTATCTGCGCGACGAGCACTGCCGCCTGGTGCCGGGGGACTCGCCGCTGGGTTATCGCTTGCCGCTGGGGTCGCAGCCTTGGGTGAAAGCGGCGGAATATCCGTTCATTCATCCGCAAGACCCGAATCAAGACTTCCCGCCGCTGCCCGACACTGCGCAACTGCAAAGCCAAAGCGAAGCTGCCGAGGTACAAGAGCGCGCGCCGAAGCTCGACGAATCCGCCGACTGGCTGACCCGTACTGCCTTCTGCGCCGAAGCGCGGGAAGGCCGGTTGTACCTGTTCATGCCGCCGCTGGAGCGGGTCGAGGATTACCTCGAACTGGTCGCTGCCATTGAAGCCACCGCCGAAGAGTTGCTGTGCCCGGTGTTGCTTGAGGGCTACGAGCCGCCGAGCGATCCACGCCTGAGCAACTTTCGCATCACCCCGGATCCGGGGGTGATCGAGGTCAATGTGCAGCCGTCCGCGACCTGGGATGAATTGGTCGAGCGCACCGAATTTCTCTACGAAGAAGCGCGCCAGACCCGACTGACCACCGAGAAATTCATGATCGACGGCCGGCATACCGGCACGGGCGGCGGTAACCATTTCGTGCTGGGTGGCGCGACCCCGGGGGACTCGCCGTTTCTACGTCGCCCGGATCTGCTGCGCAGCCTGATCAGCTACTGGCACAACCATCCGTCGCTGTCCTACCTGTTTTCCGGATTGTTCATCGGCCCGACGTCCCAGGCACCCCGCGTCGATGAAGCCCGCAACGATGCCTTGTACGAACTGGAAATTGCTTTCGCACAAATGCCTGAAGCGGGTGAGGAATGTCCGCCATGGCTGGTGGATCGACTGCTGCGCAATCTGCTGATCGATGTGACGGGCAACACTCATCGCGCCGAGTTCTGCATCGACAAACTCTATTCGCCGGATGGTGCCACCGGGCGCCTCGGATTGTTGGAGCTGCGTGCATTCGAGATGCCGCCCCATGCGCGCATGAGCCTGGCGCAACAATTGTTGCTGCGGGCGCTGGTCGCGCGGTTCTGGCGCGAGCCCTATGCGCCGCCGAAACTGGCGCGCTGGGGTACGGAGCTGCACGATCGCTTCCTGTTGCCGCACTTTATCGAGCAAGACTTCGCCGATGTCATCGTCGACCTCAACGCCGCCGGTTATCCGCTGCGGGCCGAATGGTTCGCCGCGCATCTGGAGTTCCGTTTTCCCAAGGTTGGCGACTACGCCGTCAGTGGCATTGCGCTGGAGTTGCGCCAGGCGCTCGAGCCCTGGCACGTGCTGGGCGAAGAGGGCGCCATGGGCGGTACGGTGCGTTACGTGGATTCGTCGCTGGAGCGTTTGCAGGTCAAGCTCAGCGGCTTGCCGCCCCAGCGTTATCTGCTGACCTGCAACGGCGTGCCCGTGCCATTGCAACCCACCGGGCGTGTAGGCGAATTCGTTGCTGGCGTGAGATTTCGTGCCTGGCAACCGGCCAACTGCCTGCAACCGACCATCCCGGTCCACGCGCCCCTGGTGTTCGACTTGCTCGATACCTGGATGCAGCGTTCGTTGGGCGGCTGCCAGTACCACGTCGCCCACCCGGGCGGGCGCAATTACGACAGCTTGCCGGTGAACGCCAATGAAGCGGAGAGCCGGCGAATGGCGCGCTTCTTCCGCATCGGACACACGCCAGGGAAACTTCCTATACCCAATCTGGAAATCAGCGACGAGCTGCCGATGACGCTCGATTTGCGACGTTTCTAAACCGTACGCGACGCTCGGATTTTACGTATATCCGGGCGTCACGAGCCTGCGTTAGTCTGACCGTTCATTGCTGTCTGCCGAGCTTTCCATGCCTGACCTGCTAGACCGCTACCCGCTGACGGCGGGCACCTATCACGAACTGCTCGACGACAGTGGCGCCGTGCGCCCGCACTGGCGCCGGTTGTTCGAGCAGTTGCAACGCAGCACGCCGGCGCAACTGGTGCAGCGTCAGGCCCTGCTGACCCGGCAAATCCAGGAGAACGGCGTTACCTATAACGTTTATGCCGATCCCAAAGGCGCTGACCGACCATGGGAACTGGACCTGCTGCCCCATGTCATTGCCGCCGAGGAGTGGGAGCACCTTGCGGCCGGCATCGCGCAACGGGCCAGGTTGCTCAATGCCGTGCTTGCTGACCTTTACGGTCCGCAACGGCTGATTGCCGAAGGTCTTTTGCCCGCCGAGCTGGTGTTCGGGCACAACAACTTCCTTTGGCCCTGTCAGGGCATCAGCCCGCCTGACGGAGCCTTTCTGCATCTGTATGCCGTGGATCTGGCGCGCACACCCGATGGCCGCTGGTGGGTGACGGCGGATCGTACCCAGGCGCCTTCGGGAGCCGGGTATGCGCTGGAAAACCGCACGATTGTGTCCCGGGCCTTTCCCGAGCTGTACCGCGATCTGAAAGTGCAGCACCTGGCCGGGTTCTTTCGCACCTTGCAGGAAACCCTCGCTCGTCAGGCCCCGAACGACGGGGACGCACCGTTGGTGGTGCTGCTGACGCCAGGGCGTTTCAACGAAAGCTATTTTGAACATCTGTACCTCGCTCGCCAGCTCGGCTACCCACTGGTGGAGGGCGGCGACCTCACAGTGCGCGATGCGACGGTCTACCTGAAGACCCTGAGTGGTCTGCGCCGGGTTCACGCGATCATGCGCCGGCTCGACGATGATTTCTGCGACCCGCTGGAGCTGCGAACCGACTCAGCCCTCGGCGTGCCGGGCCTGCTGGAAGCAGTGCGGCAGGGGCGGGTGCTGGTGGCCAACGCCCTCGGTAGCGGTGTGCTGGAATCGCCGGGGTTGTTGGGGTTTCTGCCGAAGATCAATCAATTCCTGTTCGGCGAAGAGCTGATCCTGCCGTCCATCGCCACTTGGTGGTGCGGCGAAGCGTCGGTATTGGCCCAGGCCCTGGAAAAACTGCCGGAGCTGCTGATCAAACCGGCGTTTCCGTCCCAAAGCTTTGCACCGGTATTTGGCCGTGATTTGGGTGAAAAACAGCGCCAGGAACTCGCCGAGCGCATGCAGGCACGGCCTTACGCTTATGTGGCACAAGAACTCGCGCAATTGTCCCAGGCGCCGATCTGGCAAGCCGAAGACGGTCAACTGCAGCCCCGTGCCATCGGCATGCGCGTGTATGCGGTGGCCAGCCGCGAGGGCTACCGGGTGCTGCCCGGTGGCTTGACCCGGGTCGCCGCGCAAGCCGATGCCGAAGTGGTGTCGATGCAGCGCGGCGGCGCCAGTAAAGACACCTGGGTGCTGGGCGATCGTGCGCCCAGCGGCGAACAATGGAAGGCCCAGCGCAATATCGGCGTGCATGACCTGGTGCGGCGCGATCCATACCTGCCGTCGCGGGTGGTAGAAAACCTGTTCTGGTTTGGCCGTTACTGCGAGCGTTGCGACGACAGCGCCCGTTTGCTGCGCATCATGCTGGCGCGCTATGTCGACGGCGACGACCCGCAAGCCCTGCAGGCTGCGGTGGATCTCGGTGAACGGCTGATGTTGTTACCCGATGAGGGCGAATTGCCGGAGCGCCTGTTGGCGGCGCTGCTCGGCGATGACTGGCCGTTCAGCCTGCGCTCCAACCTGCAACGCTTGCAGTGGGCTGCTTCACAGGTGCGCGGCAAACTCTCGCGGGAAAACTGGCAGGCATTGGTGGAGTTGCAGCGTGAAGCCATGGAGCTGGAAACCGAAGAGCCGGATTTCGGCGAGTTGCTGGATTTCCTCAACCGTCTGGTGATGTCCCTGGCGGCACTGTCCGGCTTTGCCCTGGACGACATGACCCGGGACGAAGGCTGGCGTTTCCTGATGATTGGCCGGCGGCTCGAGCGTCTGCAGTTTCTCAGCGGCAGCCTGGCGGCGTTCCTGCGGGGCGCCGGGGCTTTCGATCAGGCCGGCCTGGAGTGGTTGCTGGAACTGGGCAACAGCAGTATCACCTATCGTTCTCGATACCTGGCGGTGGCACAGATGATCCCGGTGCTCGACCTGTTGTTGCTCGACGAGCAGAACCCTCACGCCGTGTTGTTCCAGTTGAAACTGGTGACCCGCACCCTCAAGCGCCTCAACGACGACTTTGGCGTGCCGCGCGAAACGGCGCTGCCGCAATTGGTCGAGCGTCTGGCGCGATTCGATCTGGGCTGCCTGGAAAACCCGCTGTTCGGCGACGCAAGTGTTCGCGCCGCCATCGAGGGGTTGGCCGCGCTGCTGCAAGAGATCGCCGACGCCGGCGGGCAGGTTTCCGATCGCCTGGCGCTGCGGCATTTCGCCCATGTCGACGATGTCAGCCAGCGCACGGTGTCCGTCTGATGAGCGCTCACTACCAGATTTTCCACGACACCCATTATCACTACGACAGCCCGGTGTCCCTGGCCCAGCAACTGGCGCATTTATGGCCGCGGCCTTGTGCCTGGCAGCGCTGCACCGACCGGCAATTGCAGATCAGTCCGCAGCCGACCTCGCGTCGCGATGAACTGGATGTATTCGGCAATCCGCTGACCCGGCTGGCGTTCGAGCGTCCCCACGATGAATTGCTGGTCAACGCCAGCCTGACCATTGAAGTGCTGCCCCGACCTGCGTTGGACTTCAATCGGTCACCAGCGTGGGAACAGACCCGAAGCGCGCTGACCTACAGCAGCCAACCGCTGTCGCCCGAGCTACTCGAAGCCTGCCGATACCGGTTTGAATCGCCGTATGTGCATTTGAAGAAAAACTTCGTCGAGTTTTCGCAAAGCTGTTTTCCGCCCGGTCGAGCGTTGTTGCTCGGCGTGCAGGCGCTGATGGAGAAAATCTTCAGCGAGTTCACCTTCGATGCCGAAGCGACCCAGGTGGCGACGCCGCTGGTGGAGGTGCTGGAGCGCCGACGCGGGGTCTGCCAGGACTTTGCCCACCTGATGCTCGCTTGCGTACGGTCCCGTGGATTGGCGGCGCGGTACATCAGCGGCTACCTGCTGACCCAGCCACCGCCGGGTCAGCCACGGCTAATCGGTGCTGATGCGTCCCACGCCTGGGTCTCGGTGTTTTGCCCGGTGCTGGGGTGGGTGGATTTCGATCCGACCAACAATGTGCAACCGGCGCTGGAGCACATCACCCTGGCCTGGGGCCGGGATTTTTCTGATGTGTCGCCGTTGCGGGGGGTGATTCTGGGAGGAGGGAACCACGATCCGGAAGTGCGCGTCACAGTGATGCCACTGGATTAACGCAGGTCCCCTGTAGGAGCGAGCTTGCTCGCGAAGAACCCGAGAGCGCCGGGGTGTCAGACTTGCAGCGTTATCGTTAACGACCATCGCGAGCAAGCTCGCTCCTACAGAGGATCGGCAGCAAAGCTGCCAACCCTGGACACAGATCCGGTGGGCCTGATCAGATCATCGGGCCCTGAGGGTCTCAGGCGTCGGGCGCCTGATCTTTCGGTGCTTCAACATCACTTTCTGCGGCCACTTCACCTTCTGCTTCCGGGTTCAGTGAGGCTGCTTCTTCTTCAGCTGTAGCTTTCTTGCGCTGAAGCTTTTCCTCTTTCTTCTGCTCCTTGGCCAAGTCTCTTTGACGTTTGGCGAAGGAATAATTAGGTTTGGCCATGGGCGATCCTCTGGGGTCGAAGGTGAGGTTGAGCGGCGCATATTCTGCCCTGTATCGGTGCCAAGCCGTTAGCTGGGTTTTTGCTCGGCCCATTTTGGCGCTATGGACGGTTGCCAGGCATCCAGAGCATCGATCAGGGTTTGCGGCGATTCGCTCACTTGCAGCATGTCACGGTGCTGCCCGCGAACGAAGCCTTCGCCGACGATATGATCGAGAAAAGACGTCAATTTGCTGTAGAAACCGTTCACTTCCAGCAAACCCAGCGGTTTGCCGTGGTAGCCGAGCTGGCCCCAGGTCCAGACTTCGAACAGTTCTTCGAGGGTGCCAAGGCCACCGGGCAGTGCGATAAAGGCATCGCTGAGCTCGGCCATCCGGGCCTTGCGGGCGTGCATGCCATCGACGACTTCCAGGCGAGTCAGGCCGCTGTGGCCGATTTCCTTGTCCTTGAGGCTTTGCGGGATGATGCCGATCACTTCACCGCCGGCCGCCAGCGCGGCATCGGCGACGATGCCCATCAGGCCCACGGCGCCGCCGCCATAAACGAGGGTCAGCTTGCGTTCGGCCAACGCCCGGCCAAGGGCCACGGCCGCTTCACGGTAAGCCGGGTTGGTGCCGGTGCTGGCACCACAAAATACACAAACGGATGTTAAAGACATGCTTTGCTCCATGGTCGATCAGGGCCACAGAGTAAAGGCAGGCGCACGCCACTCCAAGGGCTAGACTTGGTGTTCCGGGGTTTCGTACGTACCGCTGGCACCGCAGGCGTAGGCGGCCAGCAAACTGCACAACAGGCTGTTGATCGACATGACAGACATTCCATTTGAAGGGGGACGGCCTGATGATAGGCCCGGGCCAGACACTTGGCCGGTAGATAATTTGCATCGGCGTCATAGCCCGAAAGTTGTATACAATTTTTGATTCAAGTCATATGAACTTGCGAAGTTTTCAGGCAGTCTTCTGTTCATTCGCGATTTCGTTAACCCTGCCTTGGAGATTCACCATGTTTGCCAAACTTGTTGCGGTATCCCTGTTGACACTGGCCAGCAGCCAATTGATGGCTGCCGAGTGCAAGACCACCATTGACTCCACCGATCAAATGTCCTTTAGCACCAAGGCCATTGAAATCGACAAGAGCTGCAAGACGTTTACCGTGGAACTCAAGCACTCCGGCAGCTTGCCGAAGAACGTCATGGGCCATAACTGGGTGCTGAGTAAAGAAGCTGACATGCAGCCGATCGCCACCGACGGCCTGAGCGCCGGTGTCGACAAAAACTACCTGAAAGAAGGCGACGCCCGCGTGATCGCCCACACCAAGATCATCGGCGCTGGCGAGACAGACTCGGTGACCTTCGATGTGTCCAAGCTGGATGCCGCTGAAAAGTATGGTTTCTTCTGCTCGTTCCCGGGCCACATCTCGATGATGAAAGGCACCGTGACCCTGAAGTAATTGAATCGCAGTCATAAAAAAAGCGTCCGTAGTGGACGCTTTTTTTTGCGCTTGTAGGAGCTGCCGCAGGCTGCGATCTTTTGATCTTGAACATCAAAAGATCGCAGCCTCGTTTTACTCGACAGCTCCTGCACGCTCCTGCGCGCAGGCGTTACGGCGCAAACGGCATCACCCGCTTGTGATGGGTCTTGTTGTACGTATCAACAATGATCCTGAACGCCTCTTCACGCACCGGGTTGCCGTGCAGGAACGCGTCAATCTCGGCGTAGGTCACGCCGTGGGAAGCTTCGTCCGGTTTACCGGGCGACAGGTCTTCGAGGTCGGCGGTCGGGACTTTCTCCACCAGCGACTCCGGCGCGCCGAAGCTGCGGGCGATGGCGCGGACCTGGTTTTTCACCAGGCCACTCAGTGGCGCCAGGTCGCAGGCGCCGTCACCGAACTTGGTGAAGAACCCCATCACCGCTTCCGCCGCGTGATCGGTGCCGATCACCAGGCCATGGGCCGCGCCGGCGATGGTGTACTGGGCGACCATGCGCATGCGTGCCTTGGTGTTGCCGAGCACGAAGTCCACCGACACCGCATGTTTGCCTTCGAAGGCCGCGACTTCATTGGCCAGGGACTTGACCGCCGGGCCGATGTTCACGGTGTGGCGCTCGTCCGGCTTGATGAAATCCACCGAAGCCTGGGCGTCGTGTTCATCGAACTGGGTTTCGTAGGGCAGGCGTACGGCGATGAATTTGTACGCGGCATCACCGCTGCGCTGGCGCAGTTCACGGACGGCCCGCTGGGCCAGCAGACCGGCGGTCAGGGAGTCGACCCCGCCACTGATGCCCAGCACCAGGGTCTTGAGCCCGGAATTGACCAGGCAGTCCTGAATGAAGGTCACCCGCCGGGCGACTTCGGCCTCAAGGGCGGCTTCGTCGGCGAATGGCGGCTGGACCTTGAGCTGTTCAGCAATCTCACGCTGTACGGCTTGCATGAATTCACTCCTTGCTTGATGTACTTGAAAGGGCGGCAGGAACCTGGAAAACGTGTCGCAGGTAAGCGACGAAATTAGGGTCTTTACAGTGCGTCTTGCCTGGCTCGTCGGAGATCTTCGCCACCGGCTGGCCGTTGCAGGCGGTCATTTTAAGCACGATGCTCATCGGTTCGACACCCGGAATATCACAGGTCAGGTTGGTGCCGATGCCGAAGCTGACATTGATCCGACCGCGCAGCGCCCGGAATATTTCCAGGCACTTGGGCAATGTCAGGCTGTCGGAGAAGGTCAGCGTCTTGCTCATCGGGTCGATGCCGAGCTTGTGATAGTGGGCGATGGCTTTTTCCGCCCACAGCACCGGATCGCCTGAATCGTGGCGCAAACCGTCGAAAAGCTTGGCGAAAAACAGATCGAAATCGCCGAGGAAGGCATCCATGGTGATGCAGTCGGTCAGGGCAATCCCCAGCAGGCCACGGTATTCGCGGACCCAGCAATCGAGTGCGGCGATCTGGCTGTCGATCAGCCGTGGGCCGAGTTGCTGGTGCGCCATGATCCATTCGTGGGCCATGGTGCCCAGGGGTTTCATGTCCAGTTCCCGGGACAGGTGCACGTTGCTGGTGCCGACGAAGCGTCCGGGGAAGTCGTGCTTGAGCACATTCACCACTTCTTCCTGCACGCGGTAAGAAAAACGTCTGCGCGTGCCGAAATCGGCCACCTGCAATTCGGACAACTCATCGCTGCTGGCATTGGCGCTCAGCCAGTCGAACTTGCGGTAGAGCTGCTCGCGGGCCTGCTCCAGCACGACTTCGCGGTAGCGATAGCGGTTGCGCACCTCGCTGACCAGCGCCAGCAGGGGCACTTCGAACAGGATCACATGCAGCCAGGGGCCCCGCAGGCGGATAAACAGCTCACCGTTTTCGAGGCCGGTGTGGATGTAGCGCAGGTTGAAGCGAAACAACCCGAGAAAACGCAGGAAGTCCGGCTTCAGGAAGCTGATGCGCTCGAGAAAGCTCAACTGGTCGGCGCTCAGGCTCAACTCGGCCAGGCGCTCGATCTGGAAGCGGATTTCCGCCAGGTACGGGCGCAAGTCCTCGCTGTTACGGCAACGAAACTCCCATTCGACTTCGACGTTCGGGTAGTTGTGCAGCACCGCCTGCATCATCGTCAGTTTGTAGAAGTCGGTGTCGAGCAGGTTCTGCACGATGCGATCGGCAAACACACTCTCGCTCATAACGGGAATCTCCAGCGTTGCAGCGGTATTGAACAATGGCGCTAGTGGCGCATATCAGAAGGCAGAATTGCCAGCAATTTCTTGGAGCGCAGCGGATCCCTGTGGGAGCGAGCTTGCTCGCGATAGCGGACTGACAGTCAATTGAAGCATTGAATGTGATGACGTCATCGCGAGCAAGCTCGCTCCCACAGGGATTGTGCAGGGGCTTAATGTTGCACTGCCTCTGGGCTATCGATCTGCTCCAGCATCCACTTCACAAAGTCCCGCACCTTGGGCACTTCCGCCGAGTGTTCCGGGTAGGCCAGGTAGTAGGCATCGGTGCTGGGCATTGCATGCTGCCAGGGAATGACCAGCTTGCCGTCGGCCAGTTCCTCTTCCACCAGAAACCGTGGTAACAACGCCACGCCGCAGCCAACCTGGGCGGCGCGGATGCACATATAAAAGGTTTCGAAGCGAGGGCCGTGGTAACTGTGCTCGGTGTGGTAGCCCTGATGGTCGAACCAGTCATGCCAAGCCTGGGGGCGGGAAGCATTTTGCAGCAGGACCAGGTCAGTCAGTTGCGTCGGATCGGTAAACGGCGTGTCCGGCAGGCTGCCCGGGGCGCACACCGGCACCAGCTCTTCGCCGAACAGCTTCAGGCATTCGGTGCCCGGCCGTGAGCCCTGGCCGAAGTAGAACGCCAGGTCGCTGCGACCTTGCAGCAGATCGTCGGCCTCCTGTTCGCTGCACAGGTCCAGGTGGATCGACGGGTGCCGCAGGCGCCAGCCTTTCAGGCGCGGCACCAGCCAGCGTGCGCCGAAGGTGGGAGGCGTCGAAACGCGCAGGACTTCTGTTTCGCCACCGTAGGAACGCAGGTAATGGGTCGACATCTCGACCTGCGTGAGGATTTTTCGCACCTCAACCAGATACAGATCACCGGCCGGCGTCATCTGCAGGCGGCGGCGCACCCGGCGAAACAGCAGGTGTTGCAACAGCTCTTCGAGTTGCGCGACCTGTTTGCTCACGGCGCTTTGGGTCAGGTTCAACTCTTCGGCGGCGCGGGTGAAGCTCAAATGCCGGGTGACGGCCTCGAAGCACTGCAACGCAGCGATCGATGGCAAGTAGCGTTTATTCAGCATGGGCGGTCCTTGGTTCTTGTTTCTTATTGCCAGCAATGCACAGCATGAATAAACGGAATGATATCTCTCTTAAAGGTCGTTTGTTGAGTAACCTCCGGGCAGCTAAAACTACAGGTCTGATCAGCCGTGAATTTCCGGCTGCACGTGTTCTGTCTTTTGCTTGAGGAGTGACCCATGGTTGCCGCATTGCTTGATCGTCTAGGTGTGAACCCGGCCCTGTACCAGAACGGCAAAGTGCCGGTGCACTCGCCGATCGATGGCAGCAGGATCGCTGCCGTGAACTGGGAAGGTGCTGCTGAAGTCGAGCAGCACATCAGTCGCGCAGATCATGCGTTCGAACTGTGGCGCAAGGTTCCGGCGCCGCGCCGTGGCGAGCTGGTGCGGCAACTGGGTGACATCCTGCGTGAATACAAGGCCGACCTCGGCGAGCTGGTGTCCTGGGAGGCCGGCAAGATCACTCAGGAGGGCCTGGGTGAAGTTCAGGAAATGATCGACATCTGCGACTTCGCCGTCGGCCTGTCCCGTCAGCTGTACGGTTTGACCATCGCCTCCGAGCGTCCTGGCCACCACATGCGCGAAACCTGGCATCCGCTGGGCGTCGTCGGCGTGATCAGTGCGTTCAACTTCCCGGTCGCGGTCTGGGCCTGGAACGCCACGCTGGCGCTGGTCTGCGGCAACCCGGTGATCTGGAAACCGTCGGAAAAGACTCCACTGACCGCATTGGCTTGCCAGGCGTTGTTCGATCGCGTTCTGAAGAACTTCAGCGATGCGCCAGCGCACCTGAGCCAGGTGATTATTGGCGGTCGCGATGCCGGCGAAGCCCTGGTGGATGACCCGCGCGTGGCCCTGATCAGCGCCACTGGCAGCACCCGCATGGGCCGCGAAGTGGCGCCGAAAATCGCCGCACGTTTCGCCCGCAGCATTCTCGAACTGGGCGGCAACAACGCAATGATCCTCGGCCCAAGCGCCGACCTGGACATGGCCGTTCGCGCGATCCTGTTCAGCGCCGTCGGTACCGCCGGCCAGCGCTGCACCACCCTGCGTCGCCTGATCGCCCACGAGTCGGTGAAAGAAGAAATCGTCACCCGTCTGAAAGCCGCGTACTCGAAAGTACGTATCGGCCATCCGCTGGAAGGCAATCTGGTCGGCCCGCTGATCGACAAGCAAAGTTTCGACAACATGCAGGACGCGCTGGAACAAGCCCTGAGCGAAGGCGGCCGGGTGTTCGGCGGCAAACGTCAGCTGGAAGACAAGTTCCCCAATGCCTACTACGTGTCGCCGGCCATCGTCGAAATGCCGGAGCAGAGCGATGTGGTCTGCCACGAAACCTTCGCCCCGATCCTGTACGTGGTCGGTTACAGCGATTTCCAGGAAGCCCTGCGCCTGAACAACGCTGTGCCACAAGGCCTGTCCTCGTGCATCTTCACCACCGACGTGCGTGAAGCCGAGCAGTTCATGTCGGCGGTGGGCAGCGACTGTGGCATCGCCAACGTCAATATCGGCCCGAGCGGCGCTGAAATTGGTGGTGCATTTGGTGGCGAGAAAGAAACCGGCGGTGGTCGTGAGTCCGGCTCCGATGCATGGCGCGGCTACATGCGCCGCCAGACCAACACAGTGAACTATTCGCTGGAATTGCCGTTGGCGCAGGGTATTACGTTCGATTAAGTATTGATTGTGAAGCTGGAAAGATCGCAGCCTTCGGCAGCTCCTACAGGACTGTGACTGGCTGCGATTTTGTAGGAGCTGCCGCAGGCTGCGATCTTTTGGCGGCGACAACGAGGTGGGTTAGGTTTCTGTTGGAGTCTGGCAATGCCGTTACGCGAAGAGTGTCTGTGGGAAAAACTGACGCCGCAAAGGCCGGACAATTCGGCCCTCAAGGGGGAGGTCACGGTGGATGTCTGCGTCATCGGCGCCGGTTTTACCGGTTTGTCGGCGGCGGTGCATCTGCTGGAGCAAGGCAAGACCGTTTGTGTGCTGGAGGCCCATCGCGCCGGCCACGGTGGTTCGGGGCGTAACGTCGGGCTGGTCAACGCCGGGATGTGGATTCCACCGGACGAGATCGAAGCCGGGTTCGGCACGGAAGTCGGCAGCCAGCTCAACCGCATGCTGGGGGCGGCACCATCCCTGGTGTTCAGCCTTGTGGATAAATACAACATCGATTGCCAATTGCGCCGCGAAGGCACGCTGCACATGGCGCACAACGCCCGTGGCGAAGCCGACTTGCGCAGTCGTGAAGAACAATGGAAACGCCGCGGGGCGCCGGTGGAGTTGTTGACCGGTCAGGCCTGCGAACAAGCGACGGGGACGAAAAAGATTGCCGCCGCGTTGCTCGATCGCCGTGCCGGCACGCTCAACCCGATGGCTTACACCACGGGGCTGGCCAAAGCGGCCATCGGCCTGGGCGGTCAATTATTCGATCATTCCCCGGTCACCCGACTCGAGCGTCAGGGCCAGCGCTGGTCTGTGCAAACCGCCCAGGGCTCGGTCATGGCCGAGAAAGTGGTGATTGCCTCCAATGCCTACACCGAAGGCGACTGGACGGAACTGCGGCGCAATTTCTTCCCCGGTTACTACTATCAGGTGGCCTCGGTGCCGCTGACCGAAGAAGCCGCCCGGCAAATTCTGCCCGGGGGCCAGGGTTCCTGGGACACCCGCCAGGTGCTGAGCAGCATCCGTCGGGATAAAGACGGAAGGTTGCTGCTTGGCAGTCTGGGTAATGGCAATCAGAAACCGGCCTGGTTCCTCAAGGCCTGGGCCGATCGCGTGCAGCAACATTACTTCCCTTACCTGAAACCGGTGGAGTGGGAGTGCACCTGGACCGGTTGCATCGCGTTTACCCCCGATCATTTGATGCGTCTGTTCGAACCGGCGCCGGGTTTGGTGGCAGTCACCGGCTACAACGGGCGGGGCGTAACCACGGGAACGGTGGTCGGCAAGGCCTTTGCCGATTACCTGTGTAACGGAAATCCTCAAGCGCTACCGATTCCTTTCGCGCGCATGCAGCCATTGGCCGGGGTGGGGTTGCGCAGCTGTCTGTATGAGGCGGGATTCTCGCTGTATCACGCAGGCCAGTGCCTTCGGATCGTGATCTGAAGGTTGATTTTTGCAGTAGGAAGCGGCGCTTTTTCGATCTGCAGCTAGCCTGTAGTGGTGCGGGTTGTAGCAGTCTCGCACCAGCAGTGTGCACTTCGGTGACGCACGTTGTTACAGGCTGGTTGCACGTCGTTTAAAGCCGCGGTTGCAATGATGGCGCAGGCGGGTTGCGCCTCAAAAAAATAATGGTTCTACCTTCCGCGGTTTAGATGGTTGCACGCCCAATGAAAATGGGCCCGAAACAGTCGAAATAACAAGAAAGCAGCGACTTTTTTCAGAATAAAAAACCGATGGCACGGCCCTTGCTCTGAGCATTCATTGAAGTCGCAGTGCCAATTAAAAAACCATGGAGCACCACCTCATGTCCCAGACGTTTTACAAGAAAGGCTTTCTGGCCCTCGCAGTGGCAACTGCGCTGGGTGTTTCTGCGTTTGCTCAGGCTGACATCAAGATCGGCGTAGCGGGACCAATGACGGGCGCCAACGCGGCATTTGGCGAACAGTACATGAAGGGTGCACAGGCGGCGGCCGATGCGGTCAACGCAGCGGGCGGCGTGAACGGGGAAAAAATCGTACTGGTCAAGGGCGATGACGCCTGCGAACCGAAGCAGGCTGTGACAGTCGCCAAGGACCTGACCAACCAGAAAGTCGCCGGCGTGGTCGGTCACTTCTGCTCCTCGTCGACCATCCCGGCCTCCGAGATCTACGACGAAGCGGGCATCATCACGATCACCCCGGGTTCCACCAACCCAAAGGTGACCGAGCGCGGCCTGAGCGCCATGTTCCGTATGTGCGGGCGTGACGACCAGCAAGGCATCGTGGCTGGCGACTACATCGTCGACGTGCTCAAGGGCAAGAAAGTCGCCGTGCTGCACGACAAAGACACCTACGGCCAAGGTTTGGCGGACGCCACCAAAGCGCAACTGGTCAAGCGCGGCGTAACGCCGGTGTTGTACGAAGGCCTGACCCGCGGCGAGAAAGACTTCAGCGCCGTGGTGACCAAGATCCGTGCGGCCGGTGCCGACGTGGTCTACTTCGGCGGTCTGCACCCAGAGGCCGGTCCACTGGTTAAACAACTGCGTACCGAAGGCCTCAAAGACGTGACATTCATGTCCGACGACGGCATCGTGACCGACGAACTGGTGACCACCGCTGGCGGCCCGCAATACGTCGACGGCGTGCTGATGACCTTCGGTGCCGACCCGCGCCTGCTGCCAGACAGCAAGACCGTGGTAGACGCATTCCGCAAGGCCGGTACCGAGCCTGAAGGCTACACCCTCTACGCTTACGCTTCGGTCCAGACCTTGGCCGCTGCCTTCAATGGCGCCAAGTCCAACAAGGGCGAAGACGCTGCCAAATGGCTGAAAGCCCACCCGGTCAAAACCGTCATGGGCGAGAAGACCTGGGACAGCAAGGGCGACCTGAAAGTCTCCGACTACGTGGTTTACCAGTGGGACAAGGACGGCAAGTACCACCAGCTGGAAAAACAGAAGTAAGGGCTGGCTCGATCGGATGAACCCCACAGATCCCTTGTAGGAGCGAGCTTGCTCGCGATGACGGACTGGCAGTCGACAACTTTGTTGAATGTTTAACCGCTATCGCAGGCAAGCCAGCTCCTACAAGGGTTGTGGTGGCCTTTCTGATCGTGGCCGACATTGCTCCGACGTAAATCTGTATTTTCCTTAGAAGAACCGCACAGCCACATGTGCAGGTTCTCATTGCGTGAGATTGCGTTATGGATGGTATTTTCCTGCAGCAACTGGTCAACGGCCTGACCCTCGGGTCGGTCTATGGCCTGATCGCCATCGGCTACACAATGGTCTATGGCATCATCGGCATGATCAACTTCGCCCACGGCGAGGTTTACATGATTTCCGCTTACCTCGCGGCAATCAGTCTGGCTCTGCTGGCATACTTCGGTATTGAATCCTTCCCTCTGTTGATGCTCGGCACACTGATCTTCACCATCGTGGTCACGGCGGTGTATGGCTGGGTCATCGAGCGTGTTGCCTACAAACCCCTGCGTAACTCCACCCGACTGGCACCGCTGATCAGCGCCATCGGGATCTCGCTGATCCTGCAAAACTATGCACAGATCGCCCAGGGTGCCCGCCAACAAGGCGTTCCGACGCTGTTGACTGGTGCATTGCGAGTAGAAGTCGGGACCGGCTTCGTCCAGCTCACTTACACCAAGATCTTCATTCTGGTCGCAGCGTTTGTCGGGATGGGCCTGCTGACCTATGTCATCAAGTACACCAAGCTCGGCCGCATGTGTCGCGCAACCCAGCAAGACCGCAAGATGGCCTCGATCCTGGGGATCAACACCGATCGCATCATTTCCTACGTGTTCATCATTGGTGCCGCGATGGCGGCGTTGGCCGGCGTGCTGATCACCATGAACTACGGCACGTTCGACTTCTATGCAGGTTTCGTCATCGGCATCAAGGCGTTCACCGCAGCGGTACTCGGCGGGATCGGCTCGCTGCCGGGTGCGATGCTTGGCGGGATCATTCTGGGGATCTCCGAGTCGCTGTTTTCCGGTCTGGTCAACTCCGACTACAAAGACGTTTTCAGCTTCTCGTTGCTTGTTCTCGTTCTGGTCTTTCGGCCTCAAGGCCTGCTCGGCCGTCCTCTTGTGTCGAAGGTGTAAGCGATGTCTTCAACCACTAAAAAAACCATTGATATCAAAAGAAGCCTGGTTGACGCGATTCTTGCCGGCCTTGTAGCGCTCATCGTATTTGGTCCGATTGTCGGCATCGTCCTCGATGGCTATGGCTTCAACCTGCAACCAACGCGAGTGGCGTGGATTGTCGCCATCGTCATGGCTGGCCGCTTTGCTTTGAGCCTGTTCCTGCAAACACCCAAGGGTTTGAGAATTCTCGAAGGGTTTGAAACCACTGGCTCCGGGGTTCATGTACTGCCACCCGATTACAAATCCCGCTTGCGCTGGATCATCCCGTTGATGATCGTCATTGCCGTGGTGTTTCCGTTTTTCTCCAACTCCTACCTGCTGGGCGTGGTCATCCTCGGGTTGATCTATGTGTTGCTCGGTTTGGGACTGAACATCGTGGTGGGCCTGGCCGGCCTGCTCGACCTGGGTTACGTGGCGTTCTACGCCATCGGTGCCTATGGTTTGGCGCTTGGTTACCAGTATCTTGGGCTGGGCTTCTGGACGGTGCTGCCACTGGCGGCGATCACCGCCGGCCTTGCGGGTTGCATCCTTGGCTTCCCGGTTTTGCGTCTGCACGGTGACTACCTGGCAATCGTGACCCTGGGCTTCGGTGAAATCATTCGCTTGATCCTCAACAACTGGTTGTCGCTGACCGGTGGTCCGAACGGTATGCCTGCGCCGCTGCCAACGTTCTTCGGTCTGGAGTTCGGCAAACGGGCGAAAGACGGTGGTGTGCCGTTTCACGAGTTCTTCGGCATCGCCTACAACCCCGACGTGAAGTACTACTTCATCTACGCGATGTTGTTCATGGTCGTGCTGGCCGTGTTGTACATCAAACACCGCTTGACCCGTATGCCGGTCGGCCGCGCATGGGAAGCCTTGCGTGAAGACGAAATCGCCTGCCGCTCCATGGGCCTGAACCACGTGCTGGTGAAGCTCTCGGCGTTCACCATCGGTGCTTCGACGGCCGGTCTGGCCGGTGTGTTCTTCGCCACCTACCAGGGCTTCGTCAACCCGACCTCGTTCAGTTTCTTCGAATCGGCCCTGATCCTTGCCATTGTGGTACTGGGCGGTATGGGTTCGACCATCGGCGTAGTGATGGCAGCCTTCGTGCTGACCGTCGCCCCGGAACTGCTGCGTGGCTTCGCGGAGTATCGTGTGTTGCTGTTCGGCATCCTGATGGTGTTGATGATGATCTGGCGACCGCGCGGCCTGATTCGGATCAGCCGTACCGGTGTGACCCCGCGTAAAGGAGTAGCGCCATGAGCGAAGTCGTACTCAGTGTCGAAAAGCTGATGATGCACTTCGGCGGCATCAAGGCGTTGAACGATGTCAGCCTGAAGGTCAAACGCAATTCGATCTTCGCCCTGATCGGCCCCAACGGCGCCGGCAAGACTACGGTGTTCAACTGCCTGACCGGGTTCTACAAGGCCTCCGGTGGCAAGATCGAACTCAACGTGCGCGGTCAGCAGACCAACGTCATCAAACTGCTGGGCGAGTCGTTCAAACCAACGGATTTCGTTTCGCCGAAATCCTTCGCCAGTCGGCTGTTCTACAAGGCATTCGGCGGCACCCACCTGGTGAACCGTGCCGGGCTGGCGCGGACCTTCCAGAACATTCGCCTGTTCAAGGAAATGTCGGTGCTGGAAAACCTGCTGGTGGCACAGCACATGTGGGTTAACCGCAACATGTTGGCCGGCATCCTCAACACCAAGGGCTATCGCAAGGCTGAAAGCGATGCGCTGGACCACGCGTTCTACTGGCTGGAGGTGGTGGACCTGGTGGATTGCGCCAACCGTCTGGCCGGTGAGCTGTCCTACGGCCAGCAACGCCGCCTGGAAATCGCCCGGGCCATGTGCACCCGTCCGCAGATCATCTGCCTCGACGAGCCGGCCGCCGGCCTCAACCCCCAGGAAACCGAAGCGCTGAGCGCGATGATCCGGCTGCTGCGCGACGAGCACGATCTGACCGTGGTGCTGATCGAACACGACATGGGCATGGTAATGAGCATTTCCGACCACATCGTGGTGCTGGACCACGGCGTTGTCATCGCCGAAGGCGGGCCTGAAGCGATTCGTAACGATCCGAAAGTGATTGCGGCCTACCTGGGCGCCGATGAAGAGGAAGTGGTGCTATGAGTCAACCCATCCTCGAACTCAAGGAACTGGATGTGTTTTACGGGCCGATCCAGGCCCTGAAGAAAGTCTCGCTGCACATCAACGAAGGGGAAACCGTCAGCCTGATCGGCTCCAACGGTGCCGGCAAGTCGACCCTGCTGATGTCGATCTTCGGCCAGCCACGGGCCGCCGACGGGCAGATCCTCTACCAGGGCGTGGACATCACCCACAAGTCGTCCCACTACATCGCCTCCAACGGCATCGCGCAATCGCCGGAAGGGCGGCGGGTGTTTCCCGACATGACCGTCGAGGAGAACCTGCTGATGGGCACCATCCCTATCGGTGACAAGTACGCAAAGGAAGACATGCAACGCATGTTCGAGCTGTTCCCGCGGCTCGAAGAGCGGCGTACCCAGCGGGCGATGACCATGTCCGGTGGCGAGCAGCAAATGCTCGCCATCGCCCGTGCCCTGATGAGCCGGCCCAAGTTGTTGCTACTGGATGAGCCGAGCCTGGGCCTGGCGCCGATCGTGGTGAAGCAGATCTTCGCCACCCTGCGGGAACTGGCCAAGACCGGCATGACCATCTTCCTGGTGGAGCAGAACGCCAACCACGCCCTGCGGTTGTCGGACCGGGCGTACGTGATGGTCAACGGCGAAATCCGCATGACGGGTACCGGCAAGGAGCTGTTGGTCAACGAGGATGTGCGTAACGCCTATCTCGGCGGGCACTGAGTTTCATTGGTTGTACACAAGCCCCGGCGCGCAATCGCCGGGGCTTTTTTACATCTCCCAAACACCACAAATCCCCTGTAGGAGCGAGCCTGCTCGCGAAGATCCCCAGGACAACGCATTTATCCAGAATGTTCGCGTTATCGTTGACGTCCATCGCGAGCAGGCTCGCTCCTACAGGGTTTTTGGCGTGCTTGCGGGAAATTGTGGAAAACAAAATTTCCGAGCTCCGAAACCGCGACATAAAGCCGCTGCAAATAGTTGTTTTGTCACAGTTTTGACTTGTCCCCGTTTGCTGTGGAACCGGCTGTGAATAACGTGGGAGTAGCTGGCTGGACGCCTTTTAAACCGTGGCTTGCAGAGGTGTGGTTGTTTTTTGATCAGGCGTTTTTGCGCAGCTTGCAGGCCGCTTTGTCAACCTTTTTGTTCGGGATGAAAATGCATGAAATCGGCGTGGACAAGCCTGTGGATAAGTCTGTGATTAAACTCTGGAAAGACTCGGCTGAAGGCCGTGGTTACTGGCTTGGCGCCATCGTCGGTTTGACCCGTCAGTCATGAAAATGGCCAAGGGCTACACAGCAGGCGGTTGAGGGTCAAGCAAAAAAGTTTTAAAACCCCGCGCAAAGCCTTGTGGATAGCGGCTTACAGCTTTTCCACTTGCCCCCAAAGACTGTGGACCGGCCTGTGGATAACGTGCGCGCACATGGCTGCAGGCCACGCTGGTCGAGGGTTTGCCGGTATTGAGTGTTTTTTGAACAGCTTGAACGGTGGTTGCCGCTGTGAAAAAGGCCGGGCATGCTGCCTGCTGATTTTCTATTCCAATGGCTGGCGATCAGCCGAAGCAAGGAGAACACGATGTTCAACACCCTGTTTATTACCGGCGCGACCTCAGGTTTTGGTGAAGCCTGTGCCCGTCGTTTTGCCGAGGCCGGCTGGAAACTGGTGCTGACTGGCCGTCGTGAGGAGCGCCTCAATGCGCTGTGCGCCGAGCTGTCGAAGCAGACCGAAGTCCATGGCCTGGTGCTCGATGTGCGTGATCGCAAGGCCATGGAGGAGGCGATTGCCAATCTGCCACCATCCTTTGCCAAGCTGCGCGGGTTGATCAACAATGCCGGCCTGGCCCTGGGCGTCGATCCGGCGCCCAAGTGCGATCTGGACGATTGGGACACCATGGTCGATACCAACGTCAAAGGCCTGATGTACAGCACCCGTCTGCTGCTGCCACGCCTGATTGCCCACGGTCGTGGTGCCGGTATCGTCAACCTGGGGTCCATCGCCGGCAACTACCCGTACCCGGGCAGCCACGTGTATGGCGCGACCAAGGCGTTCGTCAAACAGTTCTCCCTGAACCTGCGCTGCGACCTGCAAGGCACGGGTGTACGGGTCAGCAACATCGAGCCGGGCCTGTGCGAGAGTGAGTTCTCGCTGGTGCGTTTTGCCGGTGACCAGGAGCGCTACAACGCCACTTACGCCGGCGCCGAGCCGATTCAGCCGCAAGACATCGCCGAAACAATCTTCTGGGTGCTCAATGCCCCGGCGCACATCAACATCAACAGCCTGGAGCTGATGCCGGTGAGTCAGACCTGGTCCGGGTTTGCTATCGAGCGCAAGTCTTAAGACCGAGTAACGGCCTTTCGCGAGCAGGCTCGCTCCCACATGGATCGCATTGAACCTGTGGGAGCGAGCCTGCTCGCGAAGGGGCCGGCTCAGGCGACACAAAGCTTCAGCTAGACTCCTCCCTCAAGCAATCCGCCGCACCCGGCGGTCTAGAGGCTTTAAAGGAGATCAAGTGAGTAATCGAGGCGAGCAGTCGCTGCTCAAACAATCGACCTTCCTGATGCTCGCCGTGACATTCGCCGGGATCATCACCGGTTTTGTTTCGGGCGCCCAATCCATCCTGTTCGATGGCTTCTTTTCGTTAATCGCGGCCTTCATCAAGGTCCTGATGCTGATCACCGCCAGGCTGATCGCCAAGGAAAGCAACCAGCGCTTCCAGTTCGGTTACTGGCACCTGGAACCCATGGTACTGGTGATCGAGGGCAGCTTCCTGTTCCTGGTTGCCATTTATGCCTTTCTCAACGGTGTGTTTGGCATCATCAGTGGCGGCCGCGAGGTCGAGCTCGGTCTGGTGATCCTCTACGCGGCGGTGTTTACCGTCGTTGAACTGATTTACTTCTTCTACGTCCGCCATCGCAATCGCACACTCAAGTCGTCGCTGATCCAGTTCGACAACATCAGTTGGCTGGTGGACGCGATGCTGTCGGCGGGACTGCTGGTGAGTTTCCTGATCGCGCTGCTGCTCAAGACTCAGGGTTACGACAAGTGGGCGGTGTATGTCGATCCGATGATTCTGATTCTGCTGGCCCTGGGCATGCTTCCTCCGGCGCTCAAAATCCTCGGACCGGCATTGCGCGATGTGTTGGGCATCGTCCCGGATCAACTGGACGACAAGGTGCGTCAGGTGATGGAGGTGGCGAAGGTCGAGCATGGTTTCGACGATTACATTTCCTACGTGCAGAAACACGGCAGGGCCTGTTTTATCGAGATTCACATCGTATTGCCGAAGGATTACTGGCTGGACGGTGTGGGGCAACTGGACAGTTTGCGCGAGGAAATTTCCGCGAAACTCGGTAAGCCGGATGCCGCGCGATGGCTGACCATCAGCTTTACCGGGGATCGCAAGTGGACTGAGTGATTGGATTTCACCTTGTGGCGAGATATTCCGCCAACCCGCGATAACAAGTCGCAAGGTGATAGGGCGTTGTCGATGGCATGTCGCGGCGGCTGACTTCACCGTGCTCGTCACGGCATTCGTACCAGCCGCCGGCATGCAGCGAGCGCTGCTGCAACGCCTGCAACTGGCGCAGTACATCTGCTTCGCTGTGCGGTCGCAGTGTCAACGCGCGCAGGTACTCGGCCTGCGCCCAGATACGCTGCGTGGCGTCCCGGACGCCGTGATCCGCTGCGAAGTCGAGCATCGCCCGCACGGCGCCAGTCTGCTGATCGACGCCCATTTGCTCGGTAAAGGCGAAGGCCCGCTCCAGATCGGCATGCAGCGCCGAATGGCGTAACAGCGCCGAGGATTCCAGCAGGAAATACCACTCGAACTGATGCCCCGGTTCAAACCAGTTATCCACAGACCCCAGCGGCTTTTCCATCAACACGCCGCGCTGCGGATCGATGAAGCGCGCGTGCATGGCTGTGCATAACCCGACGAGCGCCTGTTGCACGTCGAGGTCTTCACGGACTTGCAGTGTGGCGAGGAATGCTTCGGCCAGGTGCATCAGCGGGTTTTGCAAAGGGCCGCTGTCCAGCGATGCCCAGTCGCGGTCGAGCGTGGCTTCGTACAGACCGTCGTCCGTGGCGAAACGCTGCGCAATCACTTCCAGCGAGGCATTGAGCACCGACTCCACCAGAGGCTCGCGGACCTTGTTCCAGTAATGGGCGCAGGCGAACAGGATGAAGGCGTGGGTGTAGAGGTCCTTGCGCTGATCCAGCGGCGCACCTTGCGCATCGACACTGTAGAACCAGCCGCCGTGCTCGGCATCGTGGAAGTGCCGCTGCAACGAGCGGAACAACGCGGCGGCACGCTCTTCGGCGCCCGGCACCTGACCGATCAGGTTGGCAAACAGATACAACTGTCGCGCACAGGCCATGGCCCGGTAGCGTTGCGGTGGCAGCGGTTGGTGTCCGGCATCCAGCGCCTCGTAGGGCAACGCCATGTCGGCGTTCCAGCCCGGGCCTTGCCAGAGCGGCACGATGACGTTCAGGAAGTGCTGTTGCACCGAGGCGAACAGGGCGGTCAGTTCTGGCTGAGAGGCGGAGCGGGAAACAGGCGGCATTGGCTGGCGTCGTCACGGCAGGGGCGATTGCGCGACATGTTAGCAGGCCTGAGAGGGGTGGTGTCTGTCAGGCCGTCATCGCGAGCAGGCTCGCTCCCACAATGGATCTGTTTGCACAGGACCAATGTGGGAGCGAGCCTGCTCGCGATGGGGCCATCACCGGCAACAAAAAATCAGCCCGCCAACAACCACACCCCGGTCGCCGCCGAAGCCGCACCCGCCAATCGCACCAATGGCGCTGCCGCCTGCGGCAAAACCCGCACCAGTGCATAACCCGCCGCGTGCAACACCGCCGTCGCGGCGACAAAGCCTGCGGCGTAGGTCCAGGGACTCGACATGTCCGGCAGTTCCAGCCCGTGCGCGACACCATGGAACAACGCAAACAACGCTGTCGCACCCACCGCCATCACCAACGGTGGACGCACTGCCAAGGCAACCGCCAGCCCCAAAGCCAACACGGAAGCGGCAATCCCGCTCTCCAGTGCCGGCAGGTTCAATCCTTCAAAACCCAACAGCCCTCCGATCAACAGGGTGCCGACAAAGGTGCACGGCAGCGCCCAGCGTGCGGTGCCTTGCTGCTGTGCCGCCCACAGACCGACCGCCAGCATCGCCAGCAAGTGATCGAGGCCGCCAAGCGGATGGCTGATGCCGGCGATCAAGCCGTTGTCGCCGTGTCCCGGATGGGCGAAGGCGAGAGCCGGGGCCAGCAGCAGGGCCAGGGCGCCGAGAATGCGTTTGAGTGTCATGGATAAGCTTCCTTGTTGATAAGTGGTGATCAGGCCGCTATGAGCAAACCCTGGCGTTCGATGAAGGCGATGATCTCTTCCAGACCCAGGCCGGTTTTCTGATTGCTGAACACGAACGGCTTGCCGTTGCGCATGCGCTGGGTGTCGCTGTTCATCATCTCCAGCGAGGCACCGACCAGCGGCGCGAGGTCGATCTTGTTGATCACCAGCAGGTCGGATTTGCAGATCCCCGGTCCACCCTTGCGTGGCAGCTTGTCGCCGGCCGAGACGTCGATCACGTAGATCGTCAGGTCCGACAGTTCCGGGCTGAAGGTGGCGGAGAGGTTGTCGCCACCGGACTCCACCAGGATCAGATCCAGCCCCGGAAAACGGCGATTGAGTTGATCCACGGCTTCGAGGTTGATCGAGGCGTCTTCGCGGATGGCCGTGTGCGGGCAACCACCGGTTTCCACGCCGATGATGCGTTCCGGCGCCAGGGCTTCATTGCGCACCAGAAAGTCGGCGTCTTCGCGGGTGTAGATGTCGTTGGTCACCACGGCCAGGTTGTAGCGCTCGCGCAGGGCCAGGCACAGGGCCAGGGTCAGGGCGGTTTTGCCGGAGCCGACCGGGCCGCCGATGCCGACGCGCAGGGGTTGTGTGTTCATGTGATTCTCCAAAATTAGGGGCCCTAGGAGCGGAACAGACGGCTGTACTGGCGCTCGTGGGCCATACACGCCAGGGACAGGCCGAAAGCGGCGCTGCCGTAGTGATCGGGGTGGATGTGGCTGGCGTCCTGCTGGGCCTGCTGCAACAGCGGCAACAGTTCGCTGGTCAGGCGCTGGGCCGCTTGCTGACCCAATGGCAAGGTCTTCATCAGCACCGCCAATTGGTTTTCCAGCCAGCTCCAGAGCCACGCGGCCAGGGCGTCCTGCGGGCTGATCTGCCAGGCGCGCGCGGCCAAGGCCCAACCCAGAGCCAGATGTGGCTCGCTGCGTTGTTCGAGGAAGGCACGGGCCGGCGCGTCGAGTTCCGGCAAGCCATTGAGCAATTGCTGCAAGGAGTAGCCCATCTGCCGGCTCTCCTGATGCAGCTCGCGGGTTTCGCGACTGGCGCGATGCGCTTCGCAGCTCTGCAGCAATTCGTCCCAGTTTTCCTTGCTGGCGGCCACGCAATGGGCGAGCAGCAGCGGCGCTTCGAAGCGTGCCAGATTCAAAAGCAACTGATCGCTGATCCAGCGTCGCGCACTGTCGGGGTCGTGAACCCGGCCGTTATCCACAGCCATTTCCAGCCCTTGGGAGTAGCTGTAGCCGCCAATTGGCAGTTGCGGGCTGGCCAGACGCAACAGCGCCCAAGCCGGGTTCATGGGCGTACGCCGAACTGGTGCAGTTTCGGCGCGTAGTTGAAGTCTTCATCGCCGTGGCGCGAGTGGTGATGGCCACCGCCGTAGGCGCCATGTTCCGGCTGGAATGGCGCCTCGATATTCACGGCAACGGCACCGAGTTGTTCGAGCATGGCCTTGAGCACGTAATCGTCGAGCAGGCGCAACCAGCCGTCGCCGACTTGCAGGGCGACATGGCGATTGCCCAGGTGATAGGCCGCGCGGGTCAGTTCAAAGGTATTGGCGCAGGTGACGTGGAGCAATTGTTCGGGGCGGGCGCAGACACGCACGATTCGCCCGTCTTCGGCTTGCAGGCATTCGCCGTCATGCAACGGCGGCTGGCCGCGCTCCAAAAACAATCCGACGTCTTCGCCCTCGGCACTGAAACAGCGCAAACGGCTTTTGCTGCGGGCTTCGAACGTCAGGTGCAGTTCGGCGGCCCAAACGGGTTGAAGGTCGATTCTGCGATGAATCACCAGCATCGGAAGGCTTCCAGCAATGGACAATGCTCAGGCTAGAGCAAGGGGCTTGCCAATCGACATGATGCGTAGGAAATGGCTGAAGGGGACGTGGGACTGGTATCGATGGAGTGAGTTTTTTGGTTGAAGTTGGTGCGTTGTTTTTGATTTGCGCACCAAGTTGAAGCGGCTCGGTTCAATGTGGGAGCGAGCTTGCTCGCGATGGCGGTGGAACTGTCACATAGATGGTGGATGTCATGCCCTCATCGCGAGCAAGCTCGCTTGTATGCTAGGACTTGAAGGGAGGAGGAGGGACAAAGCTCGATTCTGACTGTTAGCGCAGTACAGATCCGTGGGAGATTTCGCCCCTCCTCCTTTCACCCAAGCGCCGATAAAGAATGCATCTGGCTAGA